>JAHEJI010000103.1 GCA_024638965.1 Planctomycetaceae bacterium
GCTTCAGTCCATTTCGTTACCTCCACGAACCGCCCCAAGTGCTACCGGCTGGAGCGACAAGTTGCCGGGTGGGATTCGCACCCACTAGAATTGATTAACCTTTAACGGCACACTGAGAAATGCGGGCTAGGCTCCTTCAGGATGACTTGACCGTTTTCGATCTCTCGTTGAAAGGCATTGCGTTTAACTGAAACCCTGCTTCTGTCCCAACTTCGCTCGATCAATTAGAATGCGTGTCAGACTTTCAGCATTCCAATTCAGCCGAAAAACTCATGATTGATCTTCGCAGTGACACCGTAACTGAACCTTCTCAGGAAATGCGCGCGGCAATGGCCAGTGCACCGGTCGGCGACGATGTGATCGACGTCGACCCCACGGTTGCTCGGCTGCAGGAACATACGGCGGAAATGCTCGGCAAAGAAGCCGCGATGTACATGCCATCGGGTTCCATGACCAATCAAGTCGCTGTGCGACTGCACTGTAAACCGGGTGACGAATTTATCTGTGAATCCGGCTGCCATATTTACAATTACGAACAAGGCGCTTTTGCTCAGTTAAGTCAGACGATTCCGCGGATGATTGATGGTCCGGGCCATGTCATGCATTTAGAGCAGCTCGTCGACAAGATTCGTCCCAATGACGAACATGCGGTACAGACGCGATTGTTATGTTTGGAAAACACTCACAACAAGGGCGGCGGAATCGTGTTGCCCTATGAAGGCGTCGCCGAAATGTGCGAGTGGGCTCACAAAAACGGACTGACCACGCATCTCGACGGTGCAAGATTATTCAACGCGGTAGTCGCCTCGGGAAAATCGGCCGCAGATTGGGCTCAACATTTCGATACCGTGAGCATTTGTTTCAGCAAGGGTCTTGGAGCACCGGTGGGTTCCGCACTTGTCGGCAATCAAAGTCATATGGCTCAAATGCGCCGCCACCGCAAGTTGTTCGGCGGCGGGATGAGACAATCGGGAATTATCGCCGCAGGAGCTTTATACGCATTAACCAACAATATTGATCGATTGGCAGACGATCATCAGACGGCCCAGATCATTGCAGACCAAATCGCCAAAACGGATGGTCTGGAAATTGATACGAAAAATGTTCATACAAATATCGTCATCTTCAAAGTCGGCTCAGGCCTCGGCACCGCGGCAGATTTTTGCGCGGCCGCGAAAGATGAAGGGGCCTGGATGTTCCCGTTCAGTGCGGAACATGTCCGCGCGGTAACGCATTTGCACATCACACAAGAAGACGCTCAAGCTGCCGGCAAGATTATTTCACGAACCGCCGAGAAATTGTCTGCGGTCACGAGTGCTTAGGTATGCGTAGATGGCGTTAACCGAATAGAGCTAACGTTACAACTACCTCTCCAAATTTTGGGAGAAGTCGACGTCTCAGCGTCGGGTGAGAGTTAAACGATTCCGCAAGGAATCATGTTTTTGCTTCGAGAGGAACCGAGTGAATATTCATAAAATCTTGATCTCAACAGTTGTATACCTGCTGGTATCTCCTTGCTTTTTTTCTCTCGCGCAAGAACCAAATCCGGATCAAGAAAAAGGACTGATCAAGCTTGATCTCGATTCGGACAGCGATCGTCAAGTCGTCGTCGACAAAGAACAAGACCAATACCTCGGTCACCCAACGACTTGCCTGCTTGAAGACGGTAAGACGATTCTTTGTGTCTATCCCAAGGGGCATGGAAAAGGAGGAGTCGTCTACAAACGAAGCTCGGACGGCGGACGGACCTGGACGGACCGCTTACCCACACCTGAGTCTTGGAAGACTTCGAAAGAAGTTCCCACCTTGCATCGGGTCATCGGACCGGACGGGAAAAAGCGCGTCATCATGTTTTCTGGTTTGTACCCGACCCGGATGGCGGTCTCCGAAGACAACGGCGAAAGCTGGAGCGAACTGGAACAGGTAGGCGACTGGGGCGGGATTGTGGTCATGGGTACTTTGTTTCCGTTGCGGACTGGCCCCGGCCATTACATGGCAATGTTTCACGATGATGGAAGATTCATTTCCTCCGAAAACAAGCAAAAAAAGCCTCGTGAGTTCACGCTCTATAAAACCAGGTCGGTCGATGGTGGTCTGACATGGTCAGATCCAATTGGCATCATCACTTCTACCGAAAAACACATTTGTGAACCCGGCATCGTTCGTTCGCCGGACAAAAATCAACTCGCCTGTTTACTTCGTGAAAACAGTCGCCGCCACAATTCACAGATTATTTTTTCCAAGGATGAAGGAGAGAACTGGACGGCACCGATCGACCTTCCAGACTCGCTCAATGGTGATCGGCACACGGCAACCTATTCTTCTGACGGGCGTTTGTTCATTTCCTTTCGACGTCGGATGCCAGCCAACTGCGATTCGGAATACGAAGGCGATTGGGTTGCCTGGGTTGGGACATATGAAGATCTGGTAAATGGAAACGATGGCCAATACCATGTGCGATTGAAAGACAACAAGAACCGCTGGGATTGTGCCTATCCGGGTGTGGAGATTCTTCCCGACGACACCATCGTCACCACGACCTACGGGCATTGGGACGAGGGCGAACAACCTTATATCTTGTGCGTTCGGCTTAAGTTGGAAGAGCTTGATGCGATGGCAAACGCTTCGAAGTAAATGCGATACGACGTTTTGCCTCGCGACCAGTGTAGCAACGATTGTCTCAATTGTTTTGAGCATCACATGGTGATGTCTAATGTTCTGCAATTGGGACAATTGCAATTACCCTGTTGTGCGACACTGCAAATGCCAAGTCCGCACAGCGCTGTTGATTCTGTATTTCGCCGTTACTCCACGCCACTACGCCGCTGCTCGCGCTAACACCTTGCCAACAACATGAACGTCTAGTTGCGGATACGGTATCCCAATTCCGTGCCGACCAAGCGATTCTTTGGCGGCTGCTGTCAATCGTTCGCGAACTTCCCAATAATCCGCCGGACGACACCAAACACGAACTTGCCAATCCACTGAGGAGGCCCCCAACTCCCACAAATAGACTTGTGGCTCGGGGTTCGTCACCGAGCCCTCGATATTGTGCACGGCTTCTTCCAGAGCTGCCCGAGTCCTCTGTAGATCCGCCCCGTAATCAGCCCCTACGTTGACGTCGACACGTCGATGCTGGTTGTGCGAGTAGTTCTCAAGCGAGCTGCCGAAGATTTCTCCGTTGGGAATGATCAAGTGACGATTGTCGAGCGAATTCAAACGGGTCGTAAACAAGTCAATTTCTTCGACCGTTCCCTCGGTTCCGGCGACGACAATATAGTCATCCACTTTAAATGGACGAAAAACCAACAA
This sequence comes from Planctomycetaceae bacterium, assembly GCA_024638965.1. Lineage (GTDB taxonomy): Bacteria > Planctomycetota > Planctomycetia > Pirellulales > Pirellulaceae > Mariniblastus. The sequence goes on from JAHEJI010000103.1 coordinate 3,313, forward strand.
CATGACGCCAGCTGCAAAATTGGAAAGCGTTCCTTGTAAGGCCATGCCGATGGCGAATCCAAGTGCGGCAAGGATCGCGGCAACGCTTGTTACATCAACGTCAAAATAGGTAAGCGCCCCAAGAAACATAATTAGCATCAGGCCATTTCGAATCGCCTTGCTGATGAAACGACCCAACGTCAAATCGACTTTTTTCGAAACAACACTGCCACTGATGCGACCAAGGTAGGACGCGAACATGTACCCGACAATCATCACCACGATAAGAATGACGGCTCGCGGACCGTAATCGATGGCCAATGACTGCCAAGCTTCTATTTTGCCTTCAAGAAATGCCTCTTTTAAAGTTGTACCAATTCCCGATTTGTGCAGCGTTTCTACCACTTCGGCACCGACTTGAGCTGCCGCGTCCTGCGCAATCGACTTCGATGCGATAAAACTGATCCCCGTGAACGCGGCAAACGGCAACTTCCTTGTTGCGCTAAACATAATTTACTCCTCGGATCGAACGGAACGCCGACATGGTCTGGGTTCTGAAGAATTTGGAGGATTTTAGGAGAATGCGAAGCTTATTCAAGATCGATTGGGTCCAAAATCGGCCTCAATCCAACCGCACTAGACTCAGCTTGATACTTTTTCTAACTTTCTGCGCGGCAAAACAGGTTTTGGCTAAAGATCGATAGTTGCTGAACCAAATTCAAAGCGGTTGAAATTCGTGCAAAACTACAAAAGATGGACCGAGCTACTGCTCCCGTTAGCGATCATTGCGTCTCTGTTCGTCATCTTTGTGCCGCTTCATCCGACCGTGATGGACTTTTTGCTAGCTGCAAATATCACCGTCGCCATGATTCTGGTGCTCTCAACGATCTTCGTTAAGTCACCGTTGGAACTGAGTGTTTTCCCGTCACTGCTTCTGGGCACGACTCTGGCGCGATTAGCGCTCAATATCGGAACGACTCGTTTGATTTTGACCAAAGGTGCAATCGATGGTGAGATGGCTGCCGGTGGTGTCATTCATAGTTTCGGCGAATTCGTTGGAGGCAACAACATTGCAGTCGGGCTTGTGATTTTTTCGATTATCGTCGTGATTCAATTTGTCGTTATCACGAAAGGTGCAACCAGAATCAGCGAAGTTGCCGCTCGTTTCGCACTCGATGGAATGCCGGGCAAGCAAATGTCGATTGACGCGGACTTGAATTCGGGCGTCATCGACAATGAAACGGCTCAACGCCGCCGTCAGGAAGTCGCGGCTCATGCGGATTTTTACGGGTCGATGGATGGAGCGAGCAAGTTTGTGCGGGGTGATGCAATTGCCGGTGTCTTGATTACGCTGATCAACATTGCGGGCGGACTTGTGATCGGTCTGACTAGCCAAATGTCACTTTCACAAGCGGCTGAAGTTTTCACGAGATTGACGATTGGCGACGGACTGGCCAGTCAGTTACCCGCACTTCTGATCTCGATTGCCGCCGGGTTATTAGTGACACGCAGCACAAGAAAATCAGATTTGCCTGCCGACACGCTGAAACAGGTTTTTGCGAATCCGGTTGTGTTGGTGCTTACAGCGCTATTTTTGGGCGCGTTATTGTTGGCGGAAATGCCCAAAACTCCTTTGCTGTTACTGGGCACCTGTTGTTTTGGAATTGCATATTATGTGACAAAGAAGTCCGACGGATCCAGCGATCAATCCAGCACGAACACCGCACAAGTGACTGCTGCGAAACCAGCAGAAGTCACCATCGACAAACTGCTCAGCAACGACATCCTGGAGATGGAACTGGGCATCCACTTGATTCCGCTCGCCAATCCGGCATCCGGCGGAAGTTTGTTGGCTGCCATTGCACAAGTCAGAAAACAGTTGGCCGCCGAGTTGGGAATCATTCTTCCCAAGATTCGTGTGCGGGACAATCTTCAATTAGGTGAATTGGAGTACCGAATTCTCGTTCAGGGAAATCCGGCGGACGAAGGTGTGATCGAACCCAACTGTTTGCTAGCCGTCGATACGGGACTTGCCAGCGCTCCGGTCAATCCCGACTCAATCAGGGGGATTTTCAGCGAGAACCTCCACGCCGAACCCGCTTACTGGATCGCTCCGGAAGCGGAACAAGCAACCAGTGAAGCTGGCTACGTCATTATGACCGCCACCGACGTATTGGCTGGTCAATTAAAGGAGCTTTCGATCCAGTGTGCGCCTCAACTGTTAACTCGTGACGCGGCCAAACAGTTGATTGATGAAACTCAAAAGTCCTCGCCATCGGTTGTAAACGAGCTGATACCGGACCAGTTGTCTCTGGCTGAGGTTCAACAGATTTTGAAATCACTTGTCGCGGAAGGTGTTTCGATCCGTCCTTTGGGATTGATCCTGGAGACGCTCGGCGATCACGCTCGCAAGGACAAGAACCGTTGGACATTGGCGGAAAAAGTCCGCCAAAGACTTGGAAAACACATCACACACCAACTATCTCCTGGCAGACATCAGCCAATTCATGTGTTTACTTTCTCTGAAGAACTGGAACATCGGATCGCCTGCGCGTGGGAGCGGGAGCAGGATGACATCAAGCTCAATTTGCCGATGCCTGTTGTTGAAGGCATTGCAAACGCGATTCAAGACGCCGCCCGCAAGATGATGGCCAGCGGAAACCGACCAATCGCTTTGGTGGATCAAGCCATTCGGCCTGTGATCGCAAAACTGTCGATTGACTCCCCGGTCGACATCGTCGTATTGGGCAGTCAAGAGGCGTTGGATGTGCCGGTCCAGGTTGTCGGCGAGATCAACACAGAACAATTGAACGCGGCGGCTTCGTCGGCCGCATGATCTCGGTCAAAACCTGGGCGACCGAAGAATCTCACGTGAAAACAGGAGAGACCCGTCAGTCGTTTAGGCTCCTTCAGGATGACTGGACCGCTTTTCGATTTCCCTTCGAACCATATTGGTTCGCTGGCTCAAAATATTGTTCTCGCTAGCTCGCGCTTGCTTTCGTTTTGGGGAGAGTCTCTGCAAAACGGAATTTTTTCCAGATTGCTGAAAGTCCAATGTTTCTTTTTGCCGATGATATCTTGACAGCCTGGTTACCCAGGTGCGCTCGCGTGTGCGCTATCCGGAATCCATTTGCCTTCGAAAAAACATTACTGAAAATTACACGACCATGTAATTTGTTCATTGACTTGGCATCATGAATTCTGATATTCACCGCACCATGGTTTTACCAATTGATGTTATGGACAACACCATCTGGTAGCCGTTCAATCGAAATCAACATTTGGTCATTGACCATTTGACAATAAACACGCCGCCACTGGCGCTTAAGTACTAGTCACGGAGGATTGCATGGCGACAAAGGTTGCATCTGCCGATGAAATTTTGGAAATCTGGAAGAAGTACAAACCAGATTGCACTAACAAGGAACTACGCAACAAATTAATGGAACGCTATTTTCCGCTCGTCAAATATAATGGCGAGAGAATCTGGCAAAGATTGCCCGACGGCGTCGAGTTGGATGACCTGATTTCGGCAGGTGTTTTCGGACTCATGGATGCCATCGATGCATATGACATGGATCGTGGCGTCAAGTTCGAAACATATTGCGTCCCCCGTATTCGCGGCGCGATGCTTGACGAATTAAGAACGATGGATTGGGTTCCACGGCTCGTGCGGTCCAAAGCGAGTAAACTCAACGATGCTCGTAAAAAGTTGGAAGCCAAACTGGGACGACAACCCACTGTCCAGGAAATGGCCGAAAGAATGGAATTGACCGTTAAGGAAGTTGAGAAAATGATGAGCGATGCCAACGCCGTTGGGCTCATCAGCCTTAACAAGAAGTGGTATGAAACGGATAGTTACAAAGACGTACGTGAAATCGACGTTTTGCAGGACAAAAAAGGCGAAGATCCAACTCGCCGAATCCAAAAGAACGATTTGATGCGGCTTGTAACCAAGGGTCTTAATCGAAATGAACGCTTGATCATAATTCTATATTATTACGAAGAACTGACGATGAAAGAGATCGGTGCGACGCTTGATCTTAGCGAAAGCCGCGTCAGTCAAATGCACAGTAGCATCGTGCAGCGACTTCAATCACAACTTGGCCGGCGTCGAACTGAGTTCGCCGGATCTTAACCCAACGATCACTCGTTATCATAATGCCCGCTCCATCGAGCGGGCTTTTTTTGTTCATTCGAACGTGGCACAACTCATTTTGAGCCCCGGATGCCGTTTTGCCGCGCGAGACGCAACGAATGAACTTGGGGTTTGTTTCGGAGTGGAGTTTTGGTTTATCAAGTCGTCCTGGCGGAGCATGAGTTCGCCGCTGCGAAGACGCTCGCCCGTGAGAATACAAGAGTCAGTAGGCCAGAACGAGCCCTGCGCCGTTCCGGCAATGCAGTGCGGTAGACTCGGCAATGCCGGAACAGCGCAGCGCTTGTTCCGTCTACGAATTGATGCCCAGCGCCTTATCCATTTCTCAACAAGCAAAATTGCTTAGCTGTCAAACCGATCTGATTTTTGCAATCTGATATCGCCAGCAATTATCTGTTTATTTTCAACGTGAAAATGAGGGCGATGTTCAGCGACAAGATCCAGAAGCTCTTCAGCGATCCAGAAGCTAAACTCAAAAAACCGTTCCATATCAACCATTAGCGGAGGCAGGCCTGGTTTAGGTGAAAGATCTAACTTGGGCGATTCGATTTTGGGTACGTTCATGACTTGCAGGGATTTTGAAGTAGGTTGAACGCATTCCCTGCGAAAAGAGACCGCCTCATTGCGGCCGCATTATCGTGACGACTTCATAGACGTATTCCAAGTCAGATTTGTTCGCTAGCAGTTATTTTTTCCGTAAACGGATGACATTGTCGACTACCAGGTATTTTCCCTATACTCGCGCCGACTCAGATTCTTGATTGCGCCGAATAATTTGTTCCACTTTTTGGTCGGATTATTTGAACCCAACAATAACGCGGCACGTAAAAGGGGTCTCGTCAAACCACAACCTGAAAATTCGGCCAGAATAGTTGGCTTGGTTGACGGGATAAGTGGTTAACGAAAGACTTCGTGGCGTAGTCAAGTTTTTGTCGAGAATCAGGTGGCAAAAACGTTCAGACACACTTTGAACAATAAGTCCCGATTCACCAGGCAATAAAAACGTCACAGGCATTCGAGTAGAACGCCAACCAAACAAAACGAAATGGACAACAACAATCAATTCTGCTGGCAACCATTGTCGATACCAAACATGCTTACCAAAGCTTGCGAGTCACCTCTGTTACGGACGGCACGTTTCTCGACAAGGAGTGCAGCCCTTGGGAGATTTTGCGAGACAATACCAACCATGTTACGCCCTCAATGTTTATGGCCCAAAGAACGGGAATAACTTGTTGCGCCTTTGAGATGGATTGCTCAGCGGAATAATTGTAATTGTGCTAAAATATAACTGGTTGATACGGCGACGAACGCCTAACTCATCCATAGCCCGTAACGGGGAGATTAGAAAAAATGCAAATTCGAAGAACTTCAAGCGTTCACAATGCAAACGCAGTCAAACTGCAGACTCAAAACAGCACCAAAGCAACCTCTGGGACGGTGGCTGCTCCAGTCGATCAACTCGATTTTTCAGCTGAGGCTCAGCTGATCAGCAAGTCGAGTTCGACAAACAACCTCCGCATGGATCGAGTCAACGACATTCGAGCCCAGATTGCCAACGGCTCCTACGAGACGCCCGAAAAACTTGAAACAGCAATGGCACGGTTGCTTGACGAAATCGGCTAGAGCGCGTTTGGTTTAAGTTTGGCGTCATTGCGTCGGTTTCGCCCGGCAATCAGAGCGCCACGACCGCTATCCGTCCGTGCGACACGCACTAACCAATAATTTTTGATCGAGCGATAATCGCCAATAGCTGAGCTATCTCTTGATTGAGAATCCTGGTTCATGACAAAATCGTCGACGAGTTTCGTTCAACTCGTCGGCGATATTTTTTTTGCAGGTTGCCTGGCTTCGTTAAAAGACCGCAAGAAAACGTTCACCGGATTAAATTCATGCGAATATAAGCTGGTTTCGATTGTCGTACGTTGACCAAACTTGGACGTCAAAACTAAAATCTAGTCGACAAACTCGTGCCAGTGAACGGCGGCTGTGAAACTGGCGCTTGAGGCCTCCGGGGGAACTTCGAAACGACCGGAGAATAGACTTAACGAAATTGGCTATCCGCGTCATGGCTCTATTAACATCGTCCGATGATTCGGTCGTCAAACCAAAAATCGAACTCAAATCAAAGCCGATTATTATCGGTCGACATCCCGAATGTGATGTCCAAATCGACGACGGGTCGGTGAGTCGACACCACGCCCAAATCGCCCAGGAGAATGGCAACTTCTATGTCCAGGACCTGAACAGCCGCAATGGGACGTTTCTGAACAATAGCGCCGTTCATCAACCCACCAAACTGTACGATGGCAGCGAGATTCGAATCTGCGATGTACGGTTCACGTTCTACACCGGCGACCAGATTCCTCAACAGGTCTCACCGCGCAATACGATCGACGCCCCGTCGAAAATTACAAGTTCGGTGATCTTCGATGACGATGGCGGGAATTCGACCGTCATGTCACGACTGGACGTGCCTTCGCATTACCACACTCCTGGCGGCAAAGCGAACGCCGATGACAAGTTACAGGCGCTGATCCAAATCATTCACGCGCTCAGCGAATCTGTCGAACGGGATGACATCTTGGACAATATCCTGGAATGTTTGTTCGAATTATTCACGGCTGCGGACCGAGGTTTTATTATTCTGAAATCGTCCGACGGTTCGATTCAGCCGGTCGGAATGAAAACTCGACGGCCACGAGACGAAGAGCAAATACGGGTTAGCCGCACGATTGTCAATCAGGTGATGGAGTCCAAGCAGTCGCTGATCAGCAGTGATGCCGCGGCCGATTCGCGATTCGACATGAGTCAAAGTATTGCGGATTTTCGCATTCGATCCATCATGTGCGCGCCATTAATCAACAGCAAAGACGAGTCGATCGGTGTCGTTCAACTTGACACGCTCAAGACCTCGATTGCATTTGACGAAGAAGACCTGGAAATCCTCGTCACCGTAGCCCTGCAAGCCAGTTTGGCGATTCAAAAAGTTGACTTATTCGAAGACGTCAAAAAGTCTGATGAAATCCAGAATGATCTGGAACTTGCTCACGAATTGCAACAACGCTTTCTGCCTCAAAGAAATCCCGACATCAAGCACTACGAATTTTTTTCTTATTATCGGCCCATGCAACAAGTGGGGGGCGACTATTTCGACTATGTCCAGCTTTCACCTTCACGAATTGCCGTTATCGTTGCCGATGTCGTCGGTCACGGAATTGCCGCTGCGATGTTGATGGCCAAAGTCTCTGCTGAATCCCGGTTTGCTCTCGCTTCAAAAGCGACCGCATTGGAGGCGGTCCAGAGAATGAATGACAGCCTGTGTGGAATGAACCTCGATCGATTCGTGACGCTGGTAATCGGATTGATCGACACGGAAAAAAACAACGTCGAGATTGTCAATGCCGGACACATGCCTCCCATTATTAGAAAGTCAGAATCAGGCGACGTTTCGATGGTGGCGATCAAAGAGTCGGGACTTCCCCTGGGGATCATGGAAGACGCGGAATACAACGTGGTGACATTTGAGCTTTCACCCGGTGATACAGTTGTGATGTATACCGACGGAATTAACGAGAGTATGGATGCAGATGGTAACCAATTGACGACTGCGACATTGCTGAAGGAGATCCAAGAAAGCCAAACCAAAACGGCAGGTGCGATCGGTAAAGTGATTTGCGATGCAGTGAGTCGACACGCTGGCAACCAGAACCCGATCGATGACATGTGCCTGGTTTGTGTGGGTCGCATGTAGTGCAATCCAAATGTTCACTAACTGCCGATCATCGTCGACTGCCGGGCTCATTTAGATTAGCTGAGATACCTTTCGCGAAGACCGGTCAACACGTCGACAATCGCCTTTTGCGACCCATCGTCTTCCACCAGCCCTCCGTTCGGAAAACGCAGATCATCACTATCGCACCATTGCTGGAAAATCATCCCATGAACGGATTGGCGGGCGATCATCATCGGCACGATGGTCTCTAGAAGATCCAGCCGAACTTGATCGGTCAGGTTACTTCGAACTTCATTCACGATTCGATTCGGGTCTTTTGTCGGGCTCATCTGACTGCCCGTTGGAATTCGAAAACAAATCACTAACGGCAAACCTAGCTGCGACCAAATATCGATCATATCAATCCACTGCAACGGGTCGCGTACGACGCTTCCTCCCGGCCAATAGTCGAGATTAATATCCAAACCCAGAAACGAAACGCCGAGTCCTTGCCTCAACAGTGTGTCGGCGATTTGAAGTGGATGAATCCCGCCAACCGAAGACGCCAATCGCTCTGCCCATGGAAAGTCAAAACTGATCAGGTTGGGTGTCTCGCACGTTGACTCTTCGATCAAATGCAACATGTCGATCGTTAATTCCAGTTGCTGAGGGTAACCCAGATGCCGATGGCCCAATCCATTTAACCCGCTGACGACATGCAACAGAGAAGTCGTCGCCGGCAGATTTTCAATTGCCATTCGGCAATCTGAAAGGATGCGTCGTTTGCGCTGGTCAAAGTCATCCATCCGGATCAAATCGTCATCCATTCCACCGGCGCTGGCGTCAAGAAAAGGGCCAACGATGATTCGTTTCGGATTGGTTTGTGATTCAACACTGGAGATTTGCCATGGATTAAGAACTCCGGTTGTCAATTGGACCAATTCAAAACCTGCGTGGTTCGCACTCCTCTCAAACTCGACTAAGTCCGCCGCGGCCGCGGCCGCAATCCAGAATTGAGAAGATTCGGGATGTTCAACGCGGTACTTGGAAACCTGGTCGCCAAAATCGCGACTTAACAAGAACACAATGCCCATTGTTTTGTGGACCGCCTCGCGCGCGTGCTTGTCTTTCACGGTGTGATCCGAAGCAAGAATGGAGCTGCCCAGCAACTCAATCGCTTCCGAAGTCGATCGCGCAATCTCTTCGGAAATCACGAGCCCGCCTTCTTTCCAGATCGAAATCTGGTTTCGCAACCGATTCAAAGTTCCCCGGGCCAGTTCCGTAAGCAGATCGTAGGGCTCCGATCGTTCCGGCAGCGATCCAGTGCAAATGGTAAACTCACCATACCCGTCAAACGGATAGGCAATATAGATTTTGCCCGACTCATCGCGGTTGCGGCGGACGACCAGGGTGTTTCCTTCGGTAAACACGCGGCAAGGCCACGGTATCCCGTCAAGTCCGACGACGTGAATCGAGCTTGCCTGTCGCGACGCCAAGATCCAATCATCAGGAAGTCGAAACCTGAATTCGCCCATTGTAAATTGTCTTTCAGTTTGGATTTAGCGTGGGAAGATAAGACATTTTCGTCAATACGAGGGCGGCGGCTTGTCATTATTGTTGAGATCGGTCACCGTTTATCAAGTACCGACGCCAAACATTCCCGTTTCCGCACGCACGTCATGGACAACAAAGCAGGGTACTTTAGATTTTAAGATAGTTATCTTATATTCGCGAATCGTTGTTCTTCCTGCTTTTGAGAGTCCTATCCTGGGGTGTCGGTTTTTCGCCACTTGACTGGGTTCCGGAGACTCGCAGTTCAAAGACCGTTAACAACCGATTCGCAACACTTAAAGTAATCTGGAGAAGTCTGTGGCTACGCTCGTTCGACAAGGCAAAGTTCGTGACGTTTATGACTTGGGTGAGCATTATTTGATGGTTGCCAGTGACCGCATTAGTGCGTTTGATTGGATTCTTCCAACGCAAATACCAGACAAGGGCAGAGTGCTTACACAAATCAGCAAGTTCTGGTTTGAATTCTGCAATGTGCCTCATCATCTAATTTCAACTGACGTCAATAGTGTCACGCTGCCCGCTGGATTAGACGGGGCTGAACTCGATGGTCGAACGATGATCGTCAAAAAATGTGAAGTCGTACCAATCGAATGTGTTGTTCGTGGCTATCTCGTTGGATCTGGCTGGCGCGATTATCAACGAACGGGAGCCGTGTGTGGGATTGAGCTTGGCGAAGGTTTGCCCAATTGTGCGAAATTTGACAACCCTCTTTTCACGCCCGCGACCAAAGCGGAAGAAGGTCACGACGAAAACATTTCCTTCGAAAAAATGATTGAAGTTATTGGTGTCGACGTGGCTAATGAGCTCAAAACCAAGAGCATTGACATCTATCAACGCGGCCGTGACTTCGCCGCTGAAAAGGGGATTATCCTGGCCGACACCAAATTCGAATGGGGTTGGCACGATGGCAAGCTAATCTTGATCGACGAAGTCTTGACCCCCGACAGTTCGCGATTTTGGCCTGCGGATCAATACGAACCAGGTAAAAACCAACCATCATTTGACAAACAGTTCGTGCGGGAATATCTCGACAGCACGACGTGGGATAAAAACAGTGAACCACCCGAACTTCCTGCTGAAATCGTCGACAAGACACGCGAAAAGTATATTGAAGCTTATGAACGGCTCACAGGCCAATCATTCGCCTGGAAATAAATAGCGAGGCTTCCCACAGTGAGTCGAATACCTCGTTTTTTGGCTCCAAGCTTGATATAAGCGCGTCGTTTAACCGCATGGGCAACGCCCAATGCAATGGCACTTACTTTAGTTCCAATCTCTCCCAAGTTTGGGAGAGGTCGACGTCTCAGCGTCGGGTGAGGGTTGTTGATTCCGCAAGGAATCTTTTAGTTTCCCTCTCCCGGACCCTCACGTGTCGTCGGAAAAGGTGTCGAGTCGACGTAAAGTAAGTGCCATTCGACCACCGGCCCGCGCTTTGGCAGAGATGGAGACGGATTGAGGGAAATAACTTATGGTCAAGTCACATGTCTCAGCAGAAGCCCTCGACCTCTCGTCGCGCAATATCACAATTTTTCAATCTGGTTTTTCAACAATCGCGACCGAATTAAGTTGCCATGACTTTGCGGCGAGTCTTCACTACGTCCGTAATACTCCATCGCTCGATCGTATTCTCCTCGCGCTTCCAGCGAGCGACCGAGAAGGTATTCAATCCCGGGTTGCCAACGTTCGGCATCGGGCCTGTTGAGCCAACGTTCGAGCCAGTTCGCGGCCGTTCCGATGTTGCCGTTGTCGAAATGGCACTGAGCGAGAAAGAAGCCCGCATCGCGGCGAACCAATCGCATCTGTTCCTGAATACTCCTCAACTGCCGTTGGAATGCGTTCATGTTCCCAGATTCATTTCGAATGCCCAATTGGCGCTGTAACAACGTATCCGTGCCAAGATCCGAAATCTGTTTGTCCGTGTACATCAGAGCGTAAAAACTCTCAATCGCGGTTCGTCGCCTGCCATCTGACACAAATCGCCCGTTGAAATATCGTGCTCGGCCGGTTCGATAAACAGAAAACCCGTCGATGTAAGCCTCGTCACGGAAGTGCCAACGGATCTTGTCGGCAATCACGTCACTCCCCGCCGCGGCATCGGCGATCGCTTTACGTAGTTTTTTGCGAAACCGGTGTGTTTTGAAACCAATGTCCCAAACGCCGCCGCTCAAGCCCTCAATTTCGGGGAGTTTCGCAATCGTCTCACTCGGATCGGATGAAAGCGACAGTCGGTAATCGCCGATTAGATTCTTTTCGAGTTGGAACATTCTTCGCGAACAATGCTCCGGTGAAGAATAAGCCAGCGCCTGCACCGATTTCAAATCGTCTGACTTGACCCAGTAGTCAGTGTCATCTGCAAGTGACTCTTCTGTGGTCAAGTCGAGTTGTTCAAGCAATTCCGGATTGGCTTTGACCTCAGATAGCGTTGCGATTTTTCCAGGTACGTCAGAAGGTATAGGCAAGCCTAATTTCGTATCAAACAGATAGAGTCTGCCACCGATCAATAGCGCGGGACACCAAGGTCTCGCTTTTTCGCCCTCGCCGACCAAAAGCATGACCGAGTCGATTCCCAGTTGCTCTGCCAACAGCATGAACAGCTTGGCTCGCTCGACGTAGTCGCCGCGACTGTAAATTAATACCTGCCAAGGATACCGTTTGTAGCCCAGCCCCGGATCTTCGTACGAGTCGTCGTCTTCGTCGTCAAATTCTTCGGCTTCGGCTTCCTCTTGAGCTTCCGAGGCCAATTCATCAGGATCATTTTCCAACTGGATGTTTCGAATGACCCAGTCAAACGCGCGAAGGCCCTCGGCCAATTTCACCGCATCTTCGGCAGCCAACTCGTCATTTAGCTTTTCGACAATTTTTGCTAAGAAGTCTGCTGACTCAACTGACGCATCAATGTCTCCCGCCGACAAGCGTTGTAACTCAAATGCATTCAGATTTGTTTCTTCGGAAATCCGTTTGGCAATATTGTTCAGCCAGGCGGATTGCTGGAAAAAGTAGGGATCCGTATTGCCGAAGCTCATCTCACCCATGCGCTGAACAAGCGGTAGTTCCGAATATTCCTCGGTGAGTGGTTTGTCCAATTCATCGACGGTCCAGCCATCGTTCTTAAACAATTCAGTTTCAGCAACGCTCCACCGATTGACGCCCAAGGTGACGATTCTTACGAATTCATCCTGGTCATATCGCTTGTCGCTGAAAACAAAATCCATCGTTCTCGCTAGATCATCAATCTTGGTTGATGAAAGTTTGGTATCAAGTAAATCAAGAGTTCCATCTGATGCCGGCTTGCAACCAGCATTGAATACGAAGCCAAATGTTAAGGCTGCGACCCAGGCAATGGTCAAACTTCGAAGTTTTGTAATAGCGTCCATCAAGTTTTCCTGAACAGAATTCGCCGCTCGATTGTTATGCCACAGCAGTAATCGCCGTGCGAATTCGAACTAGTTCTTCCAATAATTGATTCATGTCATCCAGTGGAACCATATTAGGTCCGTCACTGGGTGATTTGTCGGGTTCTGGATGAGTTTCCAAAAACAAGGCATCGCATCCAGCTGCAACCGCCGCACGTGCCAACGGAGCCACCATTTCCCGTTGCCCGCCGGTTGTTCCTCCTGCCGCACTCGGTTGTTGTACGCTGTGAGTGGCATCAAAAACAACAGGCACACCGAACTTTGACATTTCAACTAAAGCACGCATGTCGTTCACCAGCCGGCCGTATCCAAAAAAAGTTCCCCGTTCGGTAACGAGAATATCCTCACATCCAGAGCCCACTAGTTTACTGATCACATGCTCCATATCCCATGGTGCCATAAACTGCCCTTTTTTGACGTTTATCGGCCGCTGAGTCTGGGCTGCGGCCGTCAACAAATCAGTCTGGCGAGCCAAAAATGCCGGGATCTGAAGCAATTGGCAGACTTCGCCGGTTGGCTTAGCCTGTTCGGGCAAGTGAATATCGGTGGTCACCGGAATCCGGAATTCGTCTCGGACTTCCGCAAGGATCTTCAGCCCCGCCTCAAGCCCTACTCCACGATACGAATTTAAGCTCGTTCGGTTCGCCTTGTCAAAGGAAGCCTTGAAAATAAATGGCAGATTTAGCCCATCGCATGTCGTTTTCATCCGCTCGGCGATCGTCATCACGACGTCTCGACGGTCAATGACGCACGGCCCGGAAATGACAGTCAGTTCGCTGCCCTTGCCACACTGAATCTGGTCGATCTGAACGGGGTTGTTCGGCAACTTGGTCTTTCGGTTGAGAATCTACGGACGAGTCAGTGGGGTTGGGCTAAACCGGTGTTTTGGGGCACTCGTTCATTTTGCGATATCCAGGTCTTCGCAACAATGACCTTGAGGTAGCCAGGTTCAACTCGAATGTTCAATGGTAGCTGTCCGCCGGGATCCCCATCAAGCTGATAGGGAACCGGTTCGTCGGATTCAATTCGAAGCGTCGTAAATTTCACTAAACGAGTATCTTTCCAACGCCGATGTTGGCGAAAAATTACACCGCCCAAGTAGAACAATCCTCGCAATAAATTTCCACCGCGGAAAGTACACAAATCCAACTTGCCGTCCATACTGTCGGCATCCGAGACAATCGGCAAGTTCATTGCATATCTTGGGATGTTAAACACAAATGCCCATTTCGACTTGATGACCTCACCCGAATCATCGGCCTGGATTCGGAGGGTCGGATACCGATAACGGCTAATCGCGTCGATAATCGGTCGGGCATAGGACCAATGGCTAATATGGCCTTTCCGAGCCGAGTGCAAACGGCTCACCACGTCCGCGTCGAAACCACAGCTGCACATGACGAGGAAATATTTTTCGTTCGCCCGTCCCACATCCAACGACGCCATCTGACCGTCCAGGATCAGCTCACACAGCTGCTCAGGATCAGAGGAGACGTCCAGATACTTGGCAAACAGATTTTCTGTGCCAAGTGGCAAAACGGCAAGTGGAAACGCAAAAGGCAACTCGTTAACCAGCATCGCGGCGGTCCCGTCCCCTCCGGCCGCAACGACAGCTCTAAGTTGACCATTTTGGTGAAGTTCGGAAGCGAGCTTGCGGATCGAGGCGATTTCGGTGGGGACATGGACCTCCAAGCCGCTTTCTCGCAGCAAACCTTCCAATTTGCGTGCGACGGCCTGATTGTCCGTTGCTCCCGATTTTGGATTGATCGAAATAATGACTGATTTGGCTGCGCTGTCGATTGTCTGCATTGCCATCGGTCGGCCTATTTCGAATACGGTCAGGCAGACACCGGCTGGTAGAGCCTTTGTGCGCCTATTTTGCGAATTCTATCAAATTGTCATTCGCTTGTTGATCGCCTCTGACCGCAAATAGGGCGATTCAAACCGATATGGCCACTCTTGTCCATCGTTTATTGGCAGGAGTGCCCAATGCACAACAAATTAGAGCGCGTTTGGTTTAAGTTGGGCGTCTTCTCGTCGGATTCAGACCGCAATCAAAGTGCGCCACGACCGCTATACGTCCGTGCGACACGCACTAGTATTCCGTCACGACATTGATTTCGGTTAGGATTTGAGAATGTAATCCAACCCTCTTGATCAAGGAAGATCAATGTCGAACCGAAAAATCTATCGAGTGAAGTTATCAGCAGATGAACGCAAGGAATTTGAGCTTGTTGCCAAAGGCAAGCGAGGTCAGTTGAAGATCGCTGCTTGGAAAGTTCAACGAGCCAACGCCATGCTGATGTGTGATGAAGGTGAGTTGGGACCCGCTTGGCGCGACGAGGATATTGCAGAAGCGTATTCAACGACGACGCGTTCACTCGAAAACTGGCGTAAGCAAGCCGTTTTGAATGGCCCCTTGTCAGTTCTTCAACGGGAGAAGCGAGTCTCGACCAAGGGTCTTATTCTCGACGGCGAAAAAGAAGCGAAACTGACTCAGATTGCCTGCTCAAAGCCCGTTAACGGCAAATCAAAATGGTCGCTGCGAATGCTGGCCGACCGACTGGTTGAACTTGAGGTAGTTGATTCTGTCTCGCACGAAACGGTCCGGCGGACGATGAAAAAAACGTTTTAAAGCCATGGCAAAAGTCGATGTGGTGCATTCCACCGAAACAGAATGCTGCTTTTGTCGCGGCGATGGAACAAGTGTTGGCAGTTTATCAGCGGCCTTACGACGTGCGTTTCCCGGTTGTTTGCATGGACGAACAACCGTTTCAACTGATCTCTGAGTCGCGAACGGCACTGCCAATGCGACCGGGGCAAACACAAAAAATTGATTATGAATATGTTCGTGAAGGCAGTTGCACCATCTGGATGTTTGTTGAGCCGCTTGCTGGATGGCGGGAGGTGGCGGTCACGTCCACCAAGAAAGCGGTTGATTGGGCTCACCGAATCAAGATACTGGTGGATGAGCCACGCTATGCCAATGCTGTGAAAATCATTCTGGTCTGCGACAATCTCAACACGCACTTCTTTGGATCGTTGTACCAGGCGTTCGGTGCCGAAGAAGCGTTCCGTATCATGAGTCGAATCGAACTGGTTCACACTCCCAAACATGGTAGCTGGTTAAACATGGCCGAACCCGAGCTAAGCGTTCTAACCCGCCAGTGTTTCACCGACCGGGTCGGCGACGAAAAAGAAGTTGAAAGTCGATCCATCGCATGGAAAGTCGATCGCAACAAACGCCAGAAGGGAATTGACTGGCAATTCACAAATGAAAAAGCCCGCGTTAAACTAAAACGACTCTACCCGAACATTGTGCTGTGACGGAATACTAGTGCGTGTCGCACGGGCGTATAGCGGTCGTGGGCTCTCATTGCCGGGCGAAACCGACGAAAAGACGCCAAACTTAAACCAAACGCGCTCTGAACATCAGATAACCCATTTCTCACGACCAAGATATGCCTGCGATCAAATCCGAGTGGATGAAACAGAC
>JAHEJI010000263.1 GCA_024638965.1 Planctomycetaceae bacterium
TTTCCATCGGGAGATAGAGCAGCACAGGTCGAGCTCAATCCAAGTGTTTTCGTTGGAATTTTAACCAGTTTTCCATCAACGATCTGAAACTTTACTAGCGACCTTTC
This sequence comes from Planctomycetaceae bacterium, assembly GCA_024638965.1. Classification (GTDB taxonomy): domain Bacteria; phylum Planctomycetota; class Planctomycetia; order Pirellulales; family Pirellulaceae; genus Mariniblastus. The sequence goes on from JAHEJI010000263.1 coordinate 108, forward strand.
GTTGCCGGCCAACAACGTGTTTTCCGGGCCAAACAGGACGAACGTATACCACGAGTCTACAGTCGGTAATACCTCACAGATGTCCGGTCTAGTAGGATCCCATACAAACGTCTCGCTTCCAATTCCGGCAGCCACATATTTTCCGGATTCGGAGATGGCTAAGTGCTGGAATGCTGCATGCGACTTTCCAAACAAATTTTTCTTTATTCTTGGTTTTCCTATTTCACCGTCGCCAAGTTTCACGTAGTGAATTGTCCCATCGAGGGAAATGCACGCTAGGCAATCCGTATTCGAAAACTGTATGGCGACTGACTTCACGCCAGTAAATGGCAACTTGATTTCGGAATTCGTATCTGTCTCAACGACCCTTAACGGTTGTTTTGTCCCGACCGCGGCCAGATACTTCCCATTGGGTGAGACAACAATATGTGAACCGGAAACGTGAAATGGTATCCTCACTTTTTTGCGACTTATCGAGTCAAATCGACTGACCTTACCGTCGATACTTCCCACTATCAGTTTATCTGTATGGGGTTCAAACAATATGGAAGAGATTTTTTCACCCACCTTGATCTCAGGGACCTCAATTCTCCTCGCCTGCTCCTTAAGAGCATGGTATTCGAATCCTTTATCGCCGTCGTAGGCATCCATTCTTTTGATTAGCGAAAGCAACAACCCACGGTTACTTTCATCCAATGCCGAAAACGCTAACTCGGATGTCAGCTCATAACCTCTCGTCTCCGCCCTCTTTCTCTCTGACACCGATTCCTTTTGGCTCTTTTCCGCCAGCGCAAGCGCCTTGTTTTTTGATTCCAGGGCCTTGCCCGCCTGCACGTTTTCACTCCAGGCCCATACGGCTAGGCTTCCAGTGACGATACTGGACACAACGAATAGCACGAAAATTGCAGACAGCCAGTAAAAAGCAACTCGATGACGCTTGACCACTTTCTGGAGCAGGTACCAGTTGGACGGTGGGCGAGCCGTCACTGGTTGGTCGCACAGAAATCTCTCAATTTCAATCGCAAGAGATTCAGCACTCGGGTAGCGACGAGTCCTATCTTTCTCCAATGCTTTGATGGTAATCCAGTCTAAGTCACCTTTGATTTCCTGACCCAGATTTCGGACATCCGTCTTGCGATGATCGGCCACGACAGTGGCGGCCTCACCCAAGCTACTGACCCGGATACTAGCCTTGGGAGGCTCTTTGTCCCGGATGATGCGTCTCTGCTCGTCAAATCCTGCCTGCTCCAATTCCTCCTTCTGAAATGGAGTGGTTCCGGTGAGCAATTCGTAAAGCAGCACTCCCAACGAGTAGATGTCGCTGCGGGTATCGATATCCAGCCCCGACAACTCTGCCTGTTCCGGGCTCATGTAGAGCAGGGTGCCTACAACCTGTCGATGTTCCGTATAGATAGTCTTATTCGTAAGCCTCGTATTAAGTGCCTTGGCCACGCCGAAGTCGATTACCTTGGGAACCGGTTTGCCATCATGGAGGGTCAATAGGACATTACTTGGCTTGATATCCCGGTGGATGATCCCTTTCTGATGCGCGTGTTGGATGGCCTGACAGACTGGAATAAACAGTTCAAGCCGTTTCTTAATCGTCAAGCGATTTCGATCGCAGTAATGGGTGATTGAGACGCCCTTTACCAGCTCCATCGCGAAGAAAGGGCGCCCCGATTCAGTGGTCCCCGCATCTAACACCTTGGCGATATTTGGATGATCCATCATCGCCAGCGCTTGTCGTTCGGCCTCAAAACGAGCGATCACGGCTTTGGAATCCATCCCCGGCTTGATCACCTTGAGTGCCACTCTACGGCGGATGGGCTTGTCCTGCTGCGCGACAAAAACGGTGCCCATTCCGCCCTCGCCAATCTGCTCCATCAGTTTGTACCGACCAACCCGCTGACCTTCTGTTTCGCGGATCGGCGCATGGTCCGCAGTCTCCGCCAATGCATTTTCGGATGCTGGTAAACTCTCTTCTTTTTCAGGCGCCTCCAGCAGTGCCTCGAGCCGCTTCCGCAAACCCAGGTCACCGGCACAGATTTGGTCAAGATACTCGTTTCTCGCCTGATCATCGGTAATTGCACGGGCAACGTGAAGGATCCGTTCTTCGTCGAGTTGTCGGTCGCACATAGCCATTCCCGTTTGGTTTAGGACTCTTCGTCGATTTACTATGCGAATTCGGAACGCCGATACCCCAATAGAATTTCGACAATAATGCTGATTGTCTGCGTCTCCATCGACCATCTCCAGCCGCAGCCACGAGCGGGCGTTAGCCAATTCATTGTCTGCTGTAGAAGTCGAGATAGCCAGCGTTTGGGCGGCTCGTTGACAGCCAGTTCAACAAAAAATGTTAATTGATTTTGGTAGTGAGCTATTGGTAAAAAAGTTGGAAATCTGATTAAGGAAGGAAATGCTGGATTTGATCTTTCTTGCTCAGACCTACCAAGGGAGGTGATTTAGGTGTTGTCGATAACTGTCCCGAGAATGGGTCAATATATTGACACGAGAATCTCCCGGCGCCGGGAGATTCTCGTGTTTCAATCCGATTCGCGGAACTTCCCGACGCCAGGAGGCTATTGCCTCGCCGAGAATTGAATCGAATTACGGAAGCCGCTGCTGTGTTGGTTCCGGCTACGTACGTTTATCAATAGTTCTCTAACGGCAATTCCAACGTTACCCACACGCCATTCTCAAGCCGTTCCCACGTTGCCCTGAGCGATGATGGGACGTTGGTTGCGTTTGGGATGACGTTTGGATGCTCATGAAGAGATGGAAAAGTGACCGCTTCCCAGCCCTCTAATGGGTTTTTCGGTTCGAACCGAAAATTCACACTTTAAAATCGACTACTTGACGTTTGTCCACTAAGTCGTATGCTTTGAACCGATTCAGACACTGCGGGCTGGGGATCAGACAATTCAAAATGAGCTACTTGGCTCCGTCGTCATTCCTGGCCCGCAAAGCAAGAATCAATGACGATGGAGCGTTTTTTATTGCGCTCCTGAGCTTGTCATGGCTGGAACCCATGCAGGCAAAAGACCAAAGGATAATAACCCAAAGGAGCGACACCGACTACATCCACTCTCACGCTTAGCTGGAGATTGTGATTCCTGCAGGCCGCATTCGAATGCCTGTCATACAAGGATAAGTGAGTGGAAACATAAGGTGGTTAAGCAATTCGCAAGCGATCTTGGGTTTGTCCGTTGATGTAAGCTTAGTTGAGCACGTGTTCGACGCACGACACTGGGCAGACTTTTTATAGAGTGGACCAAATCGGCCAACCCATGCTGATCCACGACCTTTTGAAAGGAAAGTCTGATAAGTGGCTAAGACTAGTCGACGGAGGCACGGCAGCCAGAAGGTTTGGACTCCACCCCCTTTCATGGGAAAACATTGGGGGCGGTGCGGACAAAGGGGAAAACGTGAGTTGGAATCAACTAAACCTGGATGTGGCCAACCTGCTCATGGCTGGAACGCTCACTGCCATCGTGGTCATCGCGTATCTAAGTCTCGATCCTGATCGGGTCCAGATGCACTCCAACCGAATACCCTTATCAAATAATTCTCTACGGCAATTCCAGCGTTACCTACTTGGCTTGATCGACTTGACGGACAAATCTCCCGGCGCCGGGAGATTCTCCTTTTTCTAACATGAGGATGGTTGTCGGCACGACTCTCGTTTCTCAACAAACGGTTGCGGGAGTTTGATAGGCGGAATGGCGACCGGACTATTGGTTATTTGTCGCAATTCCTGGTTTGCCGAGTCTTGGATCGTATTGCCAAAGCAGTCACAAAGATGATTGCGCCTTTGATCAATAGTTCTCCAGCGGCAATTCCAGTGTTACACAGAACCAGTCCAGGAGTATCGGTCTCCTCGGCCACCTAAGACGCAGATCTTCAAATCTCGTTACATATCTAGATTCTGCAGTTCTGCCCTGACGGTAGAATCTCCCGGCGCCGGGAGATTGTCACTCCAAGCCGTCCAGTAGAATGTCCCGACGTCGGGACATTTCGTTCTTCACAAGGATCGAATCGCAATGCAAAAACAGCAACAGTGATCGTTCCAGCTACGTACGATCATCAATAATTCTCCGAGCGTTTACCAGAACCTGTTCAGGAATATCGGGCTCCTCGGCCACCTAAGACGCAGATCTTGAAATCTCGTTACGTAACTAGATTCTGGGGCTCTACTTTGGTGGAAATTCATTGCTAAAAGCCCGTTTGTTCATAGCCAGGTAACCAGGACGTTGGCTTGATCGCTCTGACGGGGAATCTCCCGCCGCGGGAGATTTGGTGGGACCTGGTCTAATTTCCGAGTCATAAATTCAAGCGTGTCGCTGACTGCATGAAGTGACATCGTTCATCGGAAGCACCACGACAGCGGATTTCATCTGTTGACCTTGGCGAGCTCCAAAGATTGCCTTTCATTGATCTCAGTGTCAGAAACGGGAACCATGGTTCACTCTCGTCCCTTTCTGCTCCGAGCGTTCCGCCATTTCTGATTACTTTGGTCGTTTTGGTGGCAGCCCCATCTCTTTTCGAAGTTCGTTGATTTCTCGCAGGGCATCTTCGCCAATATGTTCGATTTCGACTTCGAAAATCATCGAAAGGACATGCAAATCATCGAAAGGACATGCATTTTCTTTCAGAATCACAAATAAGTCGGTTGACAAAATGGTGGCAATGCGTACACTATTAGCTTTCAGCGCTTATCCAAGGGGTTCCCAATGACGACAGCCCGACGAGAACTGGTTGATGTGAACGTGACACGCTGGTACCACTGTATTTCTCGGTGTGTCAGATTGGCTTATTTGATGGGCGAAGGAGCCGAGGATCGCAAGCAGTGGATCGAAGATCGTTTAGAACACTTGGCCGAACATTTCTCGATCGCTGTCGGCGGTTTTGCGGTTTTGGATAACCATCTCCATGTTTTGTGCCGGCTCGATCCGGAGGAGTCGCGTAAGTGGTCACCCGAGGAGGTGGTTCGACGCTGGCTCGCCGTTTACCCGCCTCGCACGTTAGCGTTGGACGATGCAAAAGTCGTCAAGATGTGGGTTGATTGCCAGGTCAAAGACACCCAGCGCGTGGAAGTCTTGCGGCAGAGGCTGGCCGATCTTGGTTGGTTTATGAAAGCATTGAAGGAGCCGCTGGCGCGGATGGCAAACAAAAGCGACGGCTGCCGCGGCGCGTTTTGGGCGGCCCGCTACAAGAGTATCGCAATTCTCGATGATGAAGCGTTGTTG
>JAHEJI010000264.1 GCA_024638965.1 Planctomycetaceae bacterium
CGAGGTTACGTACAGAAACTGGATACAAGGCCGGTTCGAACAGGCGAGTGAGCCAACCATCACGAAGCCGTTTTCGTTCATTCGGATTGGTAAATCCAGAGCCAGTGCAGCGAAAGTTAATTGTCTTATCCTGGGAAAGCTGGAGTCCGGGTCCGGGAGTAGGCTTGATGCCGAAAGCCGGGGGTCGCTGGCGCAAGCCAGCAACCGACTCCAGCAGTCAGCAGAGGCCATAGTACCGTTTCGGCACACTCCACTGTCGGCGGGAAGGGCTGAACTTCGAAACACAGGGAGGAGCTACTGATTCACTCGCACCGAGGAGTTACTCCGACCGGAGTCGACCGGTGCGGCGCGTCTCGATCAGCCAGCCTTGGGAGGCGTTTTTTTGTGAACGTCTCGTTTCCAACATGGGAACGACGTAGGAACGAAGCCTGTTCCGTTTCGGGGAACCGCCTAGTGCGGACCCGCATGCTAGGTGGTGTGGGGGCCGCGGTCAGCGATGGCCGCGGCTACCCGATTTATGTGGCATTATCGCGTAATCGTTTGAAGTACACCAGTTCTGGATCGCCTTCGTCAAGGTTTTCGATGTAGCCACTTCGATCAAATTCGAGCGTTGCCAGCAACCGCTGCATCGGGAAGTTGGATTGATTCGTCGATGTGAACAGTTTGGGTGTGCGGCATTCGTTGATCAAATGACGGATTAACGCAGAACCGATTCCTTGACGCCGGAATTGCGGATGGACATACAACATTTCGATCCAACCGTTGTCGTAGAACTTGTAGTTCAGTACGGCGTAGGCCACGACGTTCGCGTCGATGACGGCGACGTAACACGCGGACGATTTGATTTGGTCGTGAATGAACTGGACGCGTTCAGGTTCGGATGCTGCGACGTCATCGAACGCGACAATCGCATCCGCATCCGTGATTGAGGCAAGTCGCAATACCATGGGTGTGTCGCATGCCACATAACTTATGTATTTAACAGACCAAATGGACATTATAAAACGCCACCAAGGTTTTTATCGGTAGCTGACTTGAATTTTATCGCAACTCGTTTCGCTCGCAATTTGTCGCATTGATGTATTTTAATGGCGGCCAGCCGTTTCAAGTTTTCGTAGGCCTGCGGCAGTAACTGGCTTGCGGCCGTTGGATCACGATCCTCGATTTTGTTCAGTATCCGGGTAACTTCAGTCATGGAGAAAACTATAACCGGGCCATACTCGCTTAACGACTATTGGGACAGGTGCGAAACCCACGCGTTCAAAAAAGGTTCGATTGATCGGGCAAAATCACCGCATCTACACCGATTTCGCCTCCATCTGTCCCAAAAACCCAAATCAGACGTTTTTTGACCACGGTTTGGGCTATCCACAAAAGGTATGAGTTTTTGCGGAGTTGGTCGTTTAACGGTCGTTTGATGGCTCTTGTCAGAAACCTGGCAAGTCAACAAGTCAACGAGTTGATGGGATTTATCCGGGAAACTCTTCGTATCGGGAGGCTTTGTAGATCACACTCAAAAAGTTTGATTCGAATTAGAGAACTTGAACATCGGCTCCGTTTCTTCGTCACTACGCGATGTCTAATACTCATTTGTTTTCTGGCGATTCAGTCGGTCGAGATGACGCATCGACTCCGCGTGGATTAACCTGAACGTCGTCCAACCATATTGGCTGTTGATTAAGTCCCCAAATTTCATCCGGTCGCTCAATAAAGGTTGCATGGAATTCCAAATTGCCGGATTCAAGATGAAGCCAGCTTCCAATCAATGAGTCCAATTTCTGTTTCTGTTCATCCGTCAATTCTGCAAACATCCGGTCGTTCAATCGCTTTTCAAGACCGACCAGTTTTTTATCTGCGGCATCACGAACTGAATTTGCTGTGCTCCATAGTTTTTCTATTTGGCTTGCATTCAGCGCAAAATCATTCGTTCTTTCCTCATAGTTAAAAATGAACGCAACAGGCCCGTGTAAGGAATACCGGGTTCGCGCAGCAAACTCCTCCATCACAGAAATTTGGTGTGGGAGTAGAATTTTCTCGATTGTCTCAACCATTAAATTATCGAACGTCCGACTTTCCTCACGTTGTTTGCGCTTGAAATCGGGTGGGAGTGTCCAATTATTATTGGTTTCGACGAGCTGATTGGCGGAATCAATTTGAGACTGCCAAAATGCCCCTTGTTGCCGGCGTAAATCTGCAATGGCATTTTTTTGTTCAGAAACAAGTTCCAACTCACCGCCAGACAGACAGTAAACCATTAAATAAGCGGGGATCGCTTCAGCAACGGATTCGGCATCATCGTTGGGATCGGCAAACACTAATTTGCCAGCAGCGTTGACCTTGAACGAGAAAGGCAGAGAAATTCCCGAATATTTCGGCCACATGGATTCGTCGTCAAATCTGCAAAACGACTCGACAGTCTCATCGTCAAGCTGAAGAGTCAATAGTTTTAGCGGTGTGCGATAGAGGTTAGCCCTGTTACCGACGGTTCCAAGTATCTCATCTCTTTCGTCTTTTGGCACCAACGAAAAAATTTCTTGAATCGCCTTTTCCTTGTGAGCATGAATCTCTTTCAAGGCAATTTGCATTTCTTCAACGTAACGAATTTTCAGGGCTTTTTTCTGGCTCGGAGATATGCCGATCTCATCGCCCAGTTTTGACTCAAAAAACCAGAGAATGCCCCGTCGATTTATCTCTAATTGGATAAGAACCTGCCTGAATCGATCAGCCTGGACGTCAATTAAAGTATCGCGAATGGTGCGAAGCGCATCGTCTACCGCTGGTTCCAGAATCTGTAACGTCTCTATTTCTAAGCGGTCGCGATCGGAACTCCAGTTGTCGTATGCGATGCCAGCTTGGTCGCAGGCTTTCTTGAGTTTGCTGATCTGCTCTTTGAGCTGTGCTCGCTGCGATTCAACGATTTCCAACGTGTCGGCAATTTCTGATTCGGCAAGAAGTTCAATCAACGGCAACGGAGTACGGTAAACACGGCGATGGACGATGTTTCTATGAATCAACCCGTCAAACGTAATCTGGTAAACATCATCGGAATCACTGACAACTCGGTAATACCTTTGGTCTTTTTCCGGCAGGTCTTGTAGACGTGTTCCCTGTTCCGAAGGTTCTTGGCAATTCGCTGAATGAGCCAACACAACCAGCGCCACGGTAGCAAACGACGTCAAGCTCAGCAATCGTTTGGTGCCAAAATTCATGTCGTGAACCGCCCTACTTGGTCATTACACATACCCGAGTCAGAATCTGGCCGACAACGTGTCGGGTCTTTCGCCTACTTTAGCAGAACGACTGACGCAACACGAAGTCAGGAAAAATGCGATTCGCATTATCCCATCAAACCTTGGATTGATGGGGACTGAAATATCGCCCAATTCGGCCGTTGTACCCAAGAGCAATCAAGGGTGGTGATTTCGGCATTGAGCCAGATTTGTTATCCGAAATACGGTCGTTTTTTACGCCGCGCAGAAAACGGTTGAGTTGATGACACGAGCTGAGTATTGCTCCTTTGCCGCAGCGGATTGCGCCTCGCGCAATGACTCGAATTCAAAAATCGTGCGGTCAAAGCGGTGAAGAAGCAAGCCGGTTTGGCGATTTGTTGGAATTGACGAAAAACTCAATTTAGCGCGGTACTACTGATCCAGGATCTCTACATTAAACGCGCCAAAGCCCGAGTTGTTCATTTGGTTCCAAAACCCGCGATCGGTTTCTTGAGTCAATATCGGCAGCAACTCGTTTCGAACATAGATTCGGTAATCGGTTCCTTGAGAATCTTTTTTCGGCATCTCCAGGAGCTCGACTAAAACTAGCTCAGGGTGAATCGCGATGAGTGCCCGAAAGAACGCGGCCGCTGCTGAGAGTGGAACATCGTCTTCGTACTGTTCGAAAATCGTTTTGGCTCTCTCGCGATCATAGGCTGCGATTGCAGCAATGGCTTGGAATATGTTTTCTATCGCCGAGCCAGAATTCGAAGCTTCAAGGTTGGTAATCGCCGCAAGCGTGGTCTCAATACCCTTGTCCAGCAATTGAGGATCGACCGAAACAGCCAAAGGCAGACTGCGTGCAGCAATCATTGCTGGATCAAAATTGTAATTCATGCTATTTCGAGAGGACGAATCGAGCTTCAGGATCGCATCATAACAACTGGCAACGAGTTTCCTTGCAGCTTCGCGATCGCCTTTGGCGAGGGAGGGCGCAATCGTTAGTTTCGCCCAGATTGTTAAGTGTTCCGATGGAGCCGAATCCGCCCACTTCAGTGCGATCTGCGGGTCAATCATTGCAACAACGCCTAGCGAAGACGCGGCACCTAATTGCTCATGGACCTGTTTGCCAAAATCGTAATCCTCTACACGACTAAGCCGCTCAGCCTTCTCTTCGTCGCTGATTGAGTCATCGTTGACAAATATTTGGACATCAACAGCGCTCATCGAGCCTGGCTTGCCGCCAAATTCGCCCCGCATTGATTCGGGAGCATGGATCGCAAAGATGCTTTGATAATAGCTCTGGTTTGTTTTGACATGACTTTGCTTTTTCCACTTTTTCCACATTTTCCTGGCCGCGCCGGACTTATAAAACTCTGCAATTTCTGATTCGATTCTTTCAAGCACTTGCGGATCAGAAGAGAACTTCGCGACCTTGAGTCGGCTAGTGAACGCCATTGGTGACATCATTTTCGCATCAAGGGGCTGAAGCGTGAGCTTGATAATCTTTTCTTTTAACTTCGACTTCTCGTCGGGAAGATTCTGAAGGGCAAGCGTTGCGTAACTGACTCCAGTGAAGTTGTTGGCGTTCTCTTCTAGTAGAGCAATGAGATGTTGTTCTTCCATCTCGGTCGGCCGGGCCATCAAAATTCGGATCGCTTCATTGTCGTACAACAATCTGCCCTCGACATTGGGATCCTGAGGGACTGGGTTTTCAGTGATAAACTTTGCCGTCCAAGCAGGATCAATCGCAGCCCAGTGCTTCGTGAAATAATTCTTTCGTTCATTCGAGTTGAGGTCGGTCGTTGCTTTCTCCCGAACATCCGCCAATAGCTTTTTCACAAGTTCAATTCGCTGCTCGTACTTGAGCCCTGGTGTGTTTAGCTCTCCAGGCTGGAGTATGTTTTTTTTGCCAGGGGCTTGTCCCGAAGCGATATCCGTTACAGCTAAGAAACAAGCGAGCACCAACAGCAGCGTCGGAATATTGTGCGGGAGTTTTGTCATCAATTTGCCAAGCAATTTAGTGTTCGTCGTCGAGCAGCTGACCCGAGGGCCAGGCGTTTTCAAG
>JAHEJI010000104.1 GCA_024638965.1 Planctomycetaceae bacterium
GACCTACAGTACAGTAGGCGAGTCTGTCCCAGACTCGTGTCAGCCTGGGACAGGCGGACCTACAGAGGCGAGTCTGTCCCAGACTCGTGTCAGCCTGGGGCAGGCGGACCTACAGAGGCGAGTCTGTCCCAGACTCGTGTCAGCCTGGGACAGGCGGACCTACAGTACAGTAGGCGAGTCTGTCCCAGACTCGTGTCAGCCTGGGACAGGCGGACCTACAGAGGCGAGTCTGTCCCAGACTCGCGGAGTCCGCCGCGGCTGGCTTACTACGTTATTTTGAAGCGAACGTCTAGGGTTCGCGGATACTTGTATCCCAGTATCGAATCAATGGGTACAGGAAGTACTGAATGACTCGTCTTCGGCCAACTTTGACTTCACCGATCACTGCCATACCCGGCATCAGCCTGATCTCGCGACCCAGTTTTTCAAGTTTCACCGAGTCGTCAAGTTGGACGATTACTTTGTAGTTAGTAGAGGTGACGCCGCCGGGGCCTTCTTTTTCGAACGATCCTTCGCTGATCGCCCGCACGGTTCCTCTCAGCGTTCCGTGTTTTTGATACGGGAAGGAAGTTAATTTGACTTTTACTTCGCTACCAATGGCAATCAGACCGATGTCTTTTCCTTGAACTTCGACTTCCACTTCCAAAGGCGAGTTGGCCGGTATCAACTTGAAAAGTGGCTCGCCTTCCTTGGTAACCGACCCAAGCGATCGGTCGGCAACTTCAAAAACGAAAAACTCGTCGTACTTATCGTTCGGTGGGACCCGAATTTCATCCCACTCGCTCATCTTGGTGGCCTTGTTGATTTCCTGCTCAACAGCTTTTCGTTGTTGCTGGTGTTCAATCAATTCCGAGACCACCTTCGATTTCCAGCTGGCCGTAAAAGCAGCTTGGCGTTTGTCCAGGGCATCGATTTCGGCAACCAGTTCCTCCGCACGACCTTTGGCTTCCCGCAATTTTCCGGCAGCGTCGCGAGTTTGAATTCGACGACTTAACAGATCAACCAGGGAAGCACTGCCTTTGTCGTACAAACCCTTAGTCTTCGTCTCCATCGTGGTATACGTTTCCAGATCTATCGTTAATTGTTCAATCGAAGCTGCAGTGTTTTCAGACTGAATCGCAAGCTTTCTACCTTCACTATCAAACTCTCTGATTTTGGCGCGATATTCGTCACGGCGTTGAAGATAGTTTTCGTATTGCATCATCAAATCGTCATTTGGAACGCGACCCTCCAGCGTGAAAGGAACGGCGGTTCGCTCAGCGTTGAGCCGGGCGATACTGGCGTCAAATCCCTGGAGCTTGGTACGCAACGACTGTAAATCGGATGCTGTAAAGGTTGGATCGAGAGTTGCCAGGAGTTGGCCCGTTTCGACTCGATCGCCAAATTTGGCATCCATTGAGATAATCGGCGCCGCAAGCGAGGTCTGGATAATGACCGGAGGCTCAATATTTACCAATTGCCCGGTGGCGCTGACGATTTTGTCGACCTTTGCCCAGTAGGACCAGCCGATCGCGAAGCACATGAACAGGATGGAAGTGTAGAGCGTCCACCGCGCACCGCCAGCGACCGATCGTTGCTCGATTTCGACAGCATCGGGCTGGAACTCGATCAACGTCTTGTTCTGATTGAACCGTTGACGATGAGTTTCAATCCGGGCTGCTTTACGTTTGTCCAAACGCCGCTGCTTTACCGATCTTTTTTCTGGAGCCGGCTCTACTGGCCTGTCTGTTGATACCATAGTTCCTGGTAAACCCTGCATTGGTCAAGTAATTGTCGATGAGTCCCGATCATGTCTACTCTGCCTCTTTCGAGAACCACGATCGAATCGGAACCGGTCAAAGTCGCTAGGCGGTGAGAAACGATAATGACCGTTCTTCCTTTCGCGATGACCTTCAAGTTTCGTTGAATAATTGCTTCACTCTCTGGATCAAGCGCACTCGTTGCTTCATCAAATATCAAAATCCGCGGATCTTTCAACAAGGCACGGGCAATTGCAAGTCGTTGCTTTTGTCCGCCCGAAAGGTTGGAGCCATTTTCTTCCAGCATTGTGTCGTACGACTGCGGCATACGTTCGATAAACTCCGATGCACCCGCCATCTTCGACACGTAAACGACTTCCGAAAAATTACAGTTGGGTTTTGCCATCGCGATGTTTTCGCGCACCGTACCCCGAAAGAGAAAATTGTCCTGCAGAACAACACCGATGTTTTGACGTAAATGCGAGATATCGAGTTCACGCATGTCGAGGCGATCGATGCGAATGATGCCGCCTTGTGGCGAATACATCCCCTGGATCATTCTTGTCAAAGTCGTCTTGCCAGATCCACTACGGCCCACAATGCCAATCACCTGGCCTTCTGGAATCGTAAACGACACGTCTTCCAAAGCGGGTGCACTGGTCGGGGAATAATTGAAGGTGACGTTTTCAAATTCGATATGCCCGCCGATTTGGGGGCGCAGTCCGTGTCCGATACCGGCCTCAGCGGTACTGTTCATGACCGATCCAAGCATCCGCACCGAGAGCGCACATTGTTGATACGAATGGACGAGTGAAACAAGCTGGACCAGCGGCCCCGTGACTCGTCCTGATATCATCTGAAACGCAACCAGTTCGCCGACCGACATCTGTTTCCCGAAAACCAGGTTGGCACCGAACCAGATGATCATGACGGTCAGCAGTTTCTCAAGGAATTTCGAGATGGTCGTGGCTGTAATCGAAATCTTGCCGACTTTGTAATGCATCGAAACCGCTTGTGCCGACGACTGATCCCAGTTCTTGCGCTGAACAGGCTCCATACTGAGCGCCTTGACGGTCTGAATACCGTGAATGGTTTCAACCAGAAGCGATTGCCGTTCGCCTTCCGCATTGTAAAGCGCTTCCAGACGTCGACGATAAGGCCCCAGAAGTACACCAATGTTGACCCCAAGCAGGCCCGCAAAAACGAGCACGACCATCGTCAGGGAGACGTTGTAGAAAAACAGGATTGGCAAAAAGATGAACAGAGCCGTTGAATCCAGCAACGTCAAGAACAGGCTTCCGGTAAGAAACTCACGAATCTGGGCGGTCTGTTGCATATGCTTGATCAACACGCCGGCAGTCATATGTTCGAAAAAGTTCATCGGGAGCCTGAGCATGTGCTGAAAGGTCCGCGTGGCGACGCGAATATCAATCTTGCTGGTCGCGTGCAACAGCAAATAACCTCGCAGGAAACTCAGGATGGCATCAAACACCAGCGCGATACAGATACCGGCGGTTATTACCTGCAACGTTGAAGTCGCATAGTTGACCAGCACTTTGTCAATCACGATCTGGAAGAACAGCGGTACGACGAGCGCGATCAAATTCAAAAACAGAACAGCGACCGCGACGTCCACGAAGGCGGTGCGTTGGCGAAACAGCTCGGGCAGAAACCAACGCAAGCTAAATGGCTGGTTGCTGTCGAGCATGGAGTAGCTTCGTTTCGTGAGAAGCGTTTCTCCTTTCCAGGACTTTTCAAATTCTTCCTGTTCGAGAAACAGGAAATCCTGTCGATCAGCGAGTGGATCAAAGATAGCCAACTGTTCGACGACTTCGCCGTCTTCCTTTTCCGTCGTGCGGAGGCCAACCATGATGACGTAGTTGCCATTTTGCAGTCTCGCGATCGCCGGGAACGCTTGGCCCATTTTTTGAAGGTGCTTCCAGGTCAAGCGTGTATACTTTGCCTTGAAACCAGAGTCTTTTGCAATTCGAATCACGCGGCGAAGACTTGGCTCTTCGTTTTCCAGTCCGTAATCGTGAATCAAGCGGTCGGCACTGACTTCCATGCCGTGATGGCGCGCGACAAGGGCCAGGCACTGCAGCGACGTGTGTTGTGCGCGAAACGTGTCCTCGGCAGAGCGGTCATCGGAATCGGGGCCAACATGGGGCAATGAATCGGTTGCAGAACCACCTGAATCGCTGGCTGAATTAGCGGGATTGGATTCGGGGTGATCCGTAATTGATGCTGCATCGCGCTCCATGCCTGTGTCGATTTGTTCGTCGACTTGCGATGGCGATTCATCGGAGGATTGATTTTCGTCGAAGAGTTCTGGTTGGTTCTCGTTGGGAGGTTCCGCCATTTAACACATCGCCTGCAGTGGATACTGGTTTAGTGAGTCGGCTGTCAATCGATTCGCACCATGCGGGAGCGGAGAAGTGAACGATCAATGCTCCCTGCATTTTCACATTCTCGGTCGGTTTGGCCAGTATTTTATTTGTGACCGGGCACGAATCAACAAAAAAAACCCCACCGACAACCGATGGGGTTAGTTAGCCGTTTTGTTATTCTAAACCGGGATTGCGAGGAAACCGTAGGTACCAAAGTCTTGCGTGACCTTAAATCTGGTAGCTTTTGAGTCGGCTTGTAGAAAAATCGAATTAAGCTCGATATCCTGCCCAAGCTGTTCTCCGTCTGACCCGAATAACCGTAACACTTCCACTCTCGAACGACCCCACTGCATGTCTCTCACCATCGCAGTGTGATTAGCGCCGCCCTGATCCAGGGTGAAGTCGATCCTTAAGTCACGGCCGAGTCTACGAAATGAGAAATCGTCTCGCAGGGAATCCAGTCTTCCAGTTGGATCACGGTATTCGATCACATCCAAACCACCTTGTTGTTCTTCACGAACTTGGTCACGACCGTCGCCAACGGTGAACTGATAAGTGTCGCTTTGCGTTCCACCTCTTAACACGTCGTTACCACCACGTCCGATAAGGGTGTCCATGCCTTCATTGCCAAACAGCAAATTCTTCGTCTCGGTGCCGATGATGGTGTCAGCGGAACGGGTACCACGAGCATTTTCAATTTCGACGCCATACGGGACCAAAACACTATTGTTCTGACCATTGAGGGCTGAGCGTTGGCCTTGACGAATATCAATAATCCCACCGCCAATAATCTGGTTACCCATATTAAGCGTATCAATTCCTCCGGAATCGTGCACGGCTTGCAAAGCTGTATCACCTCTGCCCCAGAAATAGTGATCGTTGCCCGTGTTGTAGTTGGGGTTGGCGCCGAACTCCTCTTGAAATCTCACAATGTCGTACAGCATGTAATTGCTTGGCGCTTCCGGGTGAAATGCCGGATCCGAGCCGGGATAATTCGTCATCACCGTGTTATAAGAAAATTGTGAATTCGTTGGCAACTGCGGGACGCCGCTAAATGGATGCTTGAATGAGAGCGCGTGTCCCAATTCATGCATCACAACAGTTCGAAACACAGAATTCTTTCCGACGGGTGTCCCATTGAAAGGGAAATCGGCAGTGTCATACCAGTTATCACCAAAAGGATTGGCAAATCCATCGCCCACTTCAGGAACGACCGCAAACGCCAAAATACCTCCCGGTCCATCTATCGCTCGCCGACCAATCGTCATCGTATGATCGTCGGCCTCCTTCGTATAAGCGACTTCTTTAAATTCGATGTTAACGAATCTTTCGAGGTTGGCGAGAACCTGGCGATAATCCTCCTTCATCGCGTTGTCAAACGGGGTAATCGTGTCGTCTGGGTCATGGAACGGGAAGGAATCACCGCCTTGCAGCGATTCAACAAAGGAAAACGGGATTTCGTAAACACCCGTGTCTGGATTGATCAGAGCAAACCATGGGTCCTCTGGCGGTCCAACGCGAACGAGCGCATCCGCCCCAGTCGGATCCGTATTGACGTTGATTCGCTGCCAATCCGAATAGAAGCGGCCATTGAAGCCTCGCACAATAATCGAATCAAGAGAACGCCCAAAGTCATTGACGGCACCTTCGACTCTTAAGTCTTCGAATTGAGCCGAGGTTAACTCATGAATCTGGCCTTGCTGTAGAACTTGATTCCCTACGAACAACTCTGCCGAACGGAAGAAGTCATTCTCGTCAAAAACTTCATATTTAGTAAACCGAAATCCGTTGTCTCCTTGAGATACAAAGTCGGAAACAAACACTTGTTCCAATTCGTCGATTGAAACGTCATTCGAATCGGAAACCAACGTCGGGCGATTGAAAGTGGAAATGGTCGAAACCGAAACGTCCGACCAGAACTTGCCGTCGAATACCCGAATTTCGATATCTTCTAAAGCGCTCGTAGCGGGCGAATTGTAATAAGTATTTTCCAACTGATTGGCGTTGACAATAATCCGTTGGCCTTCCGGTTGACGGAAACCGTTGATTGAGATGTATCCGCCACCCGCTTCGCCCGAGTCAAAAAACTCAAACTTTTTGAGTGAATTTCCATCGGCGTCTGTAAACCGAATCATATTTTGGAATGGAATACGACGATTCAGTCCCGTACGCAACGAATTAGCATTTGCCTCGGGTGCAAAACGGTTCGCGAGAGTCGTAATTCGAATATCGGCCGTCGTGCTAAAGAACCGACCATCGGACGCACGTACCCCAATGTTCTCACCGATTGCTGAAGAACCACCGACGTAGCGTAGTTGACCAAGACGGGCTGCTGCAAAAGTGAAAAACTGGCCAGATGTCTGACGAACTCCGTTCAATGTAAAGAACCCACCGTCGGGGCGAGTTGAACGATCAATGACCGAATAAAAAGCCACCGGTGCGCCTTCAGGGTCGCTGTACGTCATTAAGGGGCCGAGCTGAGTGGTTTCCGAGGACAACACCGATCCGTTGGTTGTTGTCAACGTCGGTCGCTGCGTGTTTGCAATAATCGTATCGACTTGTCCCGATCTAACGTTGCTATAAAAAAGGCCATCAAAAACTTGAACACTGACCGACTCGCTGTCGACGATTAGCCCAGCGTTGTAACGAACCGTGTGAACTTGGGATGCATGAACCTCAATCCAAGCGCCAGCAACTTGGCGTACACCTGCAACCGTAAAAAATCCGGAATAATTTGCCGAGTTATTGTCGCGAAAACGGTACTTCGTAACCACACTTCCCTGATCAAGATCAGAAACAGTGAACATTGATCGAAACGCCAACTTTCTTCCAATTTCGACTCTGTTTTCGAGAAGGGTTACGTTGGGCCTGAAGATATTAGCCATTTTTTGATACCTCTAGGTTTTCGTGAGGGGTTCACTGTCACGGTGAGCAGAAAATCTGTTCCGGAGCCGGTGGGTTTCCGAAACGAATGTGCGAAAAAACCGGCCAGATATGCGAGCTTACATTATATATAGGAAGCCCTCTAGAAAACAAAGGAATCTAGAAATTAGGAGATTTGGGTGGTGCGTTTGTATCAGGATTACCTGCTGCAACCGCTGTTTCCGCTGGATTTGCCCCATCTCGCGGTTTTACCAGCCCTGCGTCAATTAGCTGTTTCACCAAGTTTTCCATTGCACTAAAGCTTCTCAAAAACCCGTCGGGCGGCATCACAATCCGCTGGCTGGCTTCCAATCGGGGCTTTTCGTCAGGGTTATTCTGCGAGCCAACAAGGGTTACCAAGTCCATTCGGACCATGCCGCCAGCGAGGGTGATTTCTCCAATTCCGTCCGCAAAAATGTTTTCAGGTCGGTCCACAATGTTCTCCAGTAAAAAAAGTGTCGAAATAAGATGTTCCGTACTCTCTTATGCCAGATGATCTCTGGCTCAAATGTTCAAAGTTCGTAATTTACTGGCCTGATTCATTCGTCGCAAGCAAACAAACTGTCAGCACTTGCGGCGGTCAAACAAAAATACGCAATCAACGTGCAAATTTGCCTCTCAGCGGATCAAAGTAGACAAGGCGAATTAAACAAGATCCACATTTAGCCCTGCTGGTTTAGTTAGATTTGAGCTCAATGCACAGCAAAAAATGAAATCCTGTTTACTGCAAAGCCGCATCGACATGGATTTCGGAATTCGCTACAAGCCACTGACAATTATGTTTATTTATTGCAAGATCGGTTCTCAGGCAGCGATTTCGAACAGATGATCAAAGGAATTTCGAATTTTTTGCGAATGTTTCGCAAGTCAGTTCGTGGAGTGGACACTTCCCACCAACTGGCTTTGGGAGTCATGTTTGGCATGTTTGTCGGGTTGTTACCCAAAGACTCAATGTTGCCGTATTTCTTCTTGGTGATCATGATTCTGTCTCCCGCCAATCTTTTGAGCGGTGCCTGTTCCGGGGTCTTGTTCAGCTGGATTGGAACGGCACTCGATCCGGTCGCTCATCAGCTGGGGTCATGGGTTTTGACGTTCGATCCTTTAGAAACCACTTGGTTGTGGCTTTATCAGCTACCAGTAGTGCCGTGGACGCGTTTCGAAAACACGGTGGTAATGGGAATCCTGGTTATTGCAATTTTGGCTGCCTACCCGATCTACCGACTCAGCCTTTTCTTCTTTGACCAATACGGGAAGGAAATCGGACAGAGGTTCATGCAATGCCGTTTCGTCCAATGGCTTGTAGGGAGTCCTGCTCAACCGGCAGGGGAGGGTTAACGCGAAATGGCTCGATGGTCGTATTTGATTCCGAGACTAATCATTCTTGGTTTAGTCGTGGTGGCAGTCTGGATTGGATCGGAACCCATTCTCAAGTATGCGCTTGAAAAATCGGGAGAGGACGCAATCGGCGCCAAAGTTGAAATTGGCAAAGTCCGAACTGCGATACGCACCGGGAAAGTCTATCTCAAAGATCTCCAAATTGCGGATCCGCGAAATCCGATGTTGAACATGGTCCAAGCCGACATGGCTTATATTCAGCTTGATCCGCGTCTGCTGTTGCAACGGGAAATCGTTGTTGAGAATGGGACAACCAGTAAAATCAAGTTCGGCGTACCGCGTACGGCATCTGGAAAGTTAGACCGGAATCTGGCCCAGTCCGAGACCATCCACCCTACAACAGCAGTTGAAGCCCAAAGCAGCAACTCGGATTTATCACAGACCTGGCTTGATGGTTTTCAGTCTACAGTTCCCCAGACTTCCGAAGAAGATCTGGAAACGGTTAGTTTGGCTCGACAGTTCAAAGCAAAGTGGTTGCCTCAATTCGAGACAAAACGCGAGCAGATTACTTCCGTTCAAAACCAGATCAAGCTGCTTCGAAAAATCGTAATCAGCAAGGACAATTCGAACCCGTTACGAACGCAACGCATTCAGGCCGCGTTTAATGACATGGAATTGATGCATCAGAAAATCGTACAGTTGCAAAACAGCCTTGTGCAATTGCAAAAAGAGGCGCTGGCCGATCGAGACTCCTTGCTGCGGGCAAAACGGCGGGACGAAGAAAAAATCCGGCAGCAGGTTACCGCCAACCAGATCGACAGTCAGACGGTGTCTCAACTATTGTTAAAAGAATCGCAAACAGAGTATGTCAATGAAGTCTTGCGATGGTTCCGATGGTTTCAGTCCACCATCCCGGATCCCGACAACGACTTTTGCCCGATTCCGAAAAGGGGCACAGATGTCGTGTTCAAAGGAATCAAAGCGAGCCCTCGACTTTTGATCAAGTCCCTTGAAATTGACGGCGAAGGCCATCTGGCGGGTCAGCATTTGAATTTTGTTGGCACCGCAAACAACCTTTCTTCACGTCCAGATCTACACGACGAACCGATCAGCTTTCATCTGCGTGCACTTGGAAAACAGCATTTGATCGTCGATTGCGTCCTCGATCGTCGCTCCGAAGTCGTCTCCGATACGTTGAACGTCCAATGCCCCGACCTTAATATCGAAGCCCAGATGCTGGGAAGCAAAAACACGATTTTGGTGGCGATGGGCCCAAGTCACATGCAAGCTGAAATAGCAATCCGCATTAACGATGACCAGCTTTCCGGTGAACTGGTTTTCCGAAATTCAGAGGTCTTAATGCACGTAGACGACATTCACCCTCTTGCGGGTGGACAGGCAACTGCGCTGAAAATCAATCAGGATTTGGCTAGCGTCGACACGTTTCAAACCTACGTTCAGCTTTCGGGTACGCTGCAAAAACCCGAATTCGAATTCCGGTCAGACCTTGGAAACAAATTCGCCACCACGATGAACCGGTTGGCCATTGAACAAGTGAATCGGAATGCCGAACATTACAAACTACGTTTGGCGCAAATCCTGAATGAGGAAATTGAACAGCTGGATCTCACAATTCAAAAAAACTTGCGGGCATTAGCGACAATCTTGACCGGCGAATCTGAGACTATTTCCCAACTGAAGGAAATCATGCCGAAAGAAAGATCCGCCTGGAATAGGCAGAGATAGTCAGTTGGGCCTAAATCTGCAAATGCACGTCAACCGTTTATTTCGGTAAACACCTTGGCTTTTCAGGCATGTCTCCCGAAGTCGTGGCAACCTGTCTCTGCACGGCAATTTCATCTACCAATGTCAGCACGCCCGCAACACGTTGACAACTCGTGAGCGCCACTTGCTTTTCGTAGTAGGAATCCAACTCGCCCGTTAGAGTGACAGCACCATGCTCGACATCGACTTCAAGATTACGAAACGCCGGGAAATGGCGACTAATCAAAAAGCGTGCAACCCGTTGCTGTAAATCTTCATCCAGAAAATCGATTCGAATCTGTTTTGATGAACTCATAAGATTCCTTCCCTAAGCAAACCAAGATCTACACCCCGTGCCCCCCGTACCCGTGTCGACAACAACTCAGGCACAAGACAATAAACGAACCTGCTGCTTTGTCTCCCTAAGATGTCATCGCAAAAAAATAATCGAGACAAGTATCCGCGGCTTCGTGGTCGTTCGTAGAAGATCTTGGAGGGCAGCGAATGAATCGATCCACGTGGCAGAATTATAGCCGTCAAAGCGCCAAATCAGGCAAAAAAATCTTCCCCGTATCAGCATTTTCGAAATGGGACCGGTTGCAAAAAAACAAGTGATAGCATCCGTGAACAAAACGGGCGGTCTAGGATGTTCTGAGAATTTCATTTCGGAAAATTAGTTCGGATAATCAAACGACTCAAGTAAAAGCACGGTGCATATATTTCACTAATACCAAGTGTCAAAGTCTGTTTTTTTTACTTCCAAATCAAAGCACTTTTTCCAGCTGCAACCTGACCTGCGGACCCCATTCGAAAAGTTGACTAACTCAACGGCACAAGTTCTCGTCTAACGGCAATACCGTTTAAAGTCTGCCACTGAATGCTCGGAAACAAGCGGGCCATCCTGAACAGAGTGGAGCGAAGTGAAGGATCTCTCGTGTTTTCGCGTGAGATTCTTCGGTCGCTGACGCTCTCTTAGAATGACTTGTGCTAGGTTCGTTGAAAATTTGAACGGCAGTGAGTTTACCGGCGTGCCCATCCTTTGGCCCGCGCGCAGATGCTGCTCACACGGTTAAACAATTTTCCTGGATGGGATAATGACAGACAATCTGCCAAAAATGACGTTTGTCCAACCAATCTCCAGTTAAGATTGGGTCATGGTTGGCTCGGTTTGCATCGGTTACCTCGAAGTTAACTTTTTCGGCACGTTCAGAAAACAACTGCAGCCAGCTCGTTTCGACGACTAGATTAAAGGCATCTAATTCTCGCATTGGCCTTCTTCGTTAAGCTCTGTTTACAGTTTTGCCGCAAATCGAGATACTACTTGATGATTCAGGCACGACAGTTTTGGAACGCAACATGAACACGATCTCGGTCAACGAGTTTTCAACCTATCGATGGTCGTTCTTCGAAGACGTGTTGCAATATTCCAAATTTGGTTACTCCTCGATGGGATTGTGGAGGTCCAAAGTTGAAGACTTTGGTCAAGTCGAGGCGATCGATCTACTTCATGAGATGAAGATGTCTGTTTCGAGTGTCCATTGGGCAGGCGGGTTCACTGGTGGGGAGGGGCGTTCATTCAATAGCGCAATCGAGGACGCCAAAGATGCAATTCGGCTTGCTAGTTCGGTCACCGCGAATTGCTTGATCCTACACCCAGGTTCCCGGAATTTTCATACCGCGGCAAACGCGTCCCGACTTATTAACAATGCGCTTGAGTCGCTCGTTCCTTACGCATCCGATTTCGATGTATCCCTGGCCATTGAGCCGATGTGTTGTGGCAGTTGCCGCCAATGGACATTTGTCGACGATTTCAAACAGACCGTTGAACTTATTTCCAGACATCCCTCCCAGGTGCTGGGAATCGTTCTTGATCTATTTCACGTCGGTCTCTCTCAAGAGTTCGCCGACGAATTGCCGAATTTGTCGGATCGAATCAAGCTCGTTCAAATCGCTGACAAAAACCGGGAAATCCCGTTTGAAGATAATCGCTGCCCCCTTGGAAGCGGGTGTGTTCCGATTGCGCATTGGCTTACGCTGCTTTCTCGTTTGGGTTACGCGGGTCCTTACGAAATCGAATTGCATGGATTTGATATGGAAGGCATCGAGTACTCGCAAATGCTGCAAGACAGCCATCGATTCGTCGATGCTTGTATTTCGAACTCCGAATTGATGAACTCTGGCCTTGCAGATACCAAGCCGAAAATCGAATTCATCGACTAGCGATTATTTTTGCGGGATCAAATCAAAGCAGACGACTTTGTTTTTGTCTCGAACGATCATCAAACCGTGCGAGACGATCGGCGCGGCCCAACAGGGGTATTTCAGTTTAACACCAGATTCCCGCCCGAGCGTTGCGACCTCGTCATACTTTTCGGGCGTTGCTTTGATCAACGATAGGACGCCATATTCTCCCAGCACGATCAGATGCCCGTCGACCAGGGTCACGGATGCCCTGGCTAGTCCTTTTTTTGTCCAGGCAACTCGGCCAGTTGCAAGTTCCACACATCGCAACTGGGCGTCGCCCGAGTTTCTCCCGCTGCTTCCGTAAAGATAACCCTCGTGCAGCACAGGCGTATTCCAGTGAGCCGCCATGGACTGGTTTCGCCGGCGATCATCGCTCCAGATCTGTTTCAATTCATTGTTCTCGTATTTCAAGAGCACGCCACCCGGACCATAACATTCGGTGAGAAAAATCTGATCGTCGATAACGACCGGAGTACTCGCATTGACGCTTTCGATGATTCGAGCACGCCAGGGGAATTCAAATAACAAGATCCCTGTCAATGGATCGATTCCCATTAACTGGTTGCGAGCCCAAACCAAGACGACTTCCTTGTTTTGAAGTCTAGCGAGCTGAATCGATGCATAGCTTGCCAAGTCGTCGCCAACTTTGAATTTCACGGCGCCCGACAGCTTGTCGAACCCGACCAGGGCGGAGCCATCGGGTTTAACGTTTGGCATTTCGTTCGGACCAACCTTGCCTGGTTGTCCGCCGCTGCCACCAACCATGACCAGCAAAGTGTTTCCGTGAATCGCGGGTGTACTGCCGACTCCAAAAAAGTTTTGAATCACTCCGAACGTTTTCGCGGTATCAACGCTCCATATTTCGGTTCCCGTGACCGCGTTCAGGCAAACAAGCTGTCCTTCGACGCCAAAAACAAAAACCAGGTTGCCGTCAACAACGGGGCTGGCCCGTGGGCCACTGTCGTAACCGTACATATCCTGATATTGCGAAGGATATGAAAAATCCCAGATTAATTTGCCAGTCTCCGCATGGATGCTTCGCAATCTTCCGTTTCCGTCGACTCTGTCAAAATGAAAGTAACGACCCGCGGCGACTGAGCCCATTCCGTATCCTTGACCCGTTTTGATTTCCCAAAGTGTCTTGAGTTTTCCGTTCGACCAGTCGGTCAAGATTCCTGTTTCATTTGAGCGACCATCGCGGTTGAGTCCGAGAAAGCCAGGCCAGTCTTCACCTTGCAATCGAGTCCACAGACTGTCTTTATCAATGAGCCCTGAGTTCGCGTTTTCTTCGCTTTGCGATGGGTCTTGCCCAAATGCGTTGTCTGACATTCCGATGCAATGGCAATTCAACGCAGACGTGACCAGCATCACGGAACAGATCTTTTTCCACAGCCAATGGGAGACGACTGCCTTCTGTCCAGACGCGTCATTGCTTATCATTTTTGCAGACTCCACAAATTGTTTTTCAACGAATCCCGTATGCCAATACCGCACTAACCCAACATGTTGATCGTTAACGACGAGATTTCAATTCCGATTAGTGAATTTAATTTCACTTACTCACGATCGCCCGGACCGGGTGGACAAAACGTGAACAAGGTGAATACGAAAGTCACCTTAAAGTGGAATGTTCGACGTTCTAAGAGTCTACCAGTTGATGTCAGCGAAAGGCTGATGTCAAAATATTATCGCCGCATATCCAAGGCCGGAGAGTTTGTCGTGACCAGTCACCGGTTTCGCGACCAGGGACGGAATATCGCCGACAGCATGCATAAATTGCGCGAAATGATCTTGAGCGTGGCTGTCCCACCAAAGAAACGAAAGCCGCGGAAAAAGTCCAAAGCCGCCAACCGACGACGTCTTGAAAACAAACGGAGGACGTCAGATCGAAAACAATCACGTCAGCC
The DNA here is from genome assembly GCA_024638965.1 of Planctomycetaceae bacterium. Classification (GTDB taxonomy): domain Bacteria; phylum Planctomycetota; class Planctomycetia; order Pirellulales; family Pirellulaceae; genus Mariniblastus. The sequence continues at coordinate 14,299 of JAHEJI010000104.1, forward strand.
AATTCGACGGGACGATTAATAAACACGGGGATAAACGAATCAACCGATTAATGTCTGGATCGTATCGAAGTTGCGGATCCTCACGGGTCAAAACTCCTACAATCAATTATCGAATCGAGTGAGATGAACATCGTTACGATTTTGCCGTTTAATCCTCTCTACCGCTCTTAGAACCAATCTAATCGAAGACTATACTATCGGTGAATCCGTCTTTTTACGGGAGTTTCAGCTTGGACGAAAACATGCAAAGAATCGATCACATCCTCAATGACTGGCCGTTTGATCCATTCGCCGTCAACGTTCGCCTAATTGAGGACGACTCCAGCCTGATTCTCCAAATGCGCGTTGACATGGGGATTCTCCAGCTGGAAGCTATTGGCCGACCCGATGGAAAAAAACCGCACGGCGCTTCGACGTACTACGACTTTCTCAAAAAGAAAGCGGCCCAAGACAAAGAAGAATTCCGTCTCGATGAGGATAACTGTGTCGAGATCGATCGTGAGTTCGTTCAATTCTATCATCGACGAGTTTGCTGGTTGCAGCTTAAGGAGTTCGAGCGCGCGGTCAGCGACGCGGATCACACGCTGGGCCTGATGGATTTTTGCAAAGAGTTTTCCGACGATGAAGAGTGGACGATTTCGCACGAACAATATCGTCCCTTTGTTCTGTACCATCGAACGCAAGCTGCCGCGTTGTCAGCTTTGGACGACGCTGAATCACCCGAAGGCGCCGAATTGGCGATCGAAGAAGTTAATGCCGGCTTGGAACGGATGCGCGAACTGTTCGTAGAATACGATGCCGAAGAACAATTCGATGATGACGAATTGGTACAACGACTAATCGAGTTTCAAGAAGGATTACGGAAGAAGTACGAAGTCGATTCGACGCTGGACGAACGACTGGCGGACGCGATCGCAAACGAAGACTATGAATTGGCTGCCGAACTGCGGGACCTCAAGTCCCAACGTCACGAGATTGAGGATGACCCTGAAGACATCGATTTTCTCGATGACAGTTTCCGCTTGGATGGCGAGGACAAGGCGTAGGTTACAGTGGTAGCGGTCTACTGGTCGGAATCCACCAGCTCAGGCGAAACGAGGCTCGGGTATTTAGAACACCTCTAAATTTGCACTAAGCTTTCGTCATTAGTCCGCCGATCGCCTTGCCGTCTTTGTTCTGTTTTATTCGGGCTGTTTTCTTTTCGGTGGCTATCTCTATTTTGATCTCAACGTACGTCAGCAACTTTGATTTATGCTTGGCCGATTGAGGCATGACGTGCAGTTCGGCCTCGCTGATCTCATTTCCGTCAAACGCAAACGTCGCCAACAATATGTAGTCATCGACCCTCCCTTTGTCCGAGATACATATTCCTGAAGCCAATTTTCGTTCGCAGGTGTTAGAATTCTTGGGCTTTTCTGCAGCCTTAAACGTACGGGCGGAACTAACTAACCCGACGACCTTTTCAGCGTTTGAACTCCAAGAAATCGTTGCAGCGGGAAACGCGGAATTAAGGACCAGTTCGAACTTGTTGTCCTCCGTTTTATCCTTCCAGGTTCCGATCACATCGGCTTTGTGTTTCGACAACAAATCTGCAATAACGCTGGTGGGTACAGTATCAGCCTCAGCCGCCTTCGAATCATCCGGAATTTGCTGGAGTTTCAAAATGTCCAGGATATTTGTAAGCTCATCAGTCGGCGACAACTCCCATTCGAAATGCTCGAATAAACGTTCCAGAAACTTCGTGACTCCCGGTCTTTTCGAGTGATCAAGAAAGAGCTCTTTATTCTCCCAGTCCCGATTTACACCTGGGGGATTTATTGCAAATTTTTCTTTTGTTGCTTTGCGAACGTCCGCTGCTGTTGTCGGCATTTGTCGCCTTTCCCAAAAACCAAAACGCAAGAATCGAGCTAGATTCAACTCAGTCTATGAGCATTGAACAAGATTGGGTCAAAGAAAATCAAGTTCAAAAACGTTTTGTCCAACCTTGCGGACAAAAATTTAAGTCCTCAAGAAATCCTAAGCCAACCAGTTATCGATTGGTTGGAATAGTCAGATCGTCCAACTTCGCTCGTTTCTGGGCGTGTTTATTGGCTAAGTCGCGCTTGAAAATGGCTGCGTTTTCCGCCAATCGAACTTCCAGATCCCCACCAAACAGCTTTTTTCCGAGCGGCATTATCTGCAACAGATTGGTCACCGGTAAGGTTATCGTCTTCGTACCCTGAACGACACTGGCTGTGACGCCGACGGCAGCCGTCTTACCACGTGCTGCCAATCGTTTGGATTTATCGACACCTTTTTTGACGTGATCGGCAACGTGTTCAGCATGAACCGTTTTTGCAACTTTTTGGGTCAGACTCAGGCCGCTCCGATATTCAATCTTGGGTACACCTAAAACACCAAACCGCAACATGATCGCGTGATTTGGGTATTGGTAAGTGATGCCCTTTTTCGTATACGTGATGCGTGGGGCACCGGGCATCATTTGAGCCGAGACATAGACCCGTTCACCGTTTTTCGGATGATTAAGAACCAGTATCGATGGTCCTCCCGGGAGCATTGGACCTTGAAATGATCGGTCTCCACTGTAGTAGTAACGATGCACCAATACAACGGGCGGAATATCGACGGTTCCGTCGTCTTTCAACACGACGGCCGGATTCCCGTTCGAATCGACTCCCGGATCAAGAACTTCAATTTCCATTGAAGGAGGAACGGGTGCAAACGGCCGATGCTGTCCGACGCAAGGGTGCGCCACAATTGCAACAAGCATGAAACCAATCGTTTTTGCAACGTCCAGTAAACGGAGCTTCATCGTTGTTCTCTCCAAACAAGTATTAATCGTCGAAGGGATCCCCCGGACGTTGAGATTCTTGCTGAAATCTGTCCGGCAATTTGTCTCGGCGGACGGCTCGTCCTTCTCGCAAAACTGGTTACGCTCAACTGCAATCCAATCTTGAAAAATGTACCGTTATTTAAAATAGAAGAATTCAATCTCGACGCGATCGATCGAGTCAAAATGTTGTACAATTAACGGCTCGTTGTTCGATGTCACCAAGAACTTCGGTCTTCCGTTTTGCACCCAAAATTTCTCAACTTCAATTTCGGCCATAACGGGCTTGCCCGTTCGAATTCCAGTTGCAACTGGCGCTGTAAACAGATTTCCATAACAACGCAACACTACGCCAAACTTATTTCGTCTAATGTGCAGGGTCGGGTTAAATTGTCGATTTGGGTCAACTCGATTTTGATCAGCTCGCAGATTAAGAACCCAGTCCCCATTTCGAGAGATTTGAAAGGCCATATTGGAAATTTCGCAATGGTCGATTTGCATCTTGTCTTCGCGCCATTGAAAAAGTTTCTTGTCGCGTTGCATGGTGGCTGAATGTATGGCAGGTGTGTTATTGAAAATCTGTGTTTTTTTCGTGATCTTGTCCGTGGTTTTACCCGGATTCAGCAGCCTCTCTTGCGAACGCAGCTGAATGGCGTCCATTGCGGGAGTCGTTCCGGACCCAACTAGCTTGTCGAGCGCAAGCGACCGGGCGGCTTCAAAAGCGTTTTTGCTAGCCGGAGAGTTGACTGACGCAAGTAGTCTCTCCTGTTCAAGCAACCGGGCAAAATCCATTGCAGAAATGACAGCGGAAATGTCAGTGGCAGTCCTGCCTGATTTGAGTAGCCTCTCCTGCGTGAGTAAACGCGCGTCATTAATTACAGAAATTGCAGCTGAAATGTCAGCAGGAGTCTTGTCGGACTTAAGGAGTTGTTCCTGGGCAGCCAATCTCGCGTCTCCAATCGCAGAAATACCTGCAGCGATGTCAGTAGTAATCCCGGTTTGACCATTTAAACTTTTTGATGGGCCATTAAAAATTTCTTTTTCCGTCGTTATCGATGTAATTCGTGTTGTTTGTTTCAAATCTACGTTGAGTTGCCGATTCAGAACTTCCAGTGGATCGTCGAAATAGACAAATCGATTGCTCAATAGCACAACAGAAGATGATCGGAGGTTGACTTCATAGTTGGCCAAAGGAAGTTTGTGAGTCGGACAGGGACGAGTCGTGTTTCGACGTGGCATCAACTGAGCCTTCGCGCTTGCTGCAAGCGAAAAAACCAGCGCTGATGATAAAACTGTCAGCCAAACCAACCGCATCGTAAGACTCCGGGAATTGCTATTTAGTCGACTTTGATTTACTCGTATTTGTCTGAGCAAATTTCGTGATGGCCTTTTATCGGCCCCGAAGTTTCCGGATACCGTTTGGTTCGCGAATGCCGTTTGGGTCCGGAGGCGCAGACGATCTGTGTTCATCGTAAAATTCCCGAGGTGGACGCCGGTGCATCGGGTTTGAGGCTCCTTCAATCGATCGGTTCGGGACAAATGGCTCTACAGGATAGGCACGGGTCGGCTGATATCCTTCCCGCATATGGCTGTCTTGCAGATTTAGACCAGGTCCCATATATCCATTTGGATGGATCTGTGGCACGGTATCCTGAGATCGGTATAAATCCATGCGACGTTCCGCTTCCGGGACTCGCAGAAACTCATCCACGTACGAGCTGGATACGTCATAAACCCGATTTTCAAGCATCCGATGACGATTCCGAACCACGAAATCACTGGTGGATAATTTCATCGGGTCGAGGTCGGAGACGACTGGTGCCCAACGCAATCCCATCAAGTCGAAAAGCGTGGGAAAGATGGTGGCTTGGGCCATGATCAAATTTTGTTGCAAGGAGTTTTCATCACTTGGCAATGGTCGAAACAACACGCCGATTCCTGGAACATCTTCCAGTAGGGGAACACCGCGACTGGTTCTTGCGGCCTTGAGAGCGACGTTATATCGACTCACTTCGCGCAACTCAAAATTGCTCAGTTGCACGTCCGTGTCGACGTAGTGTCGTTTTACTCGTCCCAAGTGTTTTTCATCGGCCCGGATGGGTTCACGAATGTTCGTGGTGTACATGTAGTTGAAATCGAAGACTACGGCTTGTCCGTCTGGCTGAATGACGGGTCGGATTTCGAAACCAGTACCGGTTTCAAATTTGTAAACTGCAGGATCGGGGATCAAGTTTTCCAAGTTG
>JAHEJI010000105.1 GCA_024638965.1 Planctomycetaceae bacterium
ACTTGATTTTGAATCAAGCGCGTCTGCCAATTCCGCCACGCCGCCGCGTTGGTGTTTCAGAATTTTAGCCCATCCAACCGTTGTTGGACAAGTCCCGCTATTTTTTTGAACAGAAGAATGCAGAACAAGGAATGCAGAATGAAGAAGTTTGTGCCGACACCAAACCATTGGTCGTCCGATGCGAGTCTTGGAATGACTCGGCTATTAGTTGCAGCCGCGAACATTTCCGGCAGCCTTTACTCTGGCTGACGCCAGTCTGAGACAGACCACAGATAGCACTGATGAACCCCGCACACCAAAGGTGAATAAAGCGCCGCGAACAACACAACAATCCACAAAAACTCCTCGTGCTTCTCGGCTACTAACGGGTAAAATCTTCGTCTTGTGCACAAATTTTGAACATGAGATCACTTAGGAAACGGAGGATGTGTAATCGCAATGCTGAAAAGTCTTGCCCGGCAACTAACACATGTGCTGAGCGATGCGAAATCTGTCGTTTTAACGACTCTGATTCCGTCTCGTTTGCCTTCGTTTCCTCCTGTTCCTGTTTTGGTTGCGGCTGTGCCGCGTCGGTTTTTTGTGGTTATTCTCCGACCGTTTTGTAAAACCGTTGACTGTTATGACTCGGAAGGTCGTGCAACTGTGAAATCTAAGCGCGCAGTGATTCAAGCAGCGGAAGCTTGCTGATCAAACGCGATGCGAATAATCCGGATAACAATCCGACCAAAGCAATCGTGGCGAACATGATCGCAAGCTGCAGCCAGGGAACCGAGGCGCTGCCAATCAAGTAGTGCGGCAAGGTGGCAAAGATCGCCGAGACAATTCCGGTCGCCATTCCCAGGATCAACAGCCACGCGTTCTCTAACAAAACCATCTTGGAAAGCTGATCCCGCGCGAATCCTACCGCCCGCATCAAACCGAGTTCCCGTTTACGCTCAATTACGTTGCGAATTTGAACTGCACCTAGCCCAAATGTGCCCAGCAACAGCCCCAGGGCGCCAAGCGATTGAAATGCTTTAAGATAGTTGTTTTGCACTTTCATGAATCCGGCAAGAATTTCCGGTGCCGATCGGGCATCAAAACCCTGATCGCTCAGTCGACTCTCAAGAATCCGATCCGCGCCTCGCTCAACGATCGCGTCTGAATTGATCAAGAAATATCGATAGCCACCGATATTCGGAAAAGCCCTGGTAAAATTTTTCTCCGCAATGGTCAGGCTGCCTTGCAAGATCGTGTTGCTCAAAAACCCGACGACTCGAAATGTGACCGTTTCACCCGAGTCGTAAGTTACCGTATAGAGTCCTCCGGTCGCGAAGATTTTCAAGCTGTAATTCGCAGTATTCTTATCAATGATTACCGGAATCGCTCCATCCTCCGTCTTTCGATTGAGCAATTGCCACGGATTTGCTTTTTCCGCTTCCGTTTCAGCCTCAGTCGCACCCCAAGCGAACTTTGTCATTTCATCCGCATCAAAACGATCAATGAAGTCTTGTGTTACGGCCAACACTCGCGGCTGGGTCGATTGATAAAGATTGTTACAGCTGGCGTCCTGCCCGGGTTTCAACCGCATCGCGAACACTTGGGTGCCATCCGGCAAATGATTTTCTTTGCCCAACAATTCGGTTTGGCCGTCCTCCGTGTTCAAATCAGCAAAAATGGGTTGACTGCTTTCAGCCACCAGATCAAACCCCGCCGTTCCTGCGTCCGTTGGCGACAAGCGGAACGAACTGACAGCCGCGATCAGGAAACTCGCGACCGCCACCAAACCGATCGTTAAGGTACTGCGAAGCGGATTTCTTTTCGCGCTAACTAAGGCGAGATGGGCGAGGCTCAAATTAACCGTCTGTTGGCCAACCGATTGTTTGCTCAACCAACCGAATACCATCATCAACAACGCGGTCAACAAGAGAAAACCGGATCCCATAAACGCGCCGGCTTGAGCGTCTCCGGCAAGCGATATCGCCATGATCGATAGCACGATCGCTCCTACGGCGAGAACGATCGCAATCAGAGTCCACCAGTTCTTGCGGTTTGACGTCTCCAAACCGGTTGATTCAAGTTCGCCAGCTAACAATCCGCTCACAGGCTGTTTCCTGGTTCTTCGCAACGACCACCAAATGGTCAAGATGCAGATCGAAATACCACTCAACAAACCGACGATCAGGCTGATCGGCCCAATATACAAGTCCAAAAACGGGTTTGCGATTGCCTCCACCCACAACGTCTTCAACCCAAGGATCATCAACGCAGCGTAGCCGATCCCTAAAACCAGTCCCAAGATCGCTCCAACGCCACAGACAAACAGCATCTCCCGTAACCAAATCCCCAAGATGGCTTTCTGCTCAAACCCGGTCGCCTGCATGAGTCCGACTTCACTGGCTCGCGATTGAAGTCCCAAGCGAAACAGGAGCGAGACCAGAATGAGGGCCGCCGCAATTACAAACATGCTGAGTGCTAGAAACAACACGTCGAAGGGCGTCGAGCCAGACGAAGCTTTGAGGCCATTGCGTTTGATCGGGATCAGTTCGAACCCCAACTTGGTTTCGTCTTCCACAAACTGATCCAGAAGTCTCTCCCTGATCTCTTCCTGGGAGCCGGTCTCGACTGGAATGCGAAACGAAGTTGTCTTCCCAAAACGACTGCCCCACAGCTGCTGGCCTGCAGCGAGGGAAACGAAGGCCTTTGGCGTCGTGCGATGATTATTCCAGTAGTCGTCGTCCGCGGGCCGAATCTTGTCGGCCGTCTCAAATGGCAAATCCCAACTCTCGATCGTTTCCGCATCGGTAACACCTGGAACTTCGGGCGTGAGATTCGGATCGTTCGCCGTCGTCGGCAAGGAATCAAAAACCGCTGGTATCACTTGTTCGCGACGTCGAACCTGGAATGGCTCAGCCGGTTCAGTCAATTTGGCGATGTCCGCCAGGATAAACTTCGTGGTCGTTTCGACTTGTTGACCGTGGGTCGTTTCGGGTTCAAAAAACTCCAGCTCGATCTCGTCGCCAACTTTGACTCCCAGATCCTCGGCCGCCCATTCGTTAAGTACGATTTGATTTTCCGCAAGACGCTCAATCTTTTTTCCGGAGACTGAATTCATGGTAAACGATTCATCAAAGTCGATCGAAGCGACCATTGAGAACGGCACGCCTGATTTCGAAGCTGACTTGCGAATATCGTTGGCCAGGTAGGTGAACACTTCATCCGCATTCGGGATCGCCTTTTTGATCGAATTGACCGCGTCGTCCGAAAGAACCAGCCGATCGGAAGACAATGTGAAGTAATCGAAAACGGTCTGGCCCTCAAAATTCTGGGTTGCTCGCTTAATTGTTAAACCAAAGTCGGCAAGCGAAGGACGAAGTGATTTTTTTAATGATCTGGTTGTCTCATCACTTGGAATCACACCGTTCTTGCCAGCCAACAAAATCACGTTCGCAAACGCCGGATCGCCCTTGTGTTTCAAGGCCGTTTGGCAAAGAGCTTCCTGCAATGGCTCGATCGAAATGTAAATGTTGGCAGCATCTGTTTGACTGGGATGAAGCCCGAATCGGCCAAGGCCTTTGTTGGGGAGGACTTTGACAATCTCAAGATCGACGAAGCTTTCCACCAGGTCGTCTGTCTTGCCTAACGCGCTATCGGCGGGAAGCTGAGTCGGCTTGGGTATTCGAAGGGTCAAACTCCCGAGGAGCGTCGACGGGTCTGTCGTTTCCTCCAGATCGAGTCCAGACAACAGTTCGCGGGCAAGTTGTGCATTGATCGCGACTTGATAGCCGCTCAATGCCGGGTCTTCCATGCTTGGGTCGAGATTCCAGAACTCGGGAGTCACGGCGATCACATTAATGTTCGACGCCCGCAGCCTCATATCTTGGCCGTCTTTTTCGGCGGACTCGAGTGACGACTCGACCGTTCCGTTGGGAAACAGAATTAGAGGAATAGCTTGCGAATAGTGTTGTTTGAAAACGTCGTTTTGGGCGATCTCATCGGCAAGTTGTTGGCGAAAAAATCCGTCGGAAACAATCAACTCATCTATTTCTCCAAGGCGATCAAGCGTCAATTCACGAAGGCTGTTGCGCATACTGTCGCCGACAATCAGCGCGCCGGTCAAAACAGCTGTTGCCGCAGCCACACCGAGGATGACCGCGAGATTGGCTCGCCAATAGTACCAGAAACTGTGAGTTGCGATTTGCCATTTCGTCATAGACAAATCATAACATTGGTGGCGAATCACAATAAGCCGATGACGGAACCAGAGAGCATTAATTGCATCCGTGATCACATTCGTTTAACCGCTGGCCGGCGGCGGATGGCACTTACTTTAAAATGTTAGAACATTTCCCAGGGCGATGCCCTGGGCTGACATGGGGCCGACCCTTCGGGCCTACAAGTATTACGCGTCTATTTCTTTTCTAAAGTAAGTCCCATTGGGCCAGCGGCCCGCGTTATGGTGGATCGAAGACGCCGTAGATCTCTCACTGATCGGCTCGCGGACGCCGTTGGCGTTGCGTTCAAAAGGGGGCTCAACCGTTCGCCACCGAAATCTACGAAACAAATTCTTTTAACGGGCCATCGCTGTCAGCAAAACGATCCATCTTGAGACCCATCTCGTGGGCCAGACTGAGCCATAAATTGGCGAGCGGTGTGCCCTTGGGACATGTAATATGTCGACCGTTGTCAAGCTTGCGACCGCCGGAACCGGCGATAATCATCGGCAGCTGCTTATATGAATGCGAATTGCCATCGCCAAGTCCCGATCCCAGAACAAAGAAACAGTTATCTAACAAGGTCCGTTCGCCTTCGTGTTGAGCCTGCATGCGCTCGACCAGATAAGCGAATTGCTGGACGTGAAACCGGTCGATCTTGGCGACCATTTCGTCAAACGCATCGTCATGAGTCATCTCATGATGGTTGACCGGTTTTTCAAATACATCATCATACAACTGAGGTGTTTCCCAACGTTCGGGGCCAACCATCAACGTGGCGATCCGAGTCTGATCCGTCTGTAATGCCAGAATCATCAAGTCGCCCATCATGCGGATGTACTCGCCGCGGTTGGCCGGGATCTTTTCAGGGATTTTCATTGCGACCGGTTTCATCTCGTTTCTGTTGGCCGCCTGTTTTTCCAACCGGGTTTCGATCGAGCGAACGGAGTTCATGTATTCATCAAGTTTGCGTCGGTCATTTTGTCCCAATCCAACTCTGAGACTCTGAGTTTGACTCAAAACCGTATCCAGAACGCCGCGTTTGATGTGATCTGCTTTTCCAAACAGCCGCGCAAAAACTTTGCGAGGATCGTTTTCCGCTTTTGCGTCGTTGCCAACGCCATACCATGAAATCGCATCGAAGATTTTGGGTTCCATGTTATCGGTAAAACTGTTGCAGCTCAGCTCCAGCGACCGGAAGGGCGTTTCCTTACCGACTTGATACGCAATCATTTGGTCGAGCGTTCTATTGATCGCGGTCATACCGTCTTCGCGCTCAGTAGGCAGAGCGCTGGTCAGCCAGCATGAAGCCGCCTGAGAATGAGGTTCGCCGGAAACAAATGTTCGATTCAGTCCGCTGATGATCGTGATTTCGTCTCGCAAATTTGCGAGCGGCTGCAGGCTGGTCGGTAATTCGAAACCACGTTCCTGTCCAGGAGTTGGAAACCAATTCTGGCCGATCACACCATTCGGCGTGTACATGAACGCCAGCCGTTTGGGACCCGTTAAATCATCAGCCGAATTCCAGTTGCGAGGCAACAAGCTCTTTGCAGGTGCCATCGCTTCCAACCACGGCAGCGCGATCGTAGCCCCCACGCCTTTGAGAACCGTTCGTCTGGAAAGTTGTTTCATAATCTTGCCTGAATGTTTGTTTATTCGATACGGCCGAATTGTTTAACCGCAACGCCAACGGCGTGCGCGACAATCGAATATTCGTAGAAGCGCGGGCCGTTGGCCGGGCACTTGCTTTAGAATGTTTACGTCAGCTCCAACGGAGCGATCCTATGTCAGCCCAGGCCAACGGCCTGGGAAACCGAATTACCATCACCACGCCAAGGCCCAACGGGTCGTTGCTAGGCGCTGTTTAGGGCCGCCCCGTTCGGGGCTTGATGTCGTTATTCGAACATTTCCCAGGGCGATGCCCTGGGCTGGCATGGGGCCGACCCTTCGGGCCTACCAGTATTACGCGTCTATTCCTTTTCCAATGTAAGTGCCATTTTCCGCTATCCCTGTGGTTAAACGAAATCCGAGTTCGCAATTCCGAATTCTCACGAATCCAGCTCCATTATTTTACTTACTGGAAACTTGTGTCTCGGTTGAATTGTAGGTCGTCGTAAACTGTTTGCTGAGCACGATTTGCTTCACAACCGCCGAAAAGCGACAATTCTTTTTGATAACTTCCTCAGTGATTCTCTCGATTTCTGGCTGATCAGCCACTTCGAGTTTTCGACCCAGTGCGTATTTCAGCATGTGCTCCACGAAAGCACGCACAAACTTTGTTTTGTCTTTAATAATCGCAATCTTGAATTGTGAAGGACCATTGAATTTGTAGCCATTTACCGTTCCAGCGGAATCAATTTCCACTCCATCTCTGTAAGTCTTTCGCCAACGGCCAACCGCATCAAATCTTTCCAGGGCGTAACCAAGCGGATCGATCCTGTCGTGGCAGCTGGCGCAAGCCGGATCAAGTCGGTGCTGTTCGAGTTTTTCTCGAACATTTTTTGCCGTTGCTTTGTCGGCAGTCACATCGTCCAGAGGGGGTACGGCAGCAGGTGGAGCCGGCGGAGGGCGGTTAAAAATGACATCCAGAATCCAGGTGCCGCGATAAACAGGACTGCTGCGAGTCGTCGCGGAAGTCGACAACAACATCGCTCCGGAAGCAATGACTCCCCCACGATGATTGTTGGGCCATTTGATTCTAAAAAAGTCTTCAAAGTTATCCGGATCAGGTGTATAGCCAAGCACTTGTTTGGGTTTGAGTTGATACCAGTCCATCAGATTACGATTCACGTATGAAAAGTCCGCCACGATAAAATCAAGGATGCTGCGGTTTTCTACCATGATCGTTTCGAACAACAATAACTGCTCGATCATCATTGAGACTCCCGGCGGCGCCAATCGATTTTTGTAGTAGCCGGGAAATAAGTCGTCGTCCGGCATCGCCGAGTTGACTTTCGATAGACGCAGCCATTGCATGCCAAAGTCGGTAGACAATGACTTGATTCGTCGATCCTGAAGCATCCGCTCAACCTGTTTTTCCAGTTCGGCCGGTTTACCCAGGCGACCGTTCTTCGCCGCATCAAACAGTTCTTTGTCCGGCATCGTTCCCCATAGAAAATAGGACAACCGGGAAGCAATCGCGTACTGAGGGTGCTTTTTGAACTGGTCGTTCGATTGAGCAAAATCGTCGCGGAAGAGAAATCCAGGCGAAACCAAAACAGCGGAAACGGTTGTCTTCATCGCTGTTTGATAGGATCCGGTTTCATCCAGTTCTCGATTGAACAATTCAACAAAAGCCTCATATTCAGCGGGCTCCAGCGGGCGTCGAAAAGCGCGCGGCAAGAATTCAGCTAATTGTTCTTGAGCATGTTGTTTCATTTCCAATATCAACCGCCACGGTTGGAAGTCGAACATCGGCTCCCAAAGCTCGCTTGTGCGCGGAAATTTCGAACTGTTGACGATCGCATTAGAAAGTTCGAAATATTTTTCCAGTAGCATTGGAGAGATGCTTAGTGACGTATGGTCGTTGGCAAAACCGTGTTCGACAGGTGGATCACTGGGAGGATTCGTCACGCCAGGTAACGCAGGGCGACGGCGATGACCGTAGGTGAAATGACTGAGCGCCAATACATATCTGGGCATTTTGCCCGTTTGAGGTTGAAAGTAGTCAGTCGATCGCAGAATTCGAGCTGGATTGTAAAAGCCCTTTCGATTGAATTTCAAAAGATCATCGACCGTGTTTTCATACTCGATACGATTGAAACGCCGGATAGGCGGAATGGGAATCGCAAGTTTACGATTAGCAATCGTGGATTCGATCCAGGATTTTATGGCGATCTTTTCTCGTTCGTCCGGCTGAGATTCGCCTTCGGGAGGCATATAATCGCTATCCAGCGCCTCATAAATCTCCGTCCATGTGTCCAGATCGTTGATGACTTTGGCTTGTTCGTCAAACTCCGCCAGATTCTTATTGCCTTCTGCTTCACTACCGGTATGACAATCCAGACAATACGTTTTCAAGAAGGGCAAAACCCCTTCACGAAACTTATCCGCGCCTGACTGCTGCTCCGCCGACGACACATGATTTAAGTCGTTCTGCAGCTTTGGAGGAGTGGACTGTCGCATACCGATCGGCTTCAAAACGGTGGCCGACACTGAAATCGCCACGGCGACATGGTCATTCGCATACGCAATGCCCAGGAAGTCAGAAAAACTGACAATCATCAACACCGGCACGCAGCTCAGCGCTGCGATCAGGCAATAACTCGATCGCGAAGGAATTTTTGGATTTAAGTTACGTGCCGTCATCGAGTTGGATTTCTTGGTGGCAGCATTCAGCTGCGAATCTTAATAATTTTTTGCCGAACGTTTAGAAGCTATGAACCGGAGACGACTTCCTTTTTAATTTTCTGTTTATTCTTGTTCATTGCTTTGAGCGCATTCTGCTGCTCGACCGTGAGTACCTGCAGACGGATTTCAGTTCGAATTTTCCGGTTGAGTTCAATAGTTTCGTGATAGATTTTTGCAAGTCTTTCATCAACGTCGCTACCGTCAGTTGCGTATTCGAGAATCTGCGATCTCTCACGCAACAATCTCAAATACTCTGCGTCGTAGGAAGCCGAAATTCGCTCCGCTTCAGCGACTTGCTCCGGAGTCAATAAATCGCGGGCAAATGCATAAAGAGTTGCCGCCCTGACATCCGGCTCGGATCCGAGCATCAAAATCGTATGGTTTTTGTTTAGCGTGGGAGTCGCATTTCGCACGAACGTCCCGTCCTTTGTTTTGACCCGCGGACCACGGCCTTTGTTAATGGTCACCTTTTCTTCTGCTGGTGCCGAACTGGTTTCGGCTAAGGCGGACTTTCCCTCTTTCTGATCCTCCCAAGAAGCTGGATTCTCGGACGGACTGCACGACGTGAGACAAACAAATGCGCAAACACAACCCAGCTTTCTAAGACTTTGAAAGCGATCCACGCCTGGCTCAAATTGGGAGGTTTCCATCAGATATTGGCAATAAACGTCGGCAAATACTAAGCTACCTTAATGTTAAACGTTCTAGATCGTAAGTGAAATAAACATTCAGCAAAACACGAATTTGCAATCCGCTTATTCGGTCAATTGAACCACATTATCGACAAAATGATCTCTAGCCTGCTTCGTCTACCCGTTAAAATGTGCTCTGCACGGCCAATAACTTCTTGGGAGTCAGCCAACATGTCACGAATTTGCGCGGTCATCGTTTCCCTGGCGATAATGATTGCTTTTGGATGCGGTCCAAAAGAACCCGTCCAGAAATTCACCAAACCATCCACTTCGAAGGCCCCTGCACAAGGACAAGAGTCCAAATCGGAGATTACCGACTCAACTGTCGAACCTGATTCAAAAGACCTTGTCATGGATTGGCCTCAGTTTCGCGGACCTTCCTGGTTAGCGACGACGTCAGAAGCCCAGGTTCCAATTCGTTGGAAAGCCAGTGAAGGCATTGTCTGGAAAGCCAGCTTAAATGGCCGCGGCGCATCAAGTCCAATCGTTCTGGGTGACCGAGTCTTTGTAACCGCATTCACCGGATATGGCATGTCGCCCGAGAATCGCGGTAAAGTGTCTGATTTACAACACCATATCATCTGTCTGGACAAGAATTCTGGCCAGCAAATATGGAAACGCACAATTCAAGGCAGCTACGCCAACCAGAAGCTTAGTGAAAACGTGCTGGGACACGGTTTCGCATCCAGTACACCTGTAACCGACGGTAAATCGCTGTTTGCATTCTTTGGAATCTCGGGAGTCTTTGCGTTTGACCTGAATGGCAAATTTTTGTGGCAAACGGACGTGGGAGTGCTCAGCGACAATTTCGGATCGAGTGCTTCGCTCACCGTTTTCGAAGATCTGGTCTACGTCAACGCCAGCATTGAAAACAAGACTCTTTTTGCTCTCAACAAGGAAACGGGAAGAGCCGTTTGGAAATTCGACGGAATCGAACGCAGCTGGAGTACTCCCGTTATTGGAATGACCGATGAAGGTTCACCAGAACTGATTCTCAATGAGACCGATACGGTGCATGGATTCGATCCGCGCACCGGTCAAGAACTCTGGCATTGCGAAGGAATTCAAGACTACGTGGTCGCCGTACCAGTCGTGGTCGACGGCGTATGCTACGTCAACGGCGGGCGTGAAAAACGCTGCATGGCAATCCGACTTGGCGGACGCGGCGATGTGACTGAAACGCACAAAATTTGGGAAATTCCTAAAGGCGCCAATGTCTCCTCACCGGTTTATCACGACGGCAAGCTTTACCTCGCTTCTGATAATGGAATCATGCAATGCTTTGATGCGGAGTCCGGAGAAGATCTTCACCGTCAACGACTGGGTTCCAAGAACAGAATTCTCGCGTCGCCTACGCTCGTCGGCGATCATCTGTTCTTGCCGACCCAACGCAGAGGTGTCGTTGTGATGAACATCAACAATGATTGCAAAATTATGGCAAAGAATGTTTTTAAAGACGACGACACGCCACTCCAGGCATCATTCGCGGCCAGCGGCAACCGGCTGTTCATTCGCAATGACAGATATCTCTACTGTATTGGCCAATCGGAAAACGAGACTCAAACTGTAGCATTAACGGAATCTGAATCCGATGCCGAGATTATTATTCCTACGCGAAAATATGACTTTGATGAGAACGAGGGCAAACCAAAGCAGTACCTCGGCTATTTCATCACCGATCCAGACGAAATGGTTGAGTTCATTCTCAAACCATACTTGTCCGTGATCACACCGGAACAGACTGCCAAATCAACTGAGTTAATCAAAGCCAATCACCAAATGTTTGTCGAACTTCGCCAGCAGCATCTCCACCTTCACTGGCGATTCATGCGGGGCAACTTGGCGGAAGACGAGTTCATCAAAAAGCTAACGAGAATTGAAAACTTGACCATGAGACAAAATCGCAAAGTGCGAAAAATGGTGAAAGACATGTTTTCTAAAGCACAGATGGACCAGCACATTCGCGAAGCGAAAGAACGAGCCGCGATGAGGGCGAAGTAATTTAATGCGGAATGTAGTTCCATGCGGAACGCGGAATGGGGAATGAGCATGCTGATGGGAGCGTCAAATTCTCAACAACTCAAAAACGAACGTGACAAGCGATCCGAATTCTTCACTCTTCACTCTTCACTCGCGGCTCGCTACTCGCTACTCGCTCACACAAATTTGCCGTGTTCGAGACGAGCCTGTTTTGAGAACGAATCTGCCAGCCGAGAGCTATGCGTGACACAAATCAGGATCGTGTGCATCTTTTGGTGAATGTCCAATAACAGCTGCCCAATGGTGTCTGCGTTTTTCGGATCAAGACTTCCGGTCGGTTCATCTGCCAACAACAAAAAAGGATCACGGACCAACGAGCGAGCGACAGCAACCCGTTGTCTTTCGCCACCCGAGAGTACACCGGGGCGATGATCCAAGCGGTCGGCCAATCCGACGAGTTCCAATAGAGATTTTGCTTTTTCAATGGACTCGGGACCGACGGGCCCGTCGGCGACGATTGGAATTAACACGTTTTCGAGAGCAGACAGTTGCGGCAGGAGATGATGTTGTTGAAATACAAAACCCAAATTCTCATTACGAAACTTGGCAAGCTTTTTTTCGCCAAAAGCATGAGGCTGCTCGTCCATCAAAGTAATCGTCCCCGATGTGGGTTGATCCAGTGTCCCGGCGATATGCAAAAATGTACTCTTTCCGCTGCCGCTTTCGCCGACGACCGCAAGGTTTTCTCCTCGATTCAGAGCGACCGAAACCCCATCGAGTATGCGAAGCGGGCCGATTGGAGTCTCAAACACTTTTCTGATTTCACTTGCGACAAAGTCTGGCATTTGGGGATACTCTCTCCGTAAACTCGGGAATTGGCACTCTTGCCCATCCATGATGACAGTCCGACCTTCAACCGGGCGGAACGAACGTGGTTGCCGTATTAATGATTCTCCAACAAAGCCATACATCCTAGTCCATAAAAAGTGTATTCAACATCGTGGGCTTCATCCCAGGCTGCCGCTTGAAAGCCACCATTGGGCAACTGCAAAGAGTAAACAAACTTTCGATAGAGATTCACATCCAGCTCTTCAAATGAATCAAGATCGGATAACGTTAAGCCTCCGGTAAACGAGCTGAGCATATCCGCAATTGGAATTCGGGTGTTAGCCCGCAAACCGCCTTCGTCAGTTTGCATTTCGCAAAGAAAATCGAGCGTAATCTCTTTCGTATGGTGATCGATCGCGCCCAGTCCATCGCAATTTTGCTCGATAATTTTCAGAACTGCGGCCGCCGCGGCAGTCGGGTTTGTGCCAGCTCGCTTGCTGACCCTGATCTCCCGCCAACCTCCGTCCGGTTCCAATTGTGAATTCAGAAAAGCCACGATCCTTTCCGGATCAGGAATTGGCTTTTCCAGCAACTGCAGTACGAGGACAACCAGAAAAGTGTGGTAGGTACTACCCGCATGCCCTTCAGGAGCTTTGGAATAGCCGCCGTCTTCGCGGCGCAACTGTTCCAGAAAGGCGGCGACCTGGTCAGGCCAGGCCGGATCCGATTTTTCGAAAATGTCGATTCCCGAGGACACCTTCAATAAATTTGCGGCATAGAACAATGAGAAAAAATCGACAATCGTCTGATGCGAGGCGAGTTGAGCGCTCAAGAATTCAGCTGCTTTGTCAGCCGTCGGTCCGTACAGTTCACCCAGAATCGACAGACCTCTTAGGGCAAACGAGGTGTAGTACAAATCGCTACCACCCATGCGTCCCGCGAATCCACCGTCGGCTTGTTGAGCCGCAAGAAAATAGTCGATGTGTCGCTGCCGAACTTCAGTTGGTAATTCACCAATCCCCTGGGCAAGTCGGATCGTCAGCTGTTGAAGATAAATTGACATTCCGTTTGTCCTTGGTTAGACGGGAACAAACGGGGTCAAAGCCTCGACGATTTCTTGTGGTATCTCGATCGACTGTGGCCGCTCATGAGTTAATTTTTGGTCAAATCGGCAGCAGACGGCCGTCACATTTCCGTTGGCGACCAGAACATCCTTAAGGAAAAACTGAAAGCCGAAAGCCACACTTTTTTTTCCGATCCGAATCACGGAAACTTCGATGTCGATTTCATCCTCAAATCGAATTGCATTGCGGTAGTTACATTCGGCATGAACGCGCGGCCAGCTAATCGTGTAGTCATCGATTTTCTGGATGACGCCCAACCCAACCGCTCGCCAGAACTCGTGCTCGGCTTCTTCCATGTACGCAAAGAAGACCGAAAAGTGCACGATGCCGGCCATATCCGTATCCCGGAATTCGACGCGACGGGTTCTTTTGAAAGTTTGACTCACGTTTTATTCTTTGTCGGGCTAAAGAAAAAAGCCTCCCCAGCATCAACCAGGCAGGCTTTTTGATCACTTTAATTTTGATCCGTTGCCTTTTAGTCACCCTTGAATGGCAACAACGCCATAAAGCGCGCACGTTTGATCGCTTCCGACACGGCATGCTGAGAAACTGACGAACAGCCTGTCTTCCGCCGTCCGACGACTCGACCATGCCGATTGACAAGTTTTTTCAACAGTTCAACGTCCTTGTAATCAACGTACATCGGACGCGGGCGCTGACCGTCCACCCAAAGTGGATCTTTCTTAACCGTGCGAGTCTTGGCTTTGGCTTTTTTTCTGGAACGAGTTGTTTTTGGTCTTGGCAACGGATTGCTCTTGTCTTGAATTGTGGAAAATTGCTCTTAATTGCGAATCCCGCTATTATGCAAATCGACCATCTGTTGACAAGGCATAAATATTAGGTGAATCCGCCCGTTTTTGAGTTAAGATGCCGCAGAACCGGCCCATACCAACGCTTCCAACAAGGAATAACAATGCATCGTTTGTTCGAGAACACAATCAAAATCGCAACAGTCCTGGCCTTTGCGCTGCCGGCTTTTGGGTCCAACATTTGGGCCCAGGACACGACAGACAAGCTCGACAAGCCTTTATCCGTTTCGCCGGCAACCGACGCCAACGATGAAAAAGAAGACGGCGATTGGATTCAGCTGTTCAATGGCAAAGACCTCACCGGTTGGACTCCGAAGATTCGTGGTTTCGAATTGGGCGACAATTGGAATGATACATTTCGAGTTGAAGACGGCGCTATCCAGGTCAACTACGACAAGTACGAAAATTTTGACCAGCGATTCGGGCACCTGTTTTACAAGGATTCGTTTTCCAATTACCTCCTGAGGGTCGAGTATCGATTCACGGGCGATCAGGTGAAAGGCGGCCCAGGATGGGCATTTCGCAATAGCGGGCTGATGATTCACGGACAGGATCCAGCAACGATGGGGAGGGACCAGAACTTTCCGGCTTCGATCGAAGTCCAACTTCTCGGCGGAAACGGCAAAGACGAACGGCCCAATCTCAATCTCTGTACACCCGGCACACACGTGGTGATGGGGGGAGAATTGATCAAACGCCATTGCACCAACTCGACTTCAAAGACTTATCACGGTGATCAATGGTTGACCGCCGAGATTGAGGTTCGAGGCAACAAAGTCATCCGGCACAAAATTGATGGTCAAACGGTGCTCGAATACAACCAGCCTCAACTCGATCCAAAAGACAAGCTGGCCACGGGCCTTGTCAAAGACGGCAACATCCAACTCAACGGTGGTTCGATTTCCTTGCAATCAGAAAGCCATCCGTGCGAGTTCCGCAAAGTCGAATTGAAAGTACTTGATGCGAAATAGGCCAGTACGAGTTTGCCCTGATCGAGCTCACTGAGTTGGCGAATTATCCCGACCTCCGACCTCCGAACTCCCATTCGCATGTACTGGCGGACGCCGATCAGCCCAAGGACGCGCTTCCTCCAACTCAGCAGCCAGCTGAAACAGCGTCGCATCCTCGCCGAATCGTCCGGTGAACATCGTGCCGATCGGCAAGCCTTCGACATTCCAAAACAGGGGTACGTTCATGCTCGGTTGGCCCGTAATGTTGGCAATCGGTGTGAAGGGAACGAACTGAAATGTCTGGCTAAGAAAAGACTCCCTCATCACGAAGCGTTTCGCGAAACGAGGAATTCCAATTCGGCGGGCCACATCAATTGCAATTTTTTCGAGTCCTTTGGGTTGCAATTCGCCATGTTTGACAGGTGGCCGCGCACTCGTAGGCGTAAGCAGGACATCGTAATGACCCAGCTGATTGATAAGCCGTCGGGCTTCGGATTGGAGTTGCTGCAAGGCACTCATCGCTTCGCAGCCGGAAAAATGGTGGCCCAGCCGCGCGGTTAACCAAGTCATCGGCTCAAGATTGCGAAAGGTTGCTCGGCGCCCCAAGGCGGACTCGGCAAAACTGATTTCAGCCGCAGCATTTGATGTCACAGCAATCAATAATGCACGAGCATTCTTAAACGGCTGCCAACCGGGTTGGGCTTCTTCAACATCGTGTCCAAGTTCTTCGCACAGTTTCGCGACATCTTGAACAGCCGCCACACAATCTGGATGAATATCTGATGGAAAGGCAGACGCGGATGTGAAACCGATCCGCAACCGTTTGGGCGCGGCACCGACCGCTTCCAGAAACGACGACTCCTGAGGCGGCGCATAGTACGGCGATGTCAATTCAGGGCCCGCTGTCGCGTCAAGCGCCGCTGCGCTATCGCGAACGCTGCGGCTGAGAACGTGTTCGACGACCATTCCGTTCCATCGTTCGCTGGCCAAGGGTCCAGCGGGGTTTCGCCCACGAGTCGGCTTCAATCCAAACACACCACAACACGCAGCCGGAATTCGAATGGAGCCTCCGCCGTCGCCTCCATGAGCCATCGGTACGATCCCCGCCGCAACGGCCGCCGCGGAACCACCGCTTGAACCGCCACTTGTGCGAGTCACGTCCCATGGCGTGCAAGTCGGTCCGAAGAGTTCGGGTTCGGTGACCGGCGTCAAACCAAATTCTGGCGTATTGGTTTTACCGACTGTGATCAAACCGGAACGAGAATAACGCAGATAGAGTTCCGTATCGAAATCGGGAACCAGATCTTTACACAACCGAGAGCCCGACCTTGTGGGGACACCGGCCATCATTTGCAACAGATCTTTGAGCAGGAACGGCACGCCGCCGAAGGATTTATTTTGTTGAGTCGAACTTGTACGGGCAGCCGCGCGTGCGTGTTCATAGAGCTTATCGATCACCGCATTGAGTTGAGGATTAACTCGTTCAATTCGGTCAATACAGGTCTCAACAAGTTCCGACGACGAAACTTGCTTGTCTCGAACCAACTGGGCCAGGCCAAGCGCATCGAAATCGTCGTATTCTGCAAACATGATTGCAGTTTGGCACGACAGCTATGATCTGCCAAGGCGAGTCGGTTTGTCTTTTCAAACCCACGATTTTTATGGCGTGATTAACCAGCAAAATGTCAATGCCGAAATGACATGTTTGTGGTCCCGCCTTCAGGCGGAATTTTCCGGCTGAAGCCGGTGCTACGAACTACTCAATCCAGGTTTGAGGGACCACTAGTCAAAAGTAGACATACGATTGGAAGCCGTATGTCTTGTTGACTTCATCGGTGATCAATCGTTCGGTTCTTCCCAAACGGTTCGGTAAACACCGATTGATTCGAAATATTCCAGCATCTTTTTGTAAAACTCGTATCCACCAATGGTGGCGCTGTCACCAACAACAAGCAGTTTTCGGCGAGCGCGAGTCAACGCCACATTCATGCGGCGGACATCTGCGAGAAAGCCGATTTCCCCCTCCTGATTACTTCGAACCAGTGTAATCAAAACTGCTTCTTTTTCTCGACCTTGAAATCCGTCGACGGTATCAATTTCGACACCCTCAAATATAGATAATTCTCGCAGCAAACGAACTTGTGCCGCATAAGGCGCGATCACGGCAATGTCTTTCGCGTCGACTCCGGAACCGATAAGCCCGCCAACCTTCTTGAGGATCAGCCGCGCTTCATTGGGATTGCGCCGGCTTTCACCATCCGGTTCCAGTTCCTCGTCCCAACCTGCACCTGCCGTATCAATAAATGTCACGGGCGATTCCGTCAGTTCATTTGCCGCCACCTGCTCGAGATCGACAAGTCGATGAACACGCACCGTTTCATGTCCAGTCAGTCTTCCGTCGTAGAAATGGTTGGAAGAAAAATCCATAATTTTATCGTGCATCCGGTACTGAACTTCCAAAAGAATCGAAATCTCCCCGCCATAAATTTCCATTTGCCGTTCCATCAGACTCCGAGCGAAACCTTGACGAGCCGCTTCATTCGAGATCACCGTTGGCGGCAGTTGTTGGTGATCGCCAGCCAGCACGACTTTCTCGCAGCGAAGAAGTGAAACCCAGCATCCCGGTTCCGAACTTTGACACGCCTCATCGATGACGGCTAAGTCGAACCAACGATCTTCCAGAATGCCTTCGTTGAACGTCGTCGTTGCGCAAATAATATCGGCTCGATTGAGAATGTGGGCGATGGTGTTTTTCTCCAATAGTTTCGCATCAGATTTAAGTCGTCTTGCCTCGCGTCGCATTTCTTCACGGGCGCCTTTTTGCGGTTTTGCCCGCGTGTACCGGTCCAGTTTCCGATAGATTTCTTCCGCTTCTCGGTACATGGAACGAATAATGGGCATCGCGTCACTGCTTTCGACTAATCCGTCAAGCGTATGGTCACGAAGATCTTCGGCCACTCTGGCCGGGTGCCCAACGCGAACCACGCGCTGTTTCGCCCCCGCCAATCGTTCAAGCAGATTGTCGACCGCGGTGTTGCTGGGTGCACAGGCAAGTACCTTTTCTCCTTTCCGAACAGCCTGAATGATTAATTCGACAACGGTCGTCGTTTTTCCTGTTCCAGGAGGTCCGTGAATGACGGCAATGTCTTCAGCCGACAGGCCAAATTTCACGGCTTGTTGTTGCGACTCGTTTAGAACCGTCTCGAAGTCGCATTCTTTTATTTCGCCAAAACGGGGATTTTTATCGCCCATCAGGATTTGTCGCAAATGCCCCAGCCTACCCCGCGAGTCTTTCGCCGTGGTGATTGCGGCAAGTTGACGTTGGCGAGTAATCTCATCGGCCGTCAAGTCCACTCGAAACCCGCGACCGTCCGGGAAGCAATTGAGAGCCACCTGAAGAGTGTTCATCTTTTTTTCGCTTACGACGCCTTGAAGCGATTCGCCATTTTTTTCGTCCGGGTATTCCGTGACGACAACGGGAGAGCCGACGCGTAACCGATGCCAGGGCATGGGTCGTTCCTGGTTGCGTCGACCAAAAGTAACCAAAAATCGTCCGCCTAGCCCTTGTTTATGATCCTTGATCGCCAAATCGAGAATTGTCTCGCCGCTCTTCTCTGCGTCGTGAGCGTTTCGACGCTGACGACGTTCGGCCATTCGTTCAACTTCGGCTTGCGATTCCAGCGCCAGCCATTCCATCATGCACACAAAATGTTCATCGCTCTGGTCGGATGTTGAGCGGCGTTTGTGGCGGCGCGACATGTTTATCAGATGGCAGTTGGCAGTTGGCAGTCCCAGGCGCTCAGAAGAATTTCGCAAGCGTTTTATCGCTTGGCGGTTTCGTGATTAACGATGTGATGACCATCGCAACCAGGCAACAGAAAAACGTGACCACGACCGGCATGATCTCGTATTCGCTTTCCCCTATCGGTAACTTGACCGTGTAATCATCAATCGCGGCCCAATTGGATTCGCGGAATAAGTAGATCCAACTGCCAATCATCGCCAGGATCCCTGCGATGGCTCCCGCCGCGGTCAGTCGTTTCCAATACAGCGCAGCTACCACCAGTGGGAATAGCGACGCGAAACCGGTAAAGCACCAAATTGCCATCGCGAAAACGCTCCGATAACCGAGAAGGCTCAGTCCATAGGTGACAGCCACAATTAACACGATAAAGACTCTTGCGATCACCACTTGTTGTTTATCCGAAAATCGGTCTTTGCCCGCATAATGGGCCACAATGTCGTTGCTGAAAATCGAGCCGATACACAAAAACTGACTATCGAGCGAACTCATGATCGCCGCCAGGATTCCGATCGAAACTAAGCCACCCAAGAGTGGATCCGTCAGGACTTTCACCAGAAACGGA
>JAHEJI010000106.1 GCA_024638965.1 Planctomycetaceae bacterium
GCCTGGGACAGGCTAACGTACAGTAGGCGAGTCTGTCCCAGACTCGTGTCCGCCTGGGACAGGCTAACGTACAGTAGGCGAGTCTGTCCCAGACTCGTGTCCGCCTGGGACAGGCTAACGTACAGTAGGCGAGTCTGTCCCAGACTCGTGTCAGGTTGACGAACTGAACTAGTAGGTCGGCAACGAGGAGCTTGCGACGAAGTTCCGGCAATGCCCAAACACATCCGCAAGGCCGGAACTGCGCTGTGTTTGTTCGTGGCCTACTTTGCGTTGATCACTTTGCGATCCGGACGATACGATAGAATCAGAGGCTCAAACCTGTTCTCTGAGGGTGAACCAGCTGAGGATTCCCAGAATTAGAGAACAGACCACAAACACGATATCGATGGTCATGTTCGCATAATGGAACGGCGCAAGGTTAGGAGACCCCGCTAACCCCATTAAAAGGTCCGCCAAGAAGCAAACAAATACGACGACCGCGATCGTTAGAGCGGCGTAACAAAGCCCTTTCTGCACCGAAAGATATCCTTGTTGCAAAATTCTCAAAGTGTCGGAGCACTGCGTAGTGCCAGTTGACACAGAAATGTGACGGGATCGCCCCGATTGACCATGAATTAACCGTCGCAAATCATGGTAGAAACGAGTCTTATGAAGATTCGCTTCCTACGTTAGTATAATTGGCGGTCCACACCTGTCACGTCGACTATCCATACTGTTTCGGATGTAATCCAAATCTGCTGCAGATTGGTGCGGATTTTATAGACCCTTACGTTCAGGTATCGGTCCAACGTTGGTTTGTATCGGTTTTACCGGCATTTTCCTGTTTTGGAACTCAAATCAAACGATGAATTCTTTCGAATCGACACCAATCTCTGTTTCGACTCAAAAAGACTGGGACAACTTCCGCGCTCAAATGCCGGTCGCACAGAAATGGGCCTACTTCGATCACGCTTGTGTCGCCCCGATTCCTCAGGTAACTGCCGACGCGATGTCGCAATGGACTCGTGAATCATCATTGGATGGTGATGTCGCTTGGCCTGGCTGGTTGGCCAAGCATGACAACCTGCGGAGGTTGGTCGCCCAAATGATCAACGCAGCGGCAGAAGAAATTGCCCTGATTCCCAACACGACTTTTGGAATCAACTTGGTGGCCGAGGGTTTTCCGTGGCGGACCGGCGACAATATCGTCATGCCAGACCACGAGTTTCCGTCCAATGTTTATCCCTGGATGGCACTCGAATCACGTGGTGTTGAACTTCGACGAGTGGAGCTTGATGGTTCTCGGGTGGATGCCAATCGAATCGCCGACGCGTGCGATGAACGGACCAGAATCGTAAGTGCGAGTTGGATCGGGTATGCGTCGGGCTATCGGATCGATCCGAGCGAACTCGCAACCGTCGCGCACGACGCCGGAGCCTTGTTTTTCCTGGATGCCATCCAAGGCCTGGGCGTTCACGCTTTGGACGTCGAGGCAACGGGTGTCGATTTCCTGGCCGCTGATGGACATAAATGGCTCCTTGGTCCCGAAGGGGCAGGCCTTTTTTATTGTCGGCGTGAACACTTGAATCTGCTTCGTCCCATGAACATTGGCTGGAATAGTGTCAATCAAGGCATTGATTTTTCGAAGATTAAACTCGATTTTCGACATTCGGCCAGTCGTTACGAAGGTGGTACGCAAAACATGGCCGGCTTTATCGGGCTTTACAGCAGTCTGAGATTGCTGGTGGATTTCGGTTTGTCTTTTGAACAGTCGCCGATCAGGGAACAGGTTTTGGCCTATTCAGACCAGATTTGTGAAGTGCTCGAATCGGTCGGAGCGAAGGTTTTGAGCGACCGAAGCGAGGAAGCCAAGTCGGGAATCGTTTCATTTGAAGTTCCCGGCAAACCGGCGGAGCAGTTAGTGCAGAGTCTGCGAGCGGCAGGTGTCGTTGTCAGCCAAAGAGCAGGCCGCTTGCGAATATCGGCACATTGCTACAATAATCTCGATGACATTGATCGACTGGTGGAAGCAGTTAGATCGTAATTCGGACTGGCATTCCGCATTTCGCATTAGAAAACCTTTGATCATGAAAAAAGCCGTCTACACAGGTTCATTTGATCCGATCACGCTGGGGCATCTGAATGTCATCGAACGGGCCTCGCGACTGGTTGAGAATTTGGTGGTCGGGATCGGTGTCAACATCGAGAAAGAAGGACTGTTTCAGCCCTTGGAACGCCTTGAATTGGTTCACCGGGTTACCCGGTATCTGGGCAACGTTGAAGTCAAGGCCTTCGAAGGTTTGGCGGTAAATTTCGTGGCGAGCTGTGGCGCCAAAGTGATGATTCGAGGCGTTCGCCCGCTAACCGACATTGCCGCAGAGTTTACGATGACGATGGCTAACCGGCAATTGAACGAAGAACTGGAAACAGTCTTTTTGATGGCCGACGGTGACTACGCTCATGTTTCCAGCTCGTTGATCAAACAGATTACGCCTCTCTCGGATGACGAACAGCTCGCCCGGTTCGTACCCGCCTCGATCATTCCAGATTTAAGAGCCAAGTTTTAACGATTCGGGAAAACGGGAGCCGCCTTTTTTAAATCGCGCAAAGGAGCAAAGCCGCCAAGAAAACGAAGTACTGCGTCGCTGGAACTGATTGGTTTAACCTCGGAGGATACGGATATCACTGATATTAAGCAGCCAAAACCTGCGGTCAGCGGCTGCCGAAAAACAAATTCATCATTGCACGACTTAGTTGAGAAAATCCGTGTCATCCGCGCTATCCGTGGTTAAACCGATCGCAGGAATTGGCGGTCCCTTTGCGACGTCCAAAACTTTATGGCCAGTTTATTTCTGCGCCGGTTTCCAGTACTCGCTCTGAGGATGAAAATTCTGCCAGGCTGTTTTGAATGAGCTGGTGGCGACGACGGGTTTGAGTTTTTTGACTTTTAACTTGCCATCGGTTGCAACACCAGACTCCAAATCCCAAGTGCTCTTGGTTTGCTCGTCGATGATTTGTTTGTCTTTTCGGACAAAGGTTAAAAGCTGGTCACCGGCTTTGCGCTCGTATACAAACGGTGTCGCCGATTTTTCGTCAAAGTGGATTACGATCGGTTGCCCCGCAAAATCGCCGTTGATAAGCGGGCGATCCTTCAAATCCTGAAACCCCCAGGCTTTGGCCTGAGTGGCGTTTGCCATGCCAACCACGAATTTATTCAGATCCCGATAGTATCCGCGCGTGAACTTGTCGGTTGCACGGGGTAACGTCATGACGGTCGTTTTCGCATGCGTTCGGCGCCACGTTTCCCAATCGGTCAGCAACGAGGTGACTGGTTCAAGCTCCGTGTCCTGCAACGTCCCTCTCATCGACCTTCCAAGCAAGTGACTCCAGAGGCTTCTGGTTTCCAGGTCCATCATGACCAGGCTGCGTTGCCAAAGCATTCCGGAGACGACAAGGGTCAGTTTCTGATCGCCATTTTTTCGAACATACACGATGCCATTGTGACAAAGATGTCACCAGGTTGCGGCGATCGCTTGGCCGCCCAGTTCGTCGTTGATAATCTCACGCGGAGGAGCAGCCAACATATTGATTGGATAGGCTCGGGCTTCGCCATTGACTTCCACACCCAACACAAGTTCCTCGGGATGCAACGATTGGTTCGCTTCTTCAGCCGAAACATTTTCTGGTTTAACGATGGCTGGAAACGGCTCCCGGACAAGTACTTGAGGCTTAAACTTCAGCTTGTCTTGAGCAACGCTGGTGCTTTTCGAACAGCCGATCAGAATTGACAGAATCGAAAGGCTGAAGATTATGACTGTTGCCGTTTGGCCATGGAACGATTTCATGCGTGGCTCTATTCCTCCGATTTCGAAGGCCCTCGATATTCCGCCCAAGTCTTGGGCGTTTCATAAACGCGGATGCAGTTGAGCTGGGCCGTTCCGAATTGTCCGTCGAGCCAGTTCCAGATGGCGATCGCGATGTTCTCGACGCTGGGGATGGTCGACTTAAAGTATTCGACGTCTTCATTCAGATGATTGTGATCAAGCCGATTGACGACTAATCGTTGTACGGTGGATTCGAGGTTGTGAAGCGCGATTACTTTTCCCGACTCGGATTCGGCTTCGTTGGCAACCGTCACTTCGACGACGTAGTTATGTCCATGCCCGTTTGGATTGTTGCATTTTCCGAATATTTCCCGATTCTTTTCGTCATCGAATTCGTTGCAATGAAGCCGGTGCGCTGCCGAGAACTCGAATTGTTGCGTTAAACGAATCATGTCAGAACTCTCAGAACGAATTTCATATTTCAAGCAAGGGGAAAGCTCAAGGGTGATCGCAACGATCGGGAGATCCATTTCCCAACCCGCATTCGCCTCTCGCCACACAGTGCGCAAGACTTCTTCCGCGGTCAGCATTCTATCGTAGGTGGGAATCAGAGTCGTCGTGACTACCTCACGCAACAGGTCATCGAGCAACTTGATATTGCAGACGTAACCGGTTTGCGGGTCGGGATTGCCTGCGACGACACACTTCAGAATCAAGTAAGGGACAATCCGATTCGTACTTGGCCAGCCCGCCCATGAATTGCTGACCGAACCGATTTCAGGCTGGGGCGCAAGCGAAAATCGGATTTCACGAGAAAGCTGAATCATGAGTCCATCTCTAAACCTGGTTGGTCACCGCGAAGGCGCCTCCCGATTTGTATTCGTCGGGCTCATTCACGCAGCCCCAAATTTTCTCAGCGACATCTTCCGGGCTGACACATTGATCGGAAGGAAATCCCGGGAACAAACCGCGCAATAACGGAGTTTCAACTGCCCCTGGGCGAATTGAACAAACGCGAATTCCCGTTTCTGCTCCCTCGGACGCTAGTGCCACTGTCAACAAGTCGATCCAAGCTTTACTCGAACCATAAAGGCTGAAACCGGGGAAAGGATCAACCGCTGCCAATGACGAAATATTAACCACCACTCCCCTGCCCTGCTCGGTCATCTGTTTCCAGGCCGCCTGCGTCAGATGAAAGACGCTGCGGATGTTGACATTCATAATTTGCTCAAATGTCGCTTCGTCGATGTGTTCAAATGGTGCCAATGCCGCACATCCGGCGTTATTAACAAGTACGTCGATGCGACCGAATTTTTCAATCACAGATTCGGCAAACTCGCGCGCCTCAGTCGGTTGGTTAAGATCGACCTGAACTATCATTGGCTCCCGACCATCGGCGGCACTTGAGATCTGTTTCTGAGCTTCCTTTAAACGCTCCAAGGAACGCCCGCACGTAGCAATTTGATATCCGTTTTTTGCAAACAACTTTGCTGCGGCCAGCCCAATTCCGCTGGTACCGCCCGTAATTAAGCAGACTGGAGCGTCGTGGGACTGAGGTTCGTTCATATTTTCAAACTGGGTTCAGATTGGCGGTCAAAATCGACCCGTTTTAAAATAGCGGCGATGCCGACAATTGCCAATCGAGCCGAATGAGAATACAAAAGGAATATCACCAGTCGCAACGATCGTTCGTGGGAAAACCAACGATGCCAAGCTATCGTAAATTGGGCGAATTGCCCCCGAAACGCCACATGCAGTTTTGAGAACAAGGGTGAAAGCTACTTGAACGAAGGACTGTATTACGAACATGTCGTGACCACGCAGGGTTTCGATCGATCTTACAGCATTATGTACCACCGCCGTCCTCCGACACGAGTCGTTTCGACGGAAACTGCTGGAACCGTACCGCTGGTTACATTCAAAGACCAGGAGTTACGTCATCATCATATTAAGTCCGGCGAACTGGCTCGCGGCGGCGGACCAATCACTGGTCGAGTTCCAATGATGTTCAACGAGGATCTTGCCTGTTATCGAATTCGACCTGACGTTCAGCAAGACGAAATTTATCGAAACGGTGCTGCTGATGAGGTGATCTTCATTCAGCAAGGAAGTGGTTATCTTGCGACCACGTATGGAAAGTTGCCGTACAAGCGCGGTGACTATATCGTGCTTCCACGAACGACGAACTACCTGATCGTCAGTGATGACATTTCCAAGGAGGACCATTTGATTCTGGAATGCCACGCGCCGGTGCGAATTCCCAAGCAATATCTCAATGAAGATGCCCGTTTATGGGATCGCCTTATTACGAACGAGATTTTCACAGCCCGACGGATTTGGGCAATCGCGACGAAGAAATTGAGACACCTATTACCGACCGTCCTTTGCATTTGACGAAAGAGGCGATGGCACTTGATGATCCCAGCTATCCAATGAGTTGGTTGAGTTAGGTTGAGTTAGGTTGAGTTAGGTTGAGTTAGGTTGAGTTCGTCCGCACAAACATCTCAGCCCTTCCAAGCCTCAATGTATCACACATCTTGTCGTCCCAGGTTTCCGTCGGGCTTGTCCCGATCGGGAGCAACAACTGGATGGCTACCAATCATCGCAAAAAAACAAACTATTCAGACTAGAATTCAAGCTCTCCGTCCGGCTTGTCCGGGTCGGAAGCGACGACTCATCTGGCGGAGGTTTCCAATGGAACCAATTTACAGTGCTAAAAATACGAAGGCCGCGTATCAGCTAAATTGGTCCGTCGCGTTATTTGGATCAACTGAAGTTCCCTCGTCAAAGGGTTGGCTTAATGATTTGAAATCAGCCACCGAACGCGATGGAGTTCGAATTCTCGAATGCCATGTGCCAAGCTCGAATATTGTGAATCACCAGAAAGTGCGGCGTTATCACTTTTGAACAATCTGGCATTTACACAGGGTTGGAAGCCCGTTTTCAGGTTTAGTTATTACGCAGGCACTTTTGGTGAGTACGACCGCAGTGCAATTTGGCGGGTAGTGATGAGGCGTGAAAGAGTCGTCGCTTCCGCCGGGACAAGCCCGCAACGGAGAGCCAATTTCTCTCGGGATCGTTTGGTAGCCTGTCAGTTGTCGCGCCGACCGGGGCAAGCCCGACGGAAGCGTCTTGGGTGACGAGTGTGGTACGATCAGCCTCCAAGCCCCGATTGAATTCGTAGAAAATGTGGCTAGCGCCAAGGCGGCTAATTAAAAATGGCCCTGTCCGAAAAAATAAGAATCCACTTAACTGCGTTCGCTCGGCTTCCAACCCCACCCATGGAATGACGTTTAAACTCAGGTTTTTACAAAGCTGTTACTAATATTGCGTGGCCCCATCCGTTGTTAATTGGAAAGGCCGCATTGCGCACAGGCTGAAAAAAACGAACGATCGGTATTAACTCGCGTAATGCAACCCATATGAACACAAAGTGTATGGGAACTAATCACCAATAGAAAATGTCCAATCTACGTTTTGAAACCCATCTTTCTGTGCATTCCCTGATTCGAAAATGGCTTGATATGAATTCTCGAAATCTTCTTCGTTTCTTTGCTCCATTCAATGCTTTACGGCTGATCGTGTTGTCTGGTGTTGTATCGTGTGTGCTGATTTCTGCGCCCTGCGATTCGATGGCAAGTCCTTCCCCACAAGAGCCGGCGGAAGTGAAGGACGATGAAACTGAGATCAATGAACAAACGATCTATGTCCCTTACGAAAAACTTCGTGAGGTGTTTGAAAAAGACGGCCGTGGCGTTTTTATACCTTACGACAAGTTCCAGAAATTGTGGAACGAAGCCCGCAGCAAGCAACCCAAACCGGTCGATACTTCGGCTCCCCTGGGTGCCGTCATTTCCGATATCGATAGCATCGCATCGTTGGGCAAGGAGATTGTCAATGTCGATGCCACTGTCAAGGTCGAACTTCTTCGCAAGGGATGGCACCGAGTTCCGTTGCGACTGAGCAATTCTGCGATTCGATCGGCCACAATCGATGGTCAAAATGCACGCATCATTCAAGGGTCCGCGGAGGGCTACGAACTCCTGGTGGAACATGCTGAAGATGAATCGAAGACAATCGAGTTGAAACTATCATACGCCAAAGCACTTGAGAAAGCTCGCGGCCAAAGTTCGGTTTCGTTCCAGTCACCGCAGGCGCCCGTCAATCGTTGGACGATACGAACGGGCCAGAAAGGGATCGATATCGAAATCGAGCCAATGATTGCAACGACGAAAAAGGATCCGGCTGAGGTGGAGAATGACGAACAAGGCGTCGGCGATGAGATCCTGGCCTTTGTTGGTGCCGCACCGAACGTCGTGATCCGCTGGACGCCTAAAGCCGAAGGTGCAACCGGATTGGCGGCCCTGGTTTCAGCTGAAACCCAACAAAGAATCAGGATTGACCAGGGTGTTACCCGAACCAGCGCGACGATTGCACTCGACATCTCGCGTGCCGAAGTCGACTCGGTCAAACTTGCCATTTCACCTGGCCATAAGATCGTGAATGTCTTTGACCGCAATGTCAAGAAATGGGACGTGGAAGAAAAAGATGGAGATCAGATTGTCTCGATTGAGTTTTTTGAGCCGGCGTTGGGACGGCAAAGCCTGGCGGTCGAGCTGGAAAAATTCATCGACGACATTGAGGCTGAAGAAGTCCAAGCGGCCAAAATTCAGGTTATCGACGCCTCACGAAATCAAGGAATCGTGCTGGTTAACATGACCAGCGGCTTGCGAGCCGAAGCGTCCAACAAAAGCGGTTTGCTGCAAATCGACAAAACTGAGCTGCCCCAGTCACTTGCGAAACAGCCGTGGAATTTTGTCTATCGATATGCCTCGCTCCCCTACACGCTGTCGTTAAACGTAAAAAAAATTCAGCCGCTGATCAATGTCGAGCAATGGGTCCAAATCGCGTTGGAACCTCAGAAAATGTCGGCTGAGTTGAACGTGGAATATGACATTCAACAAGCTGGAGTTTTTCAGTTGTTGTTGGACATTCCCTCGGAGTTTGAAATACGTGATGTTCGACCCAACACCGCAAACGGCGTTACGGGCGCCGCAATCGATACCTACTACAAAGACGAGAATAATGAAAACCGCTGGATCGTTACGCTGTCAAGAAAAGGCTTCGGACGAGTTGGATTGACGATTGTATTGCAGCGCGATCTGTCGGATCCAAACTTGTTGAGCCCCACAGGTTCTGCTTCGGAGATCAAGCTCGAAATCCCAAAAGTAGCACTTGAGGGCGTCGAATTCTCAAGCGGCAGCGTGGTGGTTTACGCGCCTGAAAGTTTGCAGATCAACGCAACCGAAACAACGGGTCTGAGAAACGAGGCATTCGAAAACGCAATGCGCGGTCGACCGTCCTTGTCAACTCAAAACGTCGCCCTCCGTCCGGTTCTGACTTATGGGTTTGCGAATTCGGATGCAACTCTGAATCTGCAAGTGAAACGCCGCAAGCCCCAAATTACAGTCGAACAATTGCTGGTCGTTTCCATCAACTCCGGAGTCGTCAAATACGACGCCCGACTGTTTTACGACATCCGTTACAGCGGTGTAAAGTCCTTGCGATTAGACGTGCCGACACCGTTGGTCGATGAATTGCGGAAGCAATCAAATAACATCATACACCAGAAAATGGAACCACAACCCGCAGACGTGCCGGATGGTTACACGGCTTGGAAACTAACGGGCGAAAAAGAATTCTTTGACCGTCATGAGGTGCGTTTCACTTGGGAACGGAACACCGATGAGCTTCCTTTGGGGGAGAGCCTTGACGTTCAAGTTGATCGCTTGATGCCATTGGGCGCGGACCGCGCAAGCGGCCAAATCGTGACGACAAAATCCGAAACCATCGACATTCGACCCAAAGATGATGCCGTTGGGCTGCGTGCGATCGATCCGCAAACTGATTTGACTTCCGGCATTTCGATGCCTGATGCCGCAATGGCCTTTGAGTTCGTTGACGATTGGTCGCTCAGTCTTACGGCAACGCGATACGAATTGGAAAATCTGAAACGGACCAGCATCTCGCGGTCGTTAGTTCGAGTCGTTTCGCTTCGTCAAAACGAACTATCGGTTCAAGCACTGTACAACATCAGAAGCGTCGATCAGCGAATCGCAATTCAAATGCCAGAAGGATTTGATCCCGCAACTTCGTTTGACGATCAACCGATTCGTGTAAACGGACAGCGGGTCACTCCGGAGCGTGGCGGTAGTGGCCTGATCTACGTTCCTTTGACGGGACAATCCGCCGATACACCGTTTTTGCTGGAACTGCGATACTCGATTCCGGGTGGCCATCGCCAAATCGACTTGCCCGTGTTTCCGGATGATCCAGCCGTGCAGAAAGTTGCCCTTTGTGTTTACTTGCCTCATGAAAACGCGCTGATTTACAAGTCGGGTAAGTGGACGGACAAAGCGATCGACGTTGATTCGACCCTGTTTTCACGGATGTTTAATCGTCGAAACGAGGATGTGAATCGTCTTTTGAGTTGGGTGCAGGAAGGCACCCAGGTGACGACAAATAATCAAAAATTTGAAACCGATGGTCGTCCCTATGTGTTTACGTCTCTCCGCCCCGAATCCCCGCCCGACGGTTCGCTCAGATTGAGGACGTTCAACCTGACGGCTTTGAATGTCCTGTTTTGTATCGCGATCGCCGCGGTCGGCCTGTTCATGTTGCCCCAGCGATTCACAACGCAGCTAGCTGCATTAGTTTTGCTTTTGGCTCTATTCGTCGGGGTTGGATTGTTTTTTCCCTTGGTAACCGAACATTTAGTTGGCGAAGCTTTGCTGGCAACACTTGGAATCGTCGCCGTCGTTTGGATTGTTCTGGACACTGGACGTTGGTGGCGAGCCCGAATGGCGGAACGTGAACTTAATCGACGCCAACGAACTACAAGGGTCTCCCCGGAAGTGTCCAGCGAGCCACCACCCGGTACGGAAGAGGAACCGCCGAAGCCCGCCGATGTCAAGCCGACTGATACCGCAACAGATGATGCGGAGGCCGACGATGAATAAGAATTTTCACAAGATGTTATGGACTGTATGTTTGTTGACTCTGATTTTAGTCGGTGCCACAAACGCACAAGACAAAGCGGACAAAATACATCGTGAGATTTACGTTCCCTTTGATGATCTTAATGTACTGCTTGCCGCGAACTCCGATCGAGTATTACTTTCACGAGCGGAGTATGAACAGCTGCTCGAGTTCTCCAAAACGCGTACGATCAGTCGAGCTCCAGAGGACTCGGTTGTCGTCGCTGCAAACTACAAGGGCACTGTTCGAGACGGGATCACGACGATTGTAGGCACGTTGATCGTTGAATCTCTCAATGACGGGCTTGTGCAGATCCCGCTCTCAATCGGTGGAGTGGCAATTCGCAAAGCCACCTTAGGTGACGAACCCGCGAATTTGTGGCGGGACTCGAAAGGCCGAATCTGGTTGCTGGTTGCCGGGAAAGCGCGAAAAACGTTAACGATCGAAATGACCGTTCCGATGGAGACGACCGCTGCCCGTCAATCGATGTCACTGCAATTACCTGCTCCATCAGCCACACAAATTGAATTGACCGTACCGGGAAACGTTGATGTAAAAAGTGGAATGTCCGTTGTTAAACGCGAATACAACGAAGCCGAGAATATGACCAAGTTCGATTTGCTACCCACAAAAGGACCGATGTCGCTCGTTTTGTCACTTAACAATCGTTTGTTAAAAGACGATCGAGTCGTTGTTTCTCATAGCGTTTTGATTCACAAACTCACACCCGATACGCACGAAATGCACCTGACCGGTTCCATGGATGTAATTCATGGTGCCATTGAGACCTTGCGATTTTCCGTTCCCGAGGGCTATCAAATCAGTTCGGTCGCTACGGAGTTGCTTAACCAGTGGGAAATCGAAACAGACGAAAGTGGTAACGACGTGTTGAACATTTTGTTACGAGTTCCCACTCGAGAAGATGTCGTGGTGCATATCGTTGCCAGTCGTGACTCGACAAATATTTCGCCGTGGAATGCTCCCCAGTTGCGTCCGCTCGACGTCGCCGGAAGTATTTCGGTTGTCGGTGTGCTTGCCGACATTAGTCTGAAAGCCGAAAAGGTGGAAACAACAGGTGTGACTCCGATCGACCATGAGTTCTTGTCACGAGCGATTCCGGCAACGCTGACATCAAATCAGTTTGCTAATCCTGTTTCCATCGTAGCGGCGTACTACGCGCCACAAACAGATTATGAAATCAATACCCAATTCGTCCAGCCTGCCCCGGAATTGCTGGTCACATCCAATGCCCGACTCGACTTGAGCGACAAACAACTGGAACTGCGAGGCGGCGTGTCACTGGCGAGCCTGTATGACACACGATTTGACGTTGATCTAACACTTCCCGTCGGCTGGAGGTTTACGGAAATCACCGGCGAAGACGGTCAACCGATCAAGTTCGAGCGCTATCCCCAAGCCGATAAATCCCGCATCAAGTGTCGATTGGGAAAACGAATTAAAGACGAACCAACGAGAATTTATTTTGTGGCCCAATCAATACCAGAAGGCTGGATCGAAAGCTGGAGCGACAAAACAATTGCCTTTCCCGCGATGACCGTCGAAGGAGCCACTCGACATACCGGGGCGATCGCGGTAACGACGTCTCCTGATCTCGTGGCTAAACCAACCGACATTCGCGCGCTTGATACGCTCGGTGAAAAAGAAAAACCAAACTTCAATTTCCGACCAGACGAAGCTCCATTGGCGTTCCATTTTAAGTCGGCGGATTTCGGTTTGACGTTGAACATCCATCGGCTCGAGCCCATTTTGACGGCTCGTACATTTACGTTTTTTGAAATTGCACCGAACCAACTGCGTGTGCGAAATGAAATTCTGTTTGAGATTCGACAAGCCAAAACTGATCTGCTCAAATTCCAATTGCCAATTTCGACGCCAGAATCAATTTCTATTCGCGGTCACAATGTTGAGCTTAAAGATTTTTTCAGCGATTCCGATGAATCCAGTCGGAACTGGACGGTGCAGCTGGCTGACAAGAGACTGGGGCAAGTCCGTTTGTTAGCCGACTATTACTTGACCATCGACGAAGCTCAACTCGCCAATTTGACGCTCCGCCCGATAACGGCAAGCGACGTTCAATTTCAGTCCGCGATGGTTTCGGTCGAAGGCAACTCAGAACTTGATATTCAAATTGAAACACAGGGCCGCAGTATCGACGTGGGTGAATTGGAAGAGGCGATTTATCAACCGGGCCGGTACCTGCTGGGTGCCTATTCGTGGACGTCTGACAGTGGCGAGATGACCGTCAAATGTTCTCGCCGCCCGATTTATGGGCTGCCCAGCGCGATTGTTCAACGCGCCGAAATGATCACGGCCATTTCGTCTGATGGGCGTTCACAAACGGCAGCGCGTTTTCAACTCGTGACCAATCAGCCATTTGTGCGAATTCAATTGCCCGGTGAGGCAACGCTGTGGTCCGTGCTTCTGGATGGACAACCCGCCAAACCTCAGCGTGATCAGGATTCGTTGATCGTCAGCTTGGCCACCAAGTCGACCGGGAAAGTTCGCGATTTACAGTTGGTTTATGAGTCAAGCATTCGCTCCTTCGGATTTGTAGGACATTTCGAAACCGAGGCTCCAAAACTTGGCTTGTTTACGACGAAGAACGACGAATTCACGGTCCCCTTGGTCGATCTCAAATGGCGATTGAGTTTGCCAGATGGCTACGAGGTTTGCAGCACGAACGATGCCTTTCAGTCCGATC
This sequence comes from Planctomycetaceae bacterium, assembly GCA_024638965.1. Classification (GTDB taxonomy): domain Bacteria; phylum Planctomycetota; class Planctomycetia; order Pirellulales; family Pirellulaceae; genus Mariniblastus. The sequence goes on from JAHEJI010000106.1 coordinate 13,564, forward strand.
AAATTAATAAGCCGCCACTAATCGAGCGACTTGGATATTGGATTAATGCTATCGGTGGCGGAATTGAAGACGGCTTCCTCGATGGTCAGTCAGTAAATTGGACGGGCGGAATGCAAGTCAACTCGGCCCAGTCTCGACCGACCTTCGCAGCCAAAAACATGGCTCCTGTCGACGGACGGTTTGATGACGCGCCTGCCAGATCCGCGCCCGTTACGGCAACGCCTGATCAAAACGCCATTCGTGTCAACAGGGGAGGGGCAGAAGCCGAAATCAGCGCTGGTTTGGACGAGGCAAAAGGGGAGCGTGACAGCCAAACCGTTGACGCTGAAGAGCGTAAACCATTACCCAAAACAGCTACAGCTGTCGACTCCCCAGCTCAGGAAGCGAAGAGGCAAACCAAAATGAGCCTCTGGGCCTTGCAAGGATTGCGCAGTCTAAAAATTCAACTTACCGAAACCGACAATTCAATTGATTTACTCAGTCTCGGCGAACAACCCGAGCTACAAGCCAACGTTTCGAATCAAAATCGAATCCAATGGCTGGCAATGGCAATTGCTTTGTTGATTGGATTCATCGGCATCACACTAACTCGCCGTTCCGTCGGCACAAAGTTTCTGTTTTTGGCGTTAGTCGTCCTGGCAGCTTGCCTGTTGCCGGTTGCCGGATCATGGTTTGATGCGTTTTACCCGATTGTTGATTTTGCGGTTCTATCTGCTGTCCTGGTCGCCATCTATTTTTTGGTTGCTGCGATTTTGCAACGTGTTTCGAACTCGGCCAACTTTGTCGTCAAACATCTACCGATTGTACTTGTCGGGTTCCTGTTGTCGATGGGCAGTTCAGACGTGAGTCTCGCCCAAACAAATGACAATTCCCAAGCCGACGATTCGCATGTTGTTGTCAAAGACCTGAACGAATTAAAACAGCTTTTAGATCGCCTCCGTCGCGAGTCCAAACCGCGAATCCCGAAGGACGCGATCATTATTCCTTTCGATGTGAATGATCCAGCTGGGCAGAAGAATGCAGATCAACTGTTAATTCCATACGAAGACTATTTGCGATTGACTGAACAGGCCGATCCGAACACTGGCGACAAACCGAAAATCGACAGTCCAGTTGATTTCGTTTTGTCGGCCGCCGAATATTCGCTTCAGCTAGCTTTGGACGCCGATCTGACCATCCAAGGTCGATTAGTTTTCGAGTTGCTGCAAGACACTTCAGTTTCCATTCCATTGCCGATTGACGGCGGTGCATTGTCCACAGCGACCGTCGACGGACAACCCGCGAAACTGCAGTTTGTTTCGTTGCCGCCCACCAATGCAAAGGGGCGGGGCCAGGCGAAGAAAGGAGCCGCGCAGAAGCCTTCCAACGCGATCATGTTGTATCTGGAAGGAAAAGGCAAAAAGGTCTTCGAATTCAACGTCCAGGTAAAACCCAATCGACAAGGTGGTTGGCGCTCGCTCAACGTCCGACTGCCGGTCGGTTTGACGCGCAGTCTCGACATCCGTTCGACAGACGAACCCGTTGAGATCAGGCTCAATTCAGATGCCGACCGACGTTCGATCGAGGCAAAGCCTGGCGAAACCGTTTCAACCATCTTGAGTGCAGACGGAACATTGCGACTTCAATGGAAACCGTCAACGGCAGTTCAAGCGATCGACCAAAGTCTGACGGTCGATTCCGAAGCTGTATTTGACATCCGCGAGGACGGTTTGCGATTGTCCTGGCGGTTCGATTTGGATTTCCGTGGCTCGGAACTGGATGCGTTTTCGCTTCAAGTACCTAACGGTTACCTCGTCGAGCGCGTGACTGGCGAAAACGTACGGGCTTGGGATGTAAAACCGGGTGCAAACTGGCAGGAACTGGTCGTGACCGTTCTTAGCACGGCGAAAAATACGGAGACGTTCACGGTTCATTTATCCAAACGAGATTTTTCGATTAGCCAGGAGGTCCAAAAGTTTTCTGCGCCCTATTTGTCAGTTGAGGGTTCTGCGTTGCAGAAGGGAACTTACACGATTCGTCGCAGCCCGATTGTCGAATTGAAACAGCTGCGGACGCATGCCGCCAGTCGAATCGATAACGATCAGTTAGAATGCAAAATCGATATGGACGTAATCGATGCGAATTCCAGCCCACTGGGGATTAAGGAATTCCAAGTCTTGCAGTTCGTCACAACTCCTTTCCAAATCGAACTGGAAGCCAGTGAGTTGCCTCAGCAAATCAAAGCCGAAACTCAAACGGTCCTTCGAATGGGTCAAAGTGAAGCGGATTTTGAGTTGCAAATCGCGTACGATCTGGGCAAACGACCGGTTTATGAACTCAGTTTTGATTTGCCGGCAACGTTAACCATTGACGAGTTAACGGCAAACAGCGATGAAACCTGGTCGATCGAAAGAATTGGCGACGTTCAACGCGTCCACGTCTTCTTTTCACGCGGAATCACCGGAAAGACTCCGCTGTTGGTCAATGGAACGATTCAAAACTACGAGGGCCAAACCAGCTGGTCGATTCCGAAAATCATGATCAATGATGTTGACACCCAAACCGGGCAGTTCGCAATTCAGGTCGACCCCGCCCTGAATGTAACGGCGGTGAATCTGAAAAACTGTCAGTCCGTCCTGGTTCGCCAATTGACTCCATGGCTGAATCCCGACCAACGAAGCTTGACGCGTCAATCGCTTCAGTACCGCGACGCAGATTACGCCGCGACATTGCGATTTTCAAAAATCCAGCCACAGGTTTCTGTGGAGACAATCACGAACGTCCGCACAACCTATTTTGCCGTCGAAGAAACCATCCTGTTGGATTTTGATATTCAGCGCGCGGGGATTCGACAAATTCGGTTTTTGTTGCCCGAGAGGATGCGAAACTCGAAAATTGTTGCCCGATTCGTTAGCGAAAAAACCACAGCACTGGCGGACGCCGCTCATCCCGGAATGGTTCAGGTTCAGCTTGACTTGCAAGATGACGTGATCGGATCTTATCGAATCATTATCGAAAATGACCGTCAATTGGGGACGAACGAGCAACGGGTTCCCATGCCTGTCGTTTTGACGGGCGAAGTTGGCAGGCAATATGCGACGATTCAAAACGCCGGACGCGACGAAGTGACGGTTGCAGCCAGCGACGACTTCACTCGCTTGAATCGCGAACTTAGTCAGTACGCAGATTTGACACAAAAGCTCGCCGGCGGTGAATTAACGATGGCGTACGTTGCAAAACGGGACGTCGAAAACCCGAACCTTGCATTTCAAACGACCGCCCGGCAGACAGTCGAAACAGTTTCGGCCAGCATCGAGTTTTCCAAGACGACGATGGTTGTCGATTCAAGTGGCGCCTATCGCGCTTTGCAAAACTTCCAGGTCAATAATCGTTCGGAACAGTACCTCGACGTCGAGCTTCCTAATGGGTCTCGGCTGTTAACCGTGATGGTCCAGGGTTATCCGGTAAAGCCGGTTCAGTCCCCAACTGGAACTGACCGTCAACTGCGAATCCCGTTGGTCAAGACACCGGAAGGCGATCTCGATTATTCCGTCCAGCTCAAGTACGGAGGCAAACTCGGTGAGCTGCGAACCTGGAAATCAGTTGATTTCCCCGTCATTGAAACAATCAACATCAATGTGCAGTTGAGTCAGCTTCATTTGCTGCTCCCGGAATCGCACAAGTGGTTCAAATTCGGCGGCACGATGACGCAAGTGGATAGCAAGGGAGAGTTGGATGAAGGGTTTCTAAGCTATAAGGCTCGGCAAATCCAGCAATTGACCGAACAGCTACGGTTCGAATCGTCTGAATTAGGCGGTGGATCCGGAGGCTTTTCCAAACGGGGGAAGGACTATTCAAAATTCCGCGCGTTGGGAAACCTCGACCGTTTGCAGTCTGAAATGCAGGAATTCGAAGAGCAAAGTGGTCAAATTGCATTTCAAAGCCAGCTTGAATTTAACAAGAAAGCAATTGAAACAGCCAAACAGTCAGCCGCAGCTCAGATTCTTTATTCACAATCGAGAGAACAGCAACAAGGTCAACAGCTGACAAAATCGGCACAGCTTTTCGGGGACAACCGAGCGAACTTAAATGTTTTGCTTGAAAATCAAAAAGCGGAGATTGCCAGAAACTCGGTGACCCGAGGGCTCAAGAACTTTGGCTACGAAGTCCAGACCGTCGAAGATCAAGAAGGTCAAGTGAACGAACAAGGTGGGGAAAAATTCGATGCTGAATGGTTTTCGCGAAACCAATTGTACTTGCAAAAAGAGGACAAGAAATCCAAGAACGCAGACCAATCACGTCGAAGTTCGGAACGGGGTGAGGAAGAGGCGGTAAAAATTGTTCAAAACAAACAATTGGTAATTGACGACTCGATCAGATTTGCCAACCCGCAACTCGCAAACCAACCACAAGGGGGACAAGATGAGTCTGATGCCGCCCCAGGCGATCCATTCGCAGAGTCTGGTCGACGTAGCGGCGAAACGGCCGTCGCTGGCGTTCCCAGTGCGGGGCGTCAAGTGGATGAAATCGCTCGACAGGACGTCGAATATGCAGCGCCTTTGTCGAGCCTGGATATTGAATTGCCAACCCGCGGGGTCAGCTATTTCTTCAAGTCGCCGCGTGGAAACTCAACAGTAACGGCGCACCCGATTGTCGACCAGACGTTTTCGCGTTGGTTGACGGTTGGCTTGGCGTTACTGATTTGCGTACTGGCTTGGATTGTTTACCGATGCTTTCAAGCGTTAAACAAGTCAAGTAACTTGTTGCGGACGATCGGCTTTTTATTACTTGGGCTAGTGGGCTTCGTCAGCATGTTAACGCTGACTCTGCCCGTTTACGGTATCCTGCTCTTACTCTTATCGATTTTGATGCTGGGCGAGCATTGGACGAGTATTGCGAATGTGCGTACGTCCAACGAATAGTTTCGGTCGGCTCAACCGCAAGATTCGTAGTTTCGTTTTAAATCTTTGGACATCTTCTTCGTTGGATTTTAAGCGACTTTAGCGGACACGGCGATTGACTAGTCGAATTGGGTGTTGTATTATATATCAACACTGGCAAGAGAAGTGGAATGCCGTACTTCGAGATCATCTGGAATGAAGAGCCCGGTGGGAACATCGAGCACATCGCGGAACATGGCTTGAATCCAGAGGACGTTGAAGAGGTGATTTTCAATCCTGTTGACCGTGACGTGAGCCGTTCCTCGGGACTGCCAATTGTGTTTGGTTTTACGCCCGACGGTCGATACATATTGGTCGTGTACGAACAGATCGACGATGTGACCGTGTATCCCGTGACCGCATACAAAGTGGAGGAATAAAGATGCCGAAAGAACGAGGAAAGCGAATATATCGCAAAGCAACCGATGAGGAACGCGCGCGTCACGCGAAGATTCGCGAACAAATAGCGGTAGAATTGCCGGACATTAAGAAACGCGCGAAGCAGCGATTGGCGTTACTGAAGCAGGAAGGAACTCCGTTGCGTCAAGTGTTGGCGGCATTACGTGCGGAGCGCGAACGACAGGGATTGAGTTTGGCGGACATCAACGAGCGGACGGGCATCGACCGTGCCGCGTTATCGCGTCTGGAGAACAACGAGGACGCAAATCCAACGTTGGCAACGTTGGAAAGGTATGCCGAAGCAGTCGGCAAGCAGATGATCGTGTTACTCTCAGAGCCCGCCAACTGAGAAACCTGGCGTCCATTACGTATTTCGGGACTCCCGTGTGTCACCAAGTCTGGTAG
>JAHEJI010000007.1 GCA_024638965.1 Planctomycetaceae bacterium
CAAACGCATTGACTTCGCCGCGGAAATCCAGCACGTCGTTGACGCAAGTTGGCATTTTGAGCTGACGGTATTTGCTGGACAGGGGGGACGGCTGTCGGTAACTTAAACACAATCCTACTGGACTTCCTTTCAACGGGTTCATGAAATGAGCACGAATATTTGTTGGTTACGCGTTCGACAACCAAAACGTCTTGTTACCGTGGCAACGATCGTCTTTCTTTTGGGCGGTGCCGCAATTCACGCCCAAGACACGTCCAAAACCGATGATGCGGACGCCTCCGAGTCAGCCGTTTCACCCGAAGACAAACTCGCTTGGAATCGAACGGACAAATATGTTCCTCCTGATTTCGAATCGTATTTCCCGGAAAACGATGAGGCCGCGGCAAAACGTCTGGATGAATTTATGAGTAGTCCGCAGCTGCGACAAAACGCTCCCGACGAATATATCGATGTTGTCCGGCGCGGGCTGCGTTTTACAAGTCAGCACAAGACGAGCGTCCTGAGACTGTTAGGGAACACCTTCATCTGGGGTAAAAAACCTCAAAACGAAAAAGCCATTGAACTGATGTATCATGCCACCGCCGCCGAGGATAACGGAATCGTGCATTATGCAATGTATTTTGGGCCGACCGTTGTTGTCGATCGTTCCGACAATTTGATGTGGATGATGATGACAAATCACCACAGATTTGATCGCGAAATTCAAAGGCGACTCAACTGGAGTTTCAAAACACACGGAGATCAACTCAAGACAGCGGATCAGCTTGCCAGCTTGTTGGACCAGGCAGATGAACTGGGTGAACTTTCGACGATCGCGACATTTGACTATTACAAGACATTGACGGGCAACGATCCTCCTCGACCGGAACGATTTGCCGCACTGGGAAAATGGGCAATCGGGTTTTCTCATCAAGACGTTTTGGCTAAACAACGCGACGGTTTTCAACAACTACGCGACATGCTGGGACAGCATCTGGACTTGAGCGACGAAAACATCATTGAATTTGTGGGTCGCATTGACGGATGCAAATGGGTGGGAGTGGCTCTCGTGGCCGGAATAGCACTCAGAGAAGAGATTGTTGCGAAAATCAAAAACTCAGATGGATTCTCGGTCGAGTTCGCTGATCGCGTCGACGAACGACTGTTCCAGACCCGGCGCTTGCGCGAGTTCGCCAAACATTGGAAGGGTAAAACTCCTCGCGCCAAACCGACCTATACCCAGCCTGATATCGACGCCAATTACGCTTGGAATCGTGACGACAAATACGTGTCACCCAGTTTCGAGACGTACTTCCCGGATGATGAAGATGCCGGAAAACGGTTGGACGATCTGATCGCATCGCAAAATAACCTTGAACTTTCTGATCGAGAAATCCTGGACGCGTTTCGTCAGGGATTGAAGCATTCGACTACATCGGCCAATCGGAAATTTTCGTTCTTGTCCCAGGCACTGGGTTGGCCCTCCGATCCGTATCAAACCGAAATCATGTTTCATGCGGCGGCATTGGATGCGCCGCAAGACACGCAGTATTACGCGATTTATTATGGTCTCGGCAATTGGTGGGACAAAAGCGACAACGTGCTGCGCCTGTTTGCCGAGATTTTTGCACAACCGATTGAACCGGGCGAGCATAGCGGCATGCACGGGCGAATAATGTGGTCCGTGAGAAACAAACAGTCAGAAAAATCTGTCTTGGCTGAGTACCTTGACGAAGAATTGGAAAAACATGCGAAACTAGATGATTCGACTCTGGTCCGGCTTGTGCAAACCTACAAACAGCTGACCAGCGAGAATCCAGCCAATCTCGACAAGTTCGACAAACGGGGTCTCTTTTTTATTGTCTGGCGCAGATCGGGCGCAAAATCTGAGGAAGAGTTCAACACCTATTTCAAAGAACTGCGCCGGGACAGTGCACAAGATGAAAAACGAGTCGGACTGCATGCTCGTCAGGAACAGGGCAAATGGTACGGCGTTGCAATCGTCGGCGGTTTCGAAGCCCACGAATCAATTCTTGGGGCACTCCTGAAGGACAGCAAAAATACACTCGACGTTGCCATGCCCTGGCCCAAACCCTGGAATCTCGCAAAAGGTCTGCCCGGTGCCGCCGAACTCAATGAGCTTTACAACCGCAGGAAATAAGGGCGCGTACAATTACAACAAGGAATCAAGCTGTTCCACCAGATCGCCAAAATGCTGTAAAGCCGTGTCAACCGGTTCTGGTTTTTCGAGGTCGACACCTGCGTCACGAAGCAAGTCGAGTGGATACTTGCTGCAGCCACCCCTAAGAAAACTCATATAGTCACTCAACTCCGTTTCGCCGCCGTTCAAGACACGCTGACTCAACGCAATCGCAGCCGATAACCCGGTCGCGTATTTGTAAACGTAAAAAGCGCGATAGAAATGAGGAATCCGCAAACACTCGAGCATCAACTCATCATCGATCGAAAATTCGGGACCGAAATAGTCGTCAAGCAGTGTGCGATATGTCTTTTTGAACGCCTCGACCGTTAACGGTTCACCCGCTTCACACATCTCGTGGATAATTTTTTCAAATTCGGCAAACATCGTCTGCCGAATAATCGTTCCCCGAATTCCGTCGATTTCATTGTTCAGCAGATAAGCCCGCAGTCGATCATCATCGGCATTCTGAAGCATGTGATGCGTCAATAATTGCTCATTGAAAGTGCTGGCCACTTCGGCGACGAAGATCGTGTAATTGTAGTATTGATAGGGTTGGCTCTGGGTTGAGAAATACGAGTGCATCGAGTGGCCCGCTTCGTGGGTTAGCGTAAACACATCGTTCAACACCGCAGGTTTATAGTTCATCATGATGTATGGATTGCCATCGTAAGTCCCGTAGCTGAACGCACCGCTCTGCTTGCCTTGATTCGGATAGCGATCACACCAGCGAGCCGCTGTCAGGCCGTTGCGAAGCACCGACACGTATTCATCACCGAGAGGAGCAAGTGAATCACAGACCGCTTCCACCGCTTCATCCCAGGTGTGTTCGATTTCGATATCGCTGAGGATGGGCACGTAGGTGTCGTAGTGGTGGATTTCATCCAAGCCCATTTTGCGTTTGCGCAGATCATAGTAGCGGTAGAGCGCAGGCAAATTCTTTCGCACACTCGCGATCAAATTGTCATAAACGCTTTGCGGCACTTTGTCAGCGTAAAGCGCCGAATGCAACGCGTTGTCGTAACCGCGGGCTCGCGCGTAATAAACATCTTTTTGAACAGAACCACTGAGCATCGCCGCCAGCGAATTTTCGTGAGCCGTAAATTGTTCGTAGAATTGATAAAAGGCCTTTTTCCGCACCGATAGCTCGGGGGAAATCAAAAATTGGGAAAACGTGCTTGGCGTAAGTTCAAGTTCCTGACCTTTTTCATTTTCCAGCGAACCGAATTTTAAGTCTGAATCATGCAACTGTCTGAAGATTTTTGAGGTCGCCCCCGCCATTTCTCCTTGCATGGCAAGCAATTGCTCTTCTTTTTCGCCAAGCGTGTAAGGTTTGTAACGGATCAACCGTTCCAGCATTAAGCGATAGAGTTCCAATTCAGGTGAATCCAAAAAGGTCCGCATCTGCTCATCGGGAATTGCCAGAATTTCAGGGCGAATGTAACTTGCCGCTTCACCCGCTCGGGTGGCGATATTTTGAAAACGCCCCAGCATTCGCTGGTAATCGCTGTTTGACTGATCTTCGGTCGTTCGCAGGTAAGCGTAGTTGCCTAACCGCTCTCCCAACCGGTCGACTTCGCTGTCGTAATCAAGCAACTCTCTTAACGTGGTGGCGCTCTCCGACAAACGCCCCTTGAACTTTTCAAATCCCGAGATTTTGCTTTCGAAGTCGTTAAACGCGACTTCCCAGGTTTCATCGTTTGGAAAAAGCTTGGACAAATCCCAGGTATCGTTGACTTCAATGTCTTTTCGGTCAGGCAACCGGACAATGGTAGCAGTGTTCATGTATTTATTTCCTTGTTTCAAGATTGCGTGATTATAAGAAATTCGAGAGCTAAGTTCAGCCCGGGGAGTAACCGAGCGAGTCTGGGACAGACTCGGGTACAGTAGTTCAGCCTGTCCCAGGCTGAAGCGAGTCTGGGACAGACTCGGGTACCGTAGTTCAGCCTGTCCCAGGCTGAAGCGAGTCTGGGGCAGACTCGGGTACCGTAGTTCAGCCTGTCCCAGGCTGAAGCGAGTCTGGGACAGACTCGGGTACAGTAGTTCAGCCTGTCCCAGGCTGAAACGAATCTGGGACAGACCCGGGTACACAGTAATCGCAGGCGAACGTTACCGACCAAGTGCTATCATCCGGTTTTTTTAACGTGCGAAACCTCGACAATTAACTAAACAGTAGGGCGATATCTTTAGGCGGCCAATCATCCAACGTGGTCATAGACATGAAAAAGGATGAAGTAGGATTATTTGAGAAAAGCAAAGAGTTTTCGGTATATAACCGAAATTTTCCACATTGGATTCAAACCGGTGCGCTTTGTTTTGTAACTTGGCGGGCAGCCGATTCGCTGCCGGAAGCGGCAATTCGACAACTTGAAGCTGAGATTAATCAGCTGATATTGCGTGAAAATCTAAATCCAAAATTTGATTGGAAGGCGGAACTCAGTAAACGACCGGGGCATCAAAGGGCAAGGTTTTGGAAAAGGCTTTTTTGTACTCGCGACAAGTATTTGGACGCAGGATACGGTCGTTGTCTGCTCGACAACAAAGAATGTGCTATTGAAGTGGAGCATTCGATTCTTCATTTTGATGAAGAACGATACTTTGTGACCGATATAGTTGTGATGCCAAATCATGTTCACTTTATCGCTGCATATAAAGATGAAGATACATTCTTAAAGCAAAACACAGACTGGAAACGATTTACGGCAAGAAAGATCAATCGCCTTTGCGGTGTAGCTGGTGATTTTTGGCAGGTTGACCAGTTCGATCACTTGATTCGTCATTCTGGTTCATTCGATTACTATCGAAAATATATTCTTGATAACCCTAGGAATGCAGGTTTGTCTGGCGGGCGATATCGGCATTTTAGCAAACATTTGTGACCAGGTTTTCCTTGGTACACGCGCCCGGGACAGACTCAGGTACAGTAGTTCAGCCTGTCCCAGGCTGAGACGAGTCTGGGACAGACTCAGGTACAGTAGCTCAGCCTGTCCCAGGCTGAGACGAGTCTGGGACAGACTCGGGTACAGTAGCTCAGCCTGTCCCAGGCTGAGACAAGTCTGGGACAGACTCGGGTACAGTAGCTCAGCCTGTCCCAGGCTGAGACAAGTCTGGGACAGACTCAGGTACAGGAGCTCAGCCTGTCCCAGGCTGAGACAAGTCTGGGACAAGTCTGGGACAGACTCAGGTACAGGAGCTCAGCCTGTCCCAGGCTGAGACAAGTCTGGGACAGACTCGAGTACAGTTTTTAACTCAGCTGCACAAGGGTCTTGTAGTTCCTTGGTACGAACAAACTGCCTTGCGTGGTGCTTTGAGGCGAGTGCCGTTGCAGTTCTTTGTCCAACCGATTTCCATCCAAATTTGCCTCAAAATAGTTTCGAAAAGCATTCGCAATGGCAATCACCTGGTTGGGAGTTTGATGTACAAACTCCAACCGAAAATGTTGGATGCCTGCGGCTCGAAAGAGGGCTAACGATTCAGGAACCGTTTGTGCTTCGGCACCAAACACCGTATTGCGGCAGCCAACGTCAGCCATGACGGGATGTTCGCGGCCTTCGGAATCTCGAACGGCAACCCGATGCTGTTCGCAGGGGTGTCCGCAGTTGGTGCTGTCCGTTCCGGTGGAAAGGAATCTGCAAAAAACACAGTGTTCCATATGAAAAACGGGCAGATGAGAATAGGCAATCACTTCCAGGGAAGAGCAGGGGAACAAACCGGCTAGTTCTTCAATCTGTTTTGCGTTCAGATCGTAAGTCGGCGTGATTCGCGTTAGCCCCAAATTCACAAATGCCTTTACGGTAAAAGCATTTGCCGCATTCAGGCTGAAGTCACCGATCAACCGCGGCAGTTCCTGCTCGCAATTGATGAGCCCCTTTAAGAGTCCCGCCGATCGAATCAGAATCGCGCAGTCCAGTGAAAGCAAAAATCGAGCGATCTTTTGTTCATTGGGCTTCAGAATTCTCGGGCTGGCAACTCGGGCGACAATATTTTCGGATTTGATTTTTTCCACCGAAGGGCGCAAACCATAAAGTTCCAGATAATCAAGCGTGATGCTGTCCGGTTGGCATTCAATGGCCGCTTCAAGTTGTTCCGGCGTGCGAACCAACAAGTGCAACCTGGCGCGCGACGAATCTGATGGCTTAGCCGAAAAAGACGAAGAACGTTTAAGTTGTTCGAACTCGGCCGAAACGACAGGGTTCACAGGGCGATCTATCGGCGCAATGCGGCGCGCCAACAGCTTGGCAACCAATTCGCGACGGGCGGCATTGAGCTGGCTGGTCGGGACAAAAACGGGTTCACCGGACCGCAGCTCAACATCGATCAAGTGAAACGGGCTGCCGCCGAGCCGACCGAGTTTGTCGATTAATGTTTCCAAATCGAGAGCTCGTTTTTGGGCGGCTTCGAGTGGCGACTGACCTTTGTAAATCGCCGTTTCGCCGGTGTCAGTGGTTGCGAAAATCTCAATCGGCTTTCCCAGATTGGCTAGAACCCGAAATCGAATTCCGCGAGTAAAGACGGGTTGTTGATTCGCGGTTAGGCGTTTCAGTTTCTTTTTGAGCTGAGGATCTCTGGTTCGCCAAACCTGATCGCCTTCGCGGATTCGGGTAAAGTCAATTTCGCCTCGTCCAAATTCGACTTGAATTAAACGATTGCTGAGATCTGAAACTGTGAAGACGTTGCCGCCTTCCTCCGATTCGTCGGGACTACGCCAATCGGCTGCGTCAAAAACCAGCCCGTCGCCGGGCTTGATTTCACGATCGTAATTGATGACGGCGGCGTCCTGAAGGACTTCTTTTACGTATCCCATCAGCAAACCGCGGTGCCGCGGGGCACGGCCTCGAACGACGTCTTGGTGATTGATATCAGAGATGAAATGGGGGCCAAGTCCACGGGAATAAATTTGTTCGAGATCTTGTCTTTCTTCGGCTTCTATTTCATTTGGCAGATTTGCGACGGCCAGATCAATGGCTTCGCGATACGCACGCGTCGTCAACGCAACATAATCCGCATCCTTGTAGCGCCCCTCGATTTTCAAACAGGCGATGCCGATCTCAACAAGTTCCGGAATCTGTTCCAGCGCATAAAGATCGCCAGGCGAAAGCAGATACCGATCAGGGCCGAGGTCTTGCTGTTTTCCATCGACGATCAAGTCGTAAGAAAGTCGGCACGCTTGAGCACATTTGCCCCGATTGGCGCTACGTCCACCCCAAGCTTCGCTGCTGAAACATTGTCCAGAATACGAAACGCACAATGCTCCGTGAACAAAGACCTCTAGTTCGACCTCCGTCTGTTCGGCAATTCTCCGTATGTCGGCCAAACTGAGTTCACGACCCAACACGACTCGCGAACAACCGAGGGAACGCGCAAACTCGGCACCTTCGGCACTGGTGATGGACATTTGTGTGCTGCCGTGAATTTCAAGATCGGGAACAATCTTGCGGGCTAGCTGAACAATTCCAACGTCTTGAACAATGATCGCATCGACGCCTGCCTGGGCGATTTCAATGAGTGTCTGTTCGGCCAGCTTTAGCTCGTGATCAAAAACCAGCGTGTTGAACGTCACACATCCTTTGACGGCGCGCTCATGCAGCGTTCGCATCACGACAGGTAGCTCGTCAATTGAGAAGCCAACTTTCGCCCGCGCTGAGAAATGGTTCAGCCCGAAGTAGACTGCGTCCGCCCCCGCTTCGATAGCGGCGTTGAGCTGCGGCCAATAGCCGGCCGGACTCATAAGTTCGGGGTTTTTTTGTTTTCTGTTCACAGTTTCAGCTTAACAGAATTGGTTCACGAGTCTCAGAGGTCCGCAGAACACTGTACCAAGTATCCCTGTACTCAGTACTTGGTACTTTGGCGTCACATTACTAAATGTCTCGAAAGCGGTTTAGTGTTTCAAGCGTTTATTTGCTTCTCTTCGTATCGGTCGCGACCACGCATGCTCATTTGGTCCTAGTATTACCTCGTGATTCATGGCGCACATTCTTTATTTATTCGCGTCGTTGAGTTTGCACATTTTAGTTCATGCTTTTTTACGAGGGTTGCACCATGTTCAGTCTTTCTATTACCAATGACGCGATCAAGGAAATCTTCCGCGAAGAGGTTGGGGTTCGATCAGGCGATGTCAAAAACGGATTTGACAACCAGGATTTATTGTTGATGCGAGGTCTATTGCCTCAAGTCGAACAAGTGGCGTTTGAAGATGAATTGCGAAACGGAGTGGCACTCGAAGCGAGGGAAGGTCTGATTTCAGTTTACTCTTTCCTAGAGCGAATAATCTGCCGCAACGGAATGATCCTTCGAATGGCAGTCGGACAGCGAATCGTCGATCGAGAGATGAATGAAGCCAGTTGGGCCGACTATCAAATTCGGGAAGCGATTGATGCCTGTTCCCAACCGAGCGCCTTTGTCGGACATGTCCTTTCAATCAGGCGAGCGATGCACCGACCTATCAATCGGGTGCACAATATGATGGGATTCCTCGGTTCGAATGTAGCCGGGATGAGAGAAACCATCGCGGAGCGTGTGAGTGATCGTTTGCATGACGAAGACCCATCCGAGTTTGGGTTGATGAATGCCATTACCTCGGTCGCACGTGACACTTCCGACCATTCAATGCGTTGGAACCTGGAAGAGTTCGGCGGTCGTATCGGTCTGGGGCTGGTGAAAATTCCAGAGCGAGCGGAGTTGTCTTCGCTACGACGAAATATGAATGGTGGTTTCCGCCGCGAACCTGTTTAGTCCGTTTTCAGATCGAAAGCGAAGCAACGCCCGATGGTCGACTTGATTTCGGGCGTTTTTCTTTGAAAATTCATGCGGAGGTACGGACTTAGTTTCGCTTGTCCTTCTTATCTGCTTCCAATTCACGGTACCAGGCGACGTATCCGCGTTTGACGACGTCGGGGTTCCAGATGAACCACTCTTTCAGTTTATCGGGAAGCTTGAATTCTTTGGCCGCTTCTTCAGCCGGTTTGCCTGCTTTGAAGGCGTCAGTCGTCGAATCCTGAACAAAGGCCAAGAACTTTTGATACGACTGAACCGCGTCCAGACCAGCAACCGGACCGTGGCCGGGTACGAAAGTCGTATCTTTTGTGTTTGCCAATTCGCTGGCGTAGTCGTTCAAGTTTGAAGGAATGGCATCCGAGTAGTTGGGAAACATTCCGTTAAAGAACAAGTCACCACACCAGATAACTTTGGGGTCGACCAATTCGATCGTGACATCACTGGAAGTGTGGCCACTGCGTGGCATGACTTTGACTTTGCGATTACCAAGGTCGATCTCGGTTGGATTCGCTGAATTCAGTCGTTTGACTTGTGTGAATTTTGCATCTACCGATCCACTTTCCAGCATCGATGTTTCAGCGGCCTTTTGGGTAGCGTCGGTGAGCCAAATGTTGGGGCGATTCTTGTCAACTGCAAAACCCGCGTGGCCTGCAGTGTGGTCGCGATGATAATGAGTGCAAACAACATCCGTCGGGCGCTTTCCAGTCAACTGCTTGGCTCGATCGCTCATCCATCTTGCGCCAGCGTCCTGCATAAACGCCTCGACAACCAGCACGCCCTTGTCGCCAGCGATGATTCCGCCGTTACAAACCGTGGTGTAGTCTCCGAATGGATTGTCTGGTGGCGAACCGTCCGGGTTCGGTTTGGCAAAGGGGGTTGAGATCAAAGCCCACACGCCGTCTTGAATCTTCTCGAGTCGGCCCCATAGCTCGGTTGCGACGACGTTTGAATCATCTTGAGCCGCAAAAACTCGCCGGGTCATCAACGGGGCGAACGCTGCCAGGCCAAATACATAGGCGGAACACGAACCAGACGCTTGTATGAATTGACGGCGATGCATGATTGCTCCTTTCGCGATTCGTTTATTCCACCAATGTAGCAAATAAATTCACGAGCCGCAGAGAGCTTGGACGCGCAGAGAAACAGGGTGATCGCTGGAAAACCTGAAAAAAGTCAGCGTGCAGGTTACAAGCCGGCCCGCTCGATTGCGGCCTCAATTCGCTCGATGCGGGGATTCCATCTTTCTCCCAGTTGATGGCGCAGGCGGAGAGCTTCGTCGAACATTTTGGTCGCGCCTGCCAGGTCGTTTGCCGCAAGCTTGTGCTCACCCATGAACAAATTGTAAAAACAGGCCGCTTTCGGGCTAGTTTCCAAAACGCCTGAATCGACCACTTGCTCGAATTCCAGTTCTGCTTCCGTTGTATGGCCCTGGCCCGAAAGAAACCGTGCCAGGTAGAGCCTATGTTCATCGGCGAGTCCGTACATGTTTCCCAACTTCGCAATGACGATTCGCACATACTCCTCACCTCTTTCAAAACGATTGCCGGCCTCAAGCATTGGTAGCGAATCGCATAGGTGAGCGATGACTTCGACGTTGTCTTTGCCCAGTCTTCGCCTCGTCATTTCGATCGCAGTGATACAATCATCTGCCGCTTCGTCATAGCGTTGTTGCTCAAATCGTATGAACGCGAGATCTTTGTAGGGTCGAGAACAGAATTGATGATCGGCACCATGCCGTTTGGGAGCCAATTTGATCACATGATGACAGAGTTTTTCGGCTTCTTCGAACTGAGCTGCGTGACGCAGGACATCCACAAGATTCAACGTAGCTCGTAATGTCTCCCTGTGATCAGGTCCGTGCAGTTGGCTTGATGTCTCGATTGTATTGCGGTAAAGCTCAATCGCCTCCTGCCGGTCTTTGTCAGGGTTGGTTGAGATTCCCTTTTGTGCTTGCTGCTCCAGCGCCACGGCAAGTGACACGTTTGCCAGCGAGAGGAGGTCGCGATTGGAATCCAAGGATACGGACGCGATTGCGATGACCTCGCGCAACTGCTTCTCAGCCAGTTCGTATTCGCCCAAGCGGTTGTAGGATGCAGCAATCAATCTACGTAGCTCAAGTGCTTCTTTGCCGTTCCATTCGTTCCGCGGCGTTGCATAAAGTAATTCATTGGCCACTTCGATTGTTGCGCGGGAGTCACGATTCAACAAAGCCGAAACCAGGCCCATTCCAGCTTGTCGTGTCAATTGATGTGAATTTCCCAGCAATTGCTTGCGAAGCTGGTAGGCGCGACGTTGCAAGGGGATGGCGTCGTCGAACTTTGTCAGGCGCGTAAAAGCATTGCCCAGCAAATGACTCACGTCGGCTTCGATTTCCGGAAATTCGTGAAACCTTTGGGGCGCTTCAGCAGCCGCGTCGCGGAGAACCTCGGCCATTTTAACGTTGGCGTTACCCAGTGATGGATCGGGCGACACCAGAATGTCGGCCATGAATTCGTTAATGGACGTCACGCGTTTTGTTTCGCGCTGGGCTCTCAGCATGCCCATCGAGGTCCCGATCGCTCCAGCAATTAACAGGACGATCGCGGCTGCAACGCCGCCAACGAGTGCTTTGTTTCGTTTGGCAAATTTTCGCAATTGGTAGAGCGCCGTCGTTGGGCGAGCTACGATCGGTTGGTCATTCAAGTATCGCTTGATATCCTGCGCTAACGCCTCGGCAGATTGATATCTACGCTGGGGGTCTTTTGCCAAAGCCTTGTGCACAATCGTATTCAGATCACCTCGGAACTCGCGATTTGCCGCGCACAAAAGCGGCGGTTCATTTTCGGAAATGATTTTCGCCGCCGCCAGGATTTTCTCATCGCGAACATCGTGCGGAAGTTGCCCGGCGAGCATTTCGTAAACGATTACGCCGAGTGCATAGACATCGGACCTCGTATCTACATCATGGACACGACCGGAAACCTGTTCGGGGCTCATGTAGGGCAGCGTTCCAATGAGTTGCCCAGCGTTTGTTTGCAAGGTGGTTAATTGGAGATCTGTTTCGGTAGCTCGGGCGACGCCAAAATCGAGGATTTGTGTTTGACCATTCTCGGTTACAAGAATGTTCGCCGGCTTTAAATCGCGGTGAATCACGCCGCGCTGATGCGCATGTTGGACTGCATCACAGATTTGCATAAACATGTTCATGCGATCGCG
Source organism: Planctomycetaceae bacterium (assembly GCA_024638965.1). Taxonomy (GTDB): domain Bacteria; phylum Planctomycetota; class Planctomycetia; order Pirellulales; family Pirellulaceae; genus Mariniblastus. The sequence goes on from JAHEJI010000007.1 coordinate 12,149, forward strand.
CACACTGGGGGTTTGCTTTCGAATGTGGTCCGTTAACGACTGGCCATCAACGTAATCCATCGCAAAAAACGGTCTTTGGTCTGTGCCGTCATGGTACATGCCAGCTTCGTGGATTTGCGCGATACCGGGATGGTGAAGACGACCGAGCACGTCAGCTTCAAACTCAAAACGCTTCATCAATTCGCGGTTCAAGATTCCCGAACTAATTACTTTTAACGCAACATCACGTTGAGGGTTCTCCTGTTCGGCAAGGTAAACGACGCCCATGCCGCCTTGGCCGAGAATTCGTTTGATTCGGTAACGACCAATTGTCTCCGGCAGTTCGGTTTCGCCGATCGTATCCAATTGATATTGGACGCCGTCCGTTAATTGATCATCGGCGAAAAGCCCATTCTCTGATCCGTCCTGTCTCAACAGTCGTTGAAGCTCAACTTGCAATTCCGGTTTGTCGGCGCAGTGTTCCTGAATCAATGCATTTTGTTGCGATACTGGAAGATCGCACGCAGCAATGAATAATTCTCGGAGTTGTGCATGATGGACTGACATGTTTACGCCTCCTCGTCTGCCAGGTGGGCTCGTAACCAGGCTCTTGCCATCCGCCAATCGTACATCACGGTTCGTGGACTGACGCCTAGAACGCTGGCGACTTCTTCAACCGAGAGGCCGGCGTAAAATCGCATTTCGACGATGCGTTCCTGACGAGGCGCAATTGTACCCAAAGTCTTTAACGCTTCGTCGAGAACAACAATGTCGATCATTTCAGCTTTTGGATTTGTCTGACCATTGTCCAGTGCAGAAAGAGTCATTTTCTTCCAACCGCCACCACGTTTCGCAGCCTGTCGGCGTCGCGTGTGATCGACGAGCAAATCACGAGTCGCTTTGGCGGCCACTGCGAAAAAGTGAGCACGGCTCTCCCACTCTATATCCGTGTTTTGCGCAAGTTTCATGAAAACATCGTGGACGAACATCGTAGGTTGAATGGTTTTTTCATCGGCACTTTGCGACTTAAAAACGCGCCGAGCAATACCATGCAGCTCATCGTAAACAATGGGCAACAGGCGTTCGGCAGCTTCGGGATCACCATCACGAAGTTCAGCCAGAATACGAGTTACGTCGCCGTTGGATTGATATTGCACTTGTCAGGTCCTCTGTCGTTAGTACCACAATAAAGCATTTTTCAAAAATTTCTACGAATTGTTGCAGCTGGCAAGCCACTTTTTGCGGGTTCCTTTTGGTGGACCTTTTATGTTGTCGACATCGATTTCATTACGACACTGGATTTCATGACGACAAATGAGACTGGAAATTAACAAGTTGTAAGTAAACATTAGCAGCCTAAACGGCAACGCGGGCAAATCAAACTGCTTCTCTAAAACTTGTCCAGAATTTTTTCCGAAAGTTGTTAACTTTTTGAACGGGTATTGTTATGTCTATTCGACACTCGTCAACAAAAGTTTGCGCGGAGCAAGGTATGGCACTGACAGCAAAATTTATACAAAGCAGTGAATTCGATATGGTCGGAGCCAGTCTCTTTTCCGCGCGCTTAGCAGACCGGAGAGAGCGTTGAAAAATATCGTTCTTATGGCCGCGACTATCGCTGATTTTTTGCTCGTGGGTGCCGACGCGTTTTGCCAAGTCGCCATATGCCCCGTGGTGCTATCGGCACCCCCCTCGTCACTAGCCATGTATCAAGGGGAATTCACGTACAACTCAAGCTTGTTCTGGCGGCCGGTCAATATGATCGCGCTCGCACTGCTGATAACGGCATTGATCATGAACTGGCGCACGTCTCGCCGCAATCTGTTGCTGGGTTGGTTAGCCGGATTATTATTCCTGACGATTGTGTCGTTGGGATTTATATACCCTGAGTTTAAGGACATTGTGTCGGCAACCTACACCAACGAAGTCGATTCGGCGTTGGTAGGTCGCGGTGCTAAGTGGCGAACAATCGCATTCGCACGTTTGTTGATATGCACTGGCTTCGGGGTGCTGCCATTGATGGCACTTTCCAAGCAAACCTAGGACCCGGTTGCTTCCGATATATTGCATCGTCAACTGACGGCTCGATGGTCCTTAACTCTTTCTGATCATTGTCGCGCCCGTTTCACCAATCATGCGGATTACCAATGAAAACATTTTTTCTGACGCTCTTTTTAGTCGTGTGCCTGCAAAACTTGGTCCACTCGCAAACCGACGCTGATTCCAAGGCCATAATTAAGACGCTCGATTCCTGGAATCAAGGGTGGGCAAGAAAGGACGCTGTGTTAGCCGTTCAGGATTACGCCGATGATGTTGACTGGACGAATGCCTTCGGCGATCGTTTTCAGGCGCGCGATGAGCTACAAAAAGGCCTGAAATTTATCTTTAGCCTCGATTTTGTAATGACAGGTGTTTCGGGTCGCAATGAGTTCGAAGATGTCACTTTCCTGACGCCGGACGTAGCGTTGCTTCGCAGCAAATTGGTGCGCACCGGTCAAAAGACCTCAACGGGCAAGATCATGCCAGACCGCCACATCCACCACTTACGGGTGCTTCATCGTCGTGAAGGGGTATGGGAAATCGTAAGCCATCTGATTTCTCAATCGCACGAAAAGGGAAGGGTAGCACCAAATAATTCAAGTATTTTTGGAGATAAATGATGGTCCGAGTTTGTGTATCACACCTTGTTTGCGTGGTAATCTGCGGTGCAACAACTGTTTCATTCGCGCAAGTTAGCGTCCCTGGATTCCAGGTAGCGGAATACGCATCCGTAATCGATCCAATGGGACTCGATTTTGACTCGTCGGGAATTTTGTATGTCGGTCGCGACAATGTTGGTTCGGGCGGCGGCAATGGAGACGCAGTGAGAATTCACCGGATCGGTCTGGGAGGCTTGTCGGTCACCGAATATGGCAATTCAGCGATCATTGATCCGGACGCGCTGATTGTGGACCGCAACGGCGTATTTGGAACTCCGGGCGACATCTTGGTTGGTGGACAAATTTCCAATTCGGAGGGCGGGCAAATCAGTGCCATTCATCCGAATCAGGTTGTCGACCTTGTGTTTGGAATGACGACCGTGTTTCACAACCCAAGTCAATTTGCCTTTGACAGCCAACAAAGGTTGCTTTTTACGAATTCCCCAAACCCGGGAACTTCGCTCTCTGGTGTCTACTTGACGACTGGGCCGGGCGATTTTCCATCCGCCTTGTTCACCACCAGTGCCAGGGTTGGGGGGATTGCCGTTGATTCAACGGATCGAATTTTTGTTTCCACAATTGATGGAAGAATCGAGGTCCACGAGTCGGATGGAACTTTGATCGACAACAACTTTGTGACTGGATTAGGGACAGGTAACTTCTTGGCGATTGGACAATTTGGATCAGCAACTACCGATCTGTTTACAACAAATTCCATCGGGGAATTGCTGCGAATCGATTTGTCTGGAAACGTTTCACTCATCGGGAGCGGCTTTGATGGGGCGCGGGGCATCGCATTCGGCCCCGACGGTGCAATGTATGTTTCCGAATTCAATAACGACCGTGTACTGCGTATTTCGACAGTACCTGAACCCGGTGGCTTGCTCGTGCTTGGCTGCCTCGCGCTGGGGCTTGTCAAACGTCGATGGCGGGATTAGAGGTCTGAGTTCTTACTCCCGTAGTCTTGGTGCATGCCGACATTCTTGCCGGATCACAATTTTTTTGTACCCAATGAAGGAATGTGGCGGCATACCGTGTTGGAGCTGGGGCAAAGCTTCGATTCCAACCTGGCAATACCAATTGGACCGGAACGATTTCCCACAATGTCGTCATGGACGATCCGTTTGGAGCCGTCACGATTGGCAATTAAAGGCGAGCTTTTTTGTTGCACATAGGCTCTTTGTTTTGCGGATTACTCTTAGCGGAAGTGGATCAGCAAACGATGTATAGCTCAGAAACCCAAGGCAAGGGAGAGAAATATGCTGCGGAAATCTTTTATATCAAAAACACTGGTTCCGACGTTGTTCGTCGGATGTTGGGCCGTGTTGGCATCGGCGCAAAATTCAACGTTCACCTACCAAGGCGAATTGAAAGATAGCGGCGGTCTTGCCAACGGCGCGTTCAATATGACCTTTGCATTATGGGATTCGAGCGTCGGGGGAAATCAAATCGACTCGACGATCACCCAGAGTGGTGTCCAGGTGCTTGACGGAAAATTCAACGTCGAACTCGACTTCGGTGTTGAATCGTTCAACAACGAAGGCCGCTGGCTGGAAATCGCCGTCAATGGTTTTACCCTTAATCCCAGGACGAAGATCACACGCTCACCTTATTCATTGCAGACACGAGGTATTTTTGTGGATCAAACGGAAAGGGTCGGTGTAGGGACAACCAATCCCGCCGCACGCTTGGACATCGTTTCTGATACAGCAAACTCTGGGAACAACACGGCCCGGTTCAGCGCGCCAAGCCTTGGCCCCAACACAAGTCATATCCATTATGGATTGGCTGGCGACTGGTTCATTCGTTCGGCCTACGGTTTTGGGGACGTTATCATTCAGGATACCGGTGGCCGCGTCGGGATTGGTACGGCGAATCCAACGAACGACGCCCGGGTGACTTTGGCCGCAGATTCGGGAGATAAGGCATTGTACGCGCTTTCGGTCGATGATTTCGAACCCACGATTCATGGACTGAATATTGGTGCGGGCAACGCGTTTTGGGCTGAAGGCACCAGCGGTTTTTCGGCCGCGTTGTTAGCTGAAAATAACGGAACAGGACCAGCGATTTCGGCGATCGGTGGATCCGACGCTGAACCGGAGAGCGGCGGAATCGTCGTCGTTGGCCCTGACACGGGCACCAATATCGTTATCGACAACAACGAAATCATGGCTCGCAACAATGGCTCAACATCAACGTTGTTTCTAAATGCTGATGGTGGTGAAATCAAAATGGGACCCCAGCAAATTCAACCCGCACATGCGTATGCCGTAATTAACGCAGATGGAGTGATTTTATCCGCATCGCCCAATGTCCTGAGTGTAAACAACGTGTTCACGGGAACTTTTGAGATAACTCTCGACGGCGGTGTTCTTGGAACTGACATTGTGCTCGCGACTGGAAACAGCCGTGACTATCAAATCACCACAACCGCTGCTTATAAACAGGCCGGGAAGATAAGAGTCTCAAACTACTCCATTGATGCCGGCGTGGCAAGGAATATTGCATTTTCGTTTGTCGTTTATCGGCATTGATGAATATACAGGAACCATTTGCTAACAGAATTAAAGATCATGAGTGCAAAAATGAATCGTTACGTATGTGTGTGGGCGACAACGACGTTGCTTGCTGGAATGGTATCTTGCTGCGCACCGATTTTCGCACAGGACACGGTGTTTAGCTATCAAGGCGAGTTGAAACAGAATGGCAGCACCGCAGATGGGTTGTTCAACATGGAGTTTGCGCTTTGGGATTCCATCGCCGCCGGAAATCAAATTGGTTCAACTGAGATCAAAAATGGTGTCGAAGTGGTCAATGGTAAATTCACCGTCGAACTTGATTTTGGATCGGAAGCCTTCGATAACTCGGGTCGTTGGCTGGAGATTGTTGTTGGAAGTTTCACGTTGTCTCCTCGAAACGCGATTACTCGTTCGCCTTATTCGGTGCAAACACGAGGCGTTTTTGTGGATGATACGGAGCGAGTGGGAATGGGAACCACGAATCCGGCCGCACGCTTAGACGTCGTTTCTGACACGTTTAATTCAGGAAACAACACGGCGCGTTTCAGCGCACCCATTATTGGACCCAATACCAGCCATATCCACTATGGATTCTCGGGCGACTGGTTTATCCGTTCTGCCCAATCGTTGGGCAATGTTTCGATTCAAGACACTGGCGGTACCGTTGGGATTGGTACGGCCAATCCAAGCGATGATGCCAAGCTGACTTTGACCGCATCCGCAAGCGAGAAAGCGTTGTTCGCGCTTTCAGCTGATACATTCTTGCCCACAATTCATGCGTTTAACGTAAGCGGAGGTGAGTCGATTTGGGCAGAGGGAAATGGCGCTTTTTTTGCCGCCTTGTTGGCTGAAAACAATGGAACCGGACCTGCGATCTCGGCGGTCGGTGGATCCGATTCCGAACCTGAAAGCGGTGGAATCTTGGTCGTCGGTTCGAATACGGGAGCCAATATCAGTATCGACAACAACGAAATAATGGCCCGCAACAATGGCTCAACATCAACATTGTTTTTAAACGCTGATGGCGGCGACATCAAAATGGGAACCCAACAAACTCATCCGCCCCACGCCTATGGAAGAATAGCCTCAGATGGATCATTGTTGTCGGGGTCGCCGAATATCGTGAGTACAGAACACCCCCACCTTGGCTGGTACGAAATCGAACTCGACGGTGGAATCCAATTTACCGACATCATTTTGGTGACCGTAAACGAGGATTTCATGGTCGCGTCAGGCAATCATGAAAACGGGCTGATTCGCGTTAGAATCGCATACGCACTCACTGGCAACGTCTTCAATTCCGAGTTCTCGTTCGTTGTCTATCGCCCTTAAACGACAGCTGACGAAAAACCAGTTCAAAACTGAGAGAGTAAAAATGATCGTCAACAAATCCGGCATTCCATCAGTTGTTATTGCTGCTGTTTGTTTTTTGTTCCTGGATACTTCAATTGAAGCTCAAACCTTCTCCATTTCGTGGTACAAGATCGCTGGCGGTGGTGGATACAATAACGGAGGCAATTTCGAACTTGAAGGCACGATTGGACAGCATGACGCTGGACCTGTGATGACAGGCGGCGGCTTTCAACTCGCCGGCGGTTTTTGGGCGGGCGGCACGACCTCAGAAACCGTTCTTGCCAACTCGTTCAACGTCCTCCTGGGAACGTTGAATTCCGGCTCGGTTAGTGAATTGCAGAACAGTGACAACCAGTACGCCGTCCTCTCGCCGATTTTTGAGTCTGCACGGTACCAACTGATTTTTACGGTCGATGGAATCTCGTCAACGGAAACGCCATTCGGACTCGCGTTTAGCCTTGAGTCCAAGACGTTTAATTTCATCGGAACCGTCGACCAGCGAATTGAACTCTTTAACTACACGACGGGTCAATATGAGGTTGTGGATACTCAGTCTGCGAGCCCAACAGATTCCGTCACTCTGGTGACTCCGATCGGCGATCTTGCCCGCTTCGTGGAATCGGATACGGGAGCAATGCAAGCGCGGATCCATTATCAAAATGCGCTTCCATTCTGGGTCTTCTCGATTGAAAATGCGTACCTTCCTTTTAGAACCAGCGTCGATCACGTGTTTTGGACCATCACGCCATAAGGCTTAGTTTTGGAACTCGGCGTTATCGAATAAGTAGTCTTGGTGAGAGGTGGCTGGGTGCGATAACGCTATCATTCGAATGGGTACCGGGAGCGACGATTCCGACGTCGTTTACAAAAATTGGATCGTCACCGTAAGCAGGGCCGCGTACAAACTCGACATGCCCGTCTCCGAAAACACAATTTTGTCCGCGACCGCCGTGGTTGTTGCTCTGCCGGCCTTCGAGGCGCTGCGAGGGCATGTCAGACAGAATCACAAAATAGGTTTTGCCCTGATTGGTGGGACAACGATAGCTATCATTCTCATGGTAACCAAGCGTGTAACCATAGTGACCGCCCATGGTCCTGCGCAAATGTTCGAGGTGGCATCCGACTGCTTGTTCGACTTGCTTCCTGGTTGGGATACTGAAGGCAACATTGTTAAAGTTGCGACCCTTACAAAGAACCGAGTCGTCGTCGATCAATCTGGCTTCCTTGAGAAGAACGGCATAAATGCCGCTGACAGCCCCGTTTCCTTCGTCTGGAATTCTGGGGAATTCGCCATTTTTGTTATTGTTACTATACGACAACATTGCCGTACCTAAACTGCGGAGATTGTTCTGGCAGTCGACGACTCGGCTGTTGAAGCGAGTGTAAGAAACAGCCGGCAGCAGAACCGCAGCTAACACAGCAGCGGCAGCAATCCCAACCAGCATATCCGACAGTGACCAGGAAGTCGGACGCACGATACGTTCGATAAGCGAAGATTCAGAAAATGCTGATTCTTGCGCGCGCGATGCATCAGCAAACACTTGGTCGGTGACAGGATGGCGATCGCGGTTTTCCAGTTCCAGTTGCTTCTGAAAAGAAGCGACCGTCTCGCTTGTCCGTCTGGCAAGTCCTGGTCTTGGACCGCCACTGCCATCAAGGCAATCCAACGGAGCGAGCGATGATTTGATTTCGAGCAGTTGTTCCTCGAGCTCTGGATCGGCATCAATTAACTGCTGGACTTCACGTTGTTCTTGAGCGTCCAATGCTCCTAAAACGTAACCCAGCAAATCTTCTTGCGAGGGGTGTTTCACGGCTTCTTCATGGGTTGTCAGTCAGGTGACGCGAGACGAGGCTGTCTGTTTAGTCGACCTGACTAGTATTCCAAACGTCGGTAAGCTTTGCAATTGCTGAATGCAAACGACTTTTCACGGTTCCAACCGGAACGTCGAGTACTTCAGCCGCTTCTCGATACTTCATTCCCTGATAATAAACCAGGTGAATCACTGCCGTCATCGATTCCGGAAGCTCGTCCAGTGTTTTTCGCACTAAACGACTGCGTTCCGCGGAGACGGCCGAATCGGAAGGACCTAAATCGCTGCTTTCCAAAAGATTCACTAATCGACCAACGTGTTCATTATCCTGCTCGCGGGGTGTGTCCAAGCTGACCATCCTGTGTCGCTTGTTGCGCCGTCGAGCATCGATGGCTGCGTTAGTCGCAATCGTATACAGCCACGGTCGAAAACGTCGACCTGCTTGAAACAAATCACACTTGAGATGAACTTGCAGGAAGGTCGCTTGAAAAACGTCTTCCGCCATCTCCGCACTTCCCAGATAGCGTCGCAGGTAACTGTACAACTCGCGCTCGTACCGGTACACCAATTGAGCATATAGCTCACGGTCACCAGTGCGACGATAGTCGAGAATTAGCTGTTCGTCCGTCACGAGGTTTTGCTTGGCTCTGAGTTGTCGGGTGTGATTGAAATGCAAATCGTTAACTGTGGCTTGCATGGCTTTATACGCATTTTAACGGTGGCTGTTCACAAAAAAGCGTGAAAAACTCCTTCAATGCGACTCCTTTCAACAGAAAAATGGGCTTCCTGCAATGCTCTATCGGGGAACTCCCCGACACGTTAGGTCCGTTTGACAGCCTTTTTTCAGCGATTTAAACTCGCTCACCTTCTTCTTTCGCAACTCTTATGCCGAACGGACTGATTGTGATGAAAAAGAAATATCACTGGGCACGTGCTGGGGACGTTAACGCCTTTTTTGGCTTGATGTTAGACAACATTGCAGGCTTGGTGTTAATGGTCAGCTTGCTTGCTGGCGTTTTTCAGTTTCCTGTAGATTTTGCATTGAAGTACATGGTACCTGGCACAGCTATCGGTGTGCTGTTTGGTGATCTAATGTTCTTTTGGCTAGCATTCAAGTACGCCAAAAAGACGGGCCTGACAAATGTGACTGCCATGCCGCTCGGTTTGGACACGCCCAGTACGATTGGGATGGTGTTGCTTGTCCTCGGGCCGGCCTACTCAGATGCGATCGGGCAGGGGATGGAACAGCAAGCTGCGGCGATTCGCACCTGGCACATTGGGATTTGCGCGATCCTGATTTCCGGAATCGTAAAAGGCGCGCTCGCTTTTTGTTCCAATTGGATTCATCGTGTGTTCCCACGAGCCGGTTTGTTGGGTTCCCTGGCAGCCATCGCGTTGTTGCTAATCGCGTTTACTCAAATGCCGGAATTAGCGGCCAATCCGATGGTTGGTTTTGCTTCACTAACCATTGTGCTGGTTTCTTTGGTGGGTCGCAGTCACCTGCCTTTTCGAGTACCTGGGGCGCTCGGTGCAGTCGTCATCGGCTGTTTGATTTATTACGGATTGTACGGAATTCAAACAGCAACCGGTGTCGAACTGGTGGAACAGGCGACTGGATTGGGCAGTGGAGTTGCCTGGTTCCCGACGGAGTGGTTGGGTGCGTTCAAATTCGAATGGCTGGGTTCGTTTGCCGATACCATGCCCTATCTGGGCTACATCGTTCCGTTTGCGATAGCGACGGTGATCGGCGGCATTGATTGCGCCGAAAGTGCTGCCTCGGTCGGTGATGATTTCGAGACCCGCTCGGTTATCGGTATCGAAGCGGTGGCAACAGTTTTGGCAAGTCTTTGTGGCGGTGTGATTCAGACAACGCCTTACATTGGTCATCCAGCCTACAAAGCGATGGGGGGTCGTGCGGCTTATACGCTGGCCACTGCATTGTTTGTGGGTGGCGCTGGATTGATTGGCTATTTCAGTTTGCTGTTCCTGCTGATACCCAAAGCCGCGGTGCTGCCGATTCTGGTTTTTATTGGGATTGAAATTACGGCTCAGAGCTTTCATGTAACGCCGCGTCGACATTACGCGGCTTTGGCGGTCGCCTGTATCCCGGCGATTGCCAAACTGGTCATGATCTACCTTGGACAGTTTGTCAATGCGCTCGACGTCCCCGGACTCCCACCGCACTTGCAAGAGCTTTGGCTCCATTTGAGCGTCTTGGCTGGTGGATTTATTTTGACGAGTCTAATTTGGGCTTCGGCGACAGCCCGAATAATCGATCGTCGCTTTATCGGAGCGTCAATCTATTTTGCGGTCGGCGGGCTACTGACGTTGTTTGGTTTGATGCACTCGCCTCTGATTGGCGACAAGATGTTTTGGCCCTGGGAGATGGATGCGTTTGAGCCGGAACAAAAGAAAATCATCATCGAGTTCGCTGCAACCTACCTGGTGATGGCATTGCTGATGTTCGGATTAGGGACCATCATGAAAAACGAAATAGAAGTAATCACAACAGACGAAGAATACGAGAAAATATCCTCATGAACCTCAAACGCGTACTTGAACCGGAAGTCATGGACACGGCCGAAGAAGCACGTGACTACGACAGCATGGATCATTCGGAGGTCAATCGTGTGTTTGTCGAAGATATGCTCAAGTTCATCGATCACGACGAATTGGGTGATGTTCTGGATGTGGGAACCGGGACGGCTTTGATTCCGCTGGAGCTTTGTCGGCAGAGGTCCCATTGTCGGGTGATGGCGATTGAGATGGCCGTTCAGATGCTCGACCTCGGTCGCTATAATGTCGAAGCGGCGGGATTGGTCGAACGAATTACGCTCGCACAAATCGATGCGAAAGCGATGACGTTTGACGACGGCATGTTTGACGTTGTCATGTCAAACAGTATCATTCATCACATTCCCCGACCGCTGGATTGTTTGAAAGAAATGGTCCGCGTAACGGACGAAGACGGCGGTGTCATTTTTGTCCGCGATCTAATGCGCCCTGAAGACGATGCAACCGTCCAGAGTCTGGTGCAAATTTACGCCGGTAATGAGAATGGCCACGCCCAACAGATGTTTGACGATTCGCTCCGAGCAGCTTTGTCGCTGGAGGAAATTCGCGAATTGACTTCGAGTCTGGGCTTTGACTCCGAAACCGTCAAAGCGACGACAGATCGGCATTGGACCTGGGCGGTCAGACGAGTCGTTTAGACACAAGGTGGTTCAATCTAATCAGTTAGTGAACTGGTGCACACAACTTGAACGGACCGACAGACAAATACCAAGGCTTCATTTTCGATTGTGATGGTACGTTAACGGATTCGATGCCGCTGCATTACGTCGCCTGGCAAAACACGATGGCCTTACATGAAATCGACTTTCCGGAAGATCGATTTTATTTGATGGCTGGCATGCCAACGGACAGGATCGTCGGCATTTTATCGGTTGAACAAGGAATCCACGTCGACGTGCAAACCGCAGCCAGCCAAAAAGAACGGGCTTTTCACAAGTTGATTTCGTCTCTTAAACCAATTCAGAAAACGGTTGACATCGTAAACAGCCTGATCGGGACCGGCAAGAAAATCGCGGTCGCCAGCGGAGGGACGCGAGAGTCGGTTGACTTGCAATTGCGGGCGATCGGATTGGCGGATGTGTTTTCAATTCGAGTTTGCGCCGAAGATACTAAACGTCATAAACCTGATCCTGATGTCTTTTTGCGGGCAGCCGAATTGATGGGCGTTGAGCCAGCCGAATGTGTCGTCTACGAGGATGCTGATCTCGGAATTGAAGCCGCCAAAGCCGCTGGGATGGGATTCGTTGACATCCGCGACTTTCACACGCCCGCAAGAGTGAGTAAATAAATAAGCAATGCAGATTGCGAATTCGCTACTACTTGCCCTTCTCAATTCATTTCGTTTGCAAGATTGAGTTGTACGCATGCGAATCTGGTTATGCGGAGTTTGGGAATCTACGGGATTTATAGAGTCTTGTTGCTGAAACAAGTTGATTGTGACATAGTATTTCGGGTACGCTGATGGCACTTGGTCCCCCGCATTAGCCAACTAACACGCGTTTGATTTGGAAATAAGAATGACCAACAAAAATTTGTGCTCGTTAGTCATCGTTTTGTTGATGGGTTTCTTGGCGTCACCGGTGATCGGAGACGGACCGGACGTTTCGTTTGAAAAAGACATCAAGCCAATTCTTGAAAATCACTGCATCAACTGCCACGGACCGGAAGAACCGGAAGGCACTCGCCTGGATGTGCGTGAGGACGCGATGGATTACATCGAAGAGGGTGATGCTGAAAACAGCGCTTTTTATGAGCATCTGATTTCCGACGACGAAGAAGAGCTGATGCCACCGCCGGACGAAGAGAATCCGCTCACTCCGGAACAGATTCAGTTGGTCGCAACCTGGATCAACGAAGGAGCCGAGTGGCCCGATGGAATCGAAATTGTCGACGCTCAAGCCGCTGAGGAGGCTCCTGAGGAAGACATTTCTGAGGAAGACAATTCCGACGAAGGAGAAGACACCGCACCAGCCGAGGCGGAAGTCGACAACACCGTTTGGAATGCAATCGGCTCTTTGCATCCGGCAGCGATTCACCTACCGATCGGGTTGTTATTGGCCGCGGGATTGTTCGCGTTATTCAGTATTCGGGGTAATTTCGTGATGAGCGATTGTGCCTATTACTGTTTGTGGCTGGGCACAATTGGTGCAATCATCGCCTGCATATCGGGATGGTGGTTTAGCCCGATGGAAAATCGCGGCACAGTGACCGAATTCCAGGATCTGTTTAATCAGGATCAGAAGATCTTCTGGCACCGAACTTCGTCGCTTGTCTGCACAGGTTTCGCATTCTTGCTGTGCTTGTTCGCCGCCGGGGCGCGGGCCAAAGATCCAGATGATGGCGTCTTATGGAAACTGGGTTTGATGGTGTTGGCGTGTGGGATTGCCTTCGCCGGGCACAAGGGGGGTGAGTTGACTCACGGCAAGGATCTTTACAAGGACCTTAACAAGTTAATTGAGACCGTGATTCCAATGGAGGACTGGTTCGGCCCCGCAGCAAAAGAGGGTGAGCAGGGTGATGGTGCGGATGCGCCAGCCGACGAAAGTTCATCCGAGGCAACGGGCGAGACTTCAGGTGAAAATAACAAGAGCGCCGTTGTTGAGTAAGTTTGCAGTTTTCTGCCTTCGATCAACGCCGTGGAAATCATTCAACCATCCGAACCAATGCCAACAGTTCTTTGTGGTTTTTCAGCTGCATTCCGTCAACTTCAAAACGATAGGTTTTCTGTTTAGTCTTGATCGTAATCGACCAATGAAAGTCATCCGCGACGTTGTCGTCATTGCGAATCGATTTGGGGATTTTGGACCAATCGGTGTCGGCAATCAGTTGCGATAGTTGTTGTAATTTCGTTTCGGAAATCTGCTGGCCTTGTTTCTTCTTCGATGCGATTTCACCGTCCGGAAGAATCGTGTAGATGATCTTGATTCCAGCAAAGCCCCCAGACTTGTCGAGCGTTATCTCGTCAAATACGTTTTCAGTCTCTCTCGCCTGATCTGCTGCGCAATTGAACTCGATGAACTCCAGTATCTTCGCAGCGGTTTTATCGCCTTCGTCGCCAAGATCGCGATTGATGGTGAGATGCGTCTTGCCGTCGGCGCCGTATGCTTCTCCGGATCCGCCGACTGAATTTAGCCTTGTTGCAAAGTTTCGGGCCTGTCTTGGTGTCGAATTTCGCGTGGGAACATACGGCAACAAAAAAGGAGCGTACTGGTTTTCGGAATTGAGATGGTGAACTGGCGAAGCAAGTTTATGCTTTTCAGGATCGGTGCCGAATATCTTCTCGTACGTCTCAAGATTGGTCTCAGACTCCGCGATTTCCATTTGCAAGGCTACGTCCAGGCCACCACCATCGATCGGAATAACTCCTTTCAACTCGTTCGTTTTCATATTGTGTTTGGCCAGGTAGGTTGGATCGGTTGCGACGAGCGCGACCAAGTGAGCTCCCGCGCTGTGCCCCATTAAAAAAATCTTGTCGCGGTCAAGGTTGTATTTGGGAGCATTTTGTTTTACCCATGCAATTGCGTCGGAAACATCAGTCGCTTGTTCGGCAAAGTTGGCGTTCGGGTAGAAACGATAATTGACGGACACCAGGGCGATCCCGTTTTTGGCAAGCCATCGTTGTTTTTGGTTGGTCAGTCGTTTGTTGCCGAACGACCAAGCTCCACCATGAACAAAAACGACAACCGGTGTCGGTTGTTTTGCATCTCGGGGCCAATACACGTCAAGGCAATTTCGGCGACTGTCGACGTTGGGGTGAGTGGCATACTGAATGTTGAGCTGCTGTCGAAATAAGGCTCGATTTTCCTGAATTTGGTCTTGGAACCGTTTAGCGAGCGGTCGTCCGTTATCGGTTTCTTGGGCAGTGATTGCGGCACTCGGAATCCAAATGCTCAAGAGTAAGATGATGATTCTCATGACAATTCTTGATTAAAAAAGGTCAAATTCCGTCGCCCTAGTTTACCCGGGAAATCAGCGATTGGTTTCAAGCTCAATCCTTAAATCGAATCGTATTCAACTTGGCACTCGGGCAGTGAACCCAGGAAGATTCGCCCATAAGTTTTGGTTTTGATCCGTGGATCCAACACCACCACGATTCCCGTATCTGTTTTGCTGCGGATAAGTCGACCAAAACCCTGTTTGAACCTGATCACGGCTTCAGGAAGTTGGTAATCGTTAAACGGGTTGCCGCCTGCTTTGCGGATGGCTTCCAATCTTGCTTCCAGCAATGGCCGATCGGGCACACTAAAAGGCAGCTTGGTAATGATCACGTTTTGAAGCGCATCGCCCTGAACATCAACGCCTTGCCAGAAACTATCGGTACCGAACAAAACGCTGTGAGGATTGGCCTTGAATTTTTCCAACAGCTGCGTTCGCGAAATGCCGCCACCTTGGACGTAAAGCCCATATTCTTTATCGGTCAACCAGGATGTGAGATCCCTGACCGCCCGATTGAGAAAACTGTAACTCGTAAATAATACAAACGCGTGTCCATCGGTGCGTGACACAAACTGCTTGATCGCCTGGATGCATTGTCGTTCATGTGTATCACGGTCTTCGGTTGGGTTGGCCATGTTCGTGACCAGAATCAAACGCGCCTGTTCGCTGTAATTGAACGGGCTTCCCAACTGTTTGGTGTCACATTGGGTGAGACCGACTTGTTTCTGAAAAAACTCAAACGATTGATCGCCTGTCGCCAGCGTGGCACTGGTCAAGATGCAACAATCGGTTTGATTGAACAGGTTTTCGCGAAGAGCTGGACCGATATCGATCGGGGCAGCATTGAGTTTGATATTTCGTTTTCCGTATCGATTCGTTGACGACTCAACCCAATAGGCGGCACCTTCCAGTTCTTGTAATCGCCAGGTTTCGAGCTCCGTTGAAAGGACGAACAGACGATCCGAAGCCGAAACGAAGTCCTGTTTGTCAGCTGGGTCTCTTAATGGTTCACCAAGATTCTTGACTAAATCCGCCAAAGCTTCGAGGGATGGTGAGAGCGTATTGTTAATGATCCCCGGCTGGCGAATTCGCGTCGCACCATTGCGTGACTGGTCCTGATTGTTACGGGCGACCCAATTCATGATGTCGCCAAACATGTCATCTGTGGCAAGCTGACAGCGGATCACGGCTTTCTGGCCTTCGGCTGATTGATGATGAACCAGTAAACCTTTGTTGGTTGACTGGTTGTAAAGTTTTGAAAGGGCGTACTCGATTTGGCCAAGGGTCACACCAAGTCCCAGATGATCACTGGCCACATCTTGAATCGTATGGGCTTCATCCAGAATGACGGTGTCATAATCCGGCAAAATATTGACACCAATCCGGCGCAGCGAAAGGTCGCTGAAAAACAGTGCGTGATTGACGATCAAGACATCAGCGTTTTGAAGTCGTTTTCGCGCCTTGAAGTAGTGGCAGTCTTCATAGCTTGGACAATTTCGACCGAGGCAGTTGCCGCTGTCGCTTTGCACTTCATCCCAGACGGAGGGGAATACGCGCAGCTCCAAATCTGACCGGGAACCATCCGTGGTCTTATTCGCCCACACACGAAGCTGTTGGATTTGTTCATGTTGATCTTCGCTTGAAAAAATCGAATCCGCGCGTTGTAATGCCTTTTTAAGACGCCGGAGGCTGATGTAGTTGCCGCGACCCTTGGCAAGGACTGCCGAAAACTCCAGCGGGATGATACTGTTCAACAGCGGAATATCTTTGGATAGCAATTGTTCTTGCAGGCTGATCGTATGAGTCGAAACGACAATCCTGCGTTTGCCACCGTCTTTGGATTCCTGATTTTCGGCGAGGCTCAGAATTGCGGGAACCAGATACCCGAAACTTTTTCCGACACCTGTACCGGCTTCCACGATGAGGTGTTTTTTTTTGGCGATCGCGTTGGCGACCGCGTCCGCCATCTCCAACTGCTGAACACGATGCTCGTAGTTCGCGAGCCGTTTTGAAATAAGCTGGCCCGGACCAAGGATATCGTGAGAGTTCATTAATCTGTTCAAACGGCTAATTCCGTGGACGACACCTGAGGCGCGCTAATCCGCACAAGCGGTTGACGTGCGAAAGGCGGCTTTTGTCGAACCATTCTAGGGCTTTAGGCCAATACCGTTCAATGGAGCAAGGAATTAGCCAAAGTCATTCTGAGGAAGCTTGAGCGACCGGAGAATCTCATGCAAAAACACGAGAGATCCTTCAGTCGCCTAGGCTCCTTCAGGATGAGTTAACCGTTTTCGATCTCCTTGGGCAGTATTGGGCGTAAAGGCAAAGATCGTCGACGCTTAGCGGCGAACTCCAAACTCCCGGGTGACATTTACGTCGACCGAGATTATCTTTGAGTCGTTAATCAAATAGCCCATGATTTCGAAACGTTGCATGCCTGAAGCTTTCCCCAACCTATTCCCGGCTTCTCAAATGAACGACCCGGAAATTGAGCCGCTTCTCCAACGCGTTTTGTATGTTTTGAATCAATTGCCAGTTCCTGTGCAACGTGACTTTCTGGACGATTTGCATTTTCGAGTTTCGCTCGACGAATTCGAACCGGGCAAAGGCCGCACGGTCTTGATGCCCACGCTGAACCCGAGCGGCTATGAAAGTCGGTGTGTTGTCCTGAAGCCGCGATTAGCAAGCTGCCGCGAAGATTTTGCGTTCTATATCATTGCGCACGAATTCGCTCACGCATACTTAAGGAACGGAGGTTGGCGGAACATCACAGATCGGGAAGAAGCCGCTGATGCTCTGGCGGCGAGTTGGGGATTTGTCCGACCGCGGTCAATGTTTTGGCGCTGGTAGAAAGTGACCATCGCCAACTGAAGTTTGGGCTGGCTGGACAGAGCCAGTTTCGGCCCGGACGCCGACAATACGGGCCCGCAAACACTAATTCTTATTGTTGACGCTGCATTTAGCGCTAAGCAGCATTTAATGGCTTTCGCCGCAAAAACAGTAGGTCCGTTTGTCCCAAACGGACAGAAACCGGCCGTTTCGGCCGTTTCGGCCGGTGCGAGTCTGGGACAGACTCGCCTACTGATTTAATAAACGCCAATACTGCCGACCGAACTCTACGCCGCGTGACCGGCATTGATAACCGGATTGGTTTCTGACTCGCTACACAGCACGACCATCAGGTTACTTACCATCGCGGCTTTCTGGTTTTCGTTCATGTCGATGATATTGCCTTCCTTCAGATGTTCGAGAGCCATCTCGACCATGCTGACGGCGCCTTCCACGATTCGGGCGCGGGCATCAATAATCGCCTCGGCCTGTTGACGTCTGAGCATCGCACCTGCAATCTCAGAAGCGTAGGCCAGGTGGCTGATGCGTACTTCAAGGACTTCGACACCTGCCATGGCTAATCGTTGAGTTAGCTCATTCTGCAGTTCGTCGTTAATGTCCTCCGAATCGCCTCGTAGCGACGTCTGGCCTGCTTCGGCGGCATCGTATGGATGCTTGGATGCAACCGTTCGTAACGCCGATTCCGTTTGAACCTCGACGTAGGACTCATAATCTTGAACATCGAAAGCCGCTTGCGCCGTATTGCTAACTCGCCAGACAACCACAGTTCCGATTTCAATCGGGTTGCCGCGGAGATCGTTGACTTTGAGTTTTTCACTGTTGAAGTTATTCACTCGCAACGAAATGTTACGCCGCTCGGTGAATGGGTTGACCCACCAGAGACCTTGTTGATTAATTGTGCCGATGTAGTTGCCGAACAACAAAACGATTTTGCTTTGATTCGGCCTTACAAGTGTCAGGCCGCACAAGATGAAGATGCCGATTACAACAGGGCAAAGGACAATGCCCAAAATCAGCATCGGAATTCCGCTCACAGGGCTGCTGATAATTTTTTCTTTGGTTGGTTGAACGATTTTCATGCTATTTGCTCCGACAAAGGGCCACAAAACCCACTTGGCGAGTTTCAACTCGCCGATTATTGCTCGTGATGTTTAAACGGTATTCGCCAATAAGTGATTTTTATTGCCATAATCCGGTGCGGATTTAGAGGCGATAACGCAGTGAAGAAGCACAGGCCGAGCCATTCGATGGAGTGAAATCCCGACCGGATTAGAAGCCAACGGTGTTAGCGCAATCGATGACCAAAACAACAAATCAATCGTCTTGAGGCGATTCAAACAAATTGTCGAAACAGCTTTCCATCGAGGCATTCGATTTCTGTGTTCTGCTGGCCTTCGCGCAGTTCAATCGTCTCCAAGACTGTTGGCATACGAGTTCGTCGAGTTTTAATCGTTTTCGTCTTCAATCGGCATTTGTCTTCTGTGGTCGGATCGTTATTGCTGCGTGAGGCGATGTCCCCAAGGGGTGTGCAAATGGGGACATGAACTCCTTGAAAATGACCCTCCAGCCTCTCAATCTGAGACATTGTTCTCGTAACGAGATGCGTTTGGGGTCGGACTGGCGGGCAAAAATACCGAAAAAACAGGCTTTCCCAAAAGTTCCGACGATTGGCATACGGGTTGCAGTATTGAGGATCGGAGCCAGTGACGATTTCTTCATCTTGATCTCCCGAAGCATTGCCTCCTTTATCATTGGCTCCAACTTGCCTCATGTATGTTTGTCGCTCGATTGTTCGACAAACAAAAGCCGGTAACCCGACCACCTCACGGTAACGTCGCTCTTCAGGGTTGCTGGCTTTTTCTTGCGCATCCTCGATACGAGCGGCGAGAAGACAGCGATTTTTTCTCTGGCTTCTCGCCACTCGTCGTCTTGCCTTCTCGACTCTCAAATCTTCACCCACCGGAACAGGATTGACATGCCTTGCCCGCCACCCACACAGAGTGTCGCAATCCCAAGCGCGCCCACTTCGCCAATCTGTTTCAGTCGATCGTGAAGCGTCATCACCAATCGCAGGCCGCTGGCACCCAACGGATGACCGAGCGCCATCGCGCCGCCCCAAGCGTTAATTCGGTCAATTGGAATCCCAAGTTCTTCCACCGAGGCAAGAACTTGAATGGCAAACGCTTCGTTGATTTCGAATGCCGCCACATCGGCTGACGTAAGTCCGTTTCGCTCAAAGATCCTTTGTGATGCCGGGACCGGACCCATTCCCATAAGTTCAGGGGGCACGTGAGCCACTTGAGCATCGATGATTTCAAGCCCACCGGTCACTCCGAGCTCTTTCGCCAAACGGGCTTCTACGACCCAGCCGCTAGTCGCTCCATCGGTCAACGGTGAACTGGTTGCTGCCGTCACGGAACCGTCTTCTTTGAAAGCGGGTTTGAGGCTGGCCATCTTTTCGCGATTGACGGGATAGCGAATGAATTCGTCTTTGTCGATCAAGAAGGGGTGAATCTGTTCGGCGTACCAGCCATTTTCGTAAGCTTTGAAAGCGAGCGTGTGACTTCGCTCTGCAAGGTCTTCTTGTTTTTCTCGGATCAGTAGAGGGTATAATGAGGCAACTCGTTCGGCAGTATCACCCATGGGTATGTATGCGAATGGATTCGCCGCTTTGATTCGATCGGACTCGGAAAAGTTCGCGCCCCGACGCGGAATACGGCTCATCGCCTCAATGCCGGCCGCCAAAAAACACGACCCCCAACCCGCCACGATTCGGGACGCCGCGATCGCAACCGCTTCCAAGCTGCTGGCGCAAAGTCGGTTAACTGTTGTGCCCGGCACATCCAAACCAACTCCCAACGCCGCCATTCGTCCCACGTTGTAGCCCTGTTCGTGTTCGGGATAAGCACATCCAACGATCAGGTCTTCGGGACCACGATTCCAAAGTGCCGGATGCTTGGCCGATTGGGCCGAGAGAAGTTCAACAAGTAGATCGTCCGCTCGTACATCTTTGTATGCGCCTTTGAAGGCGCGGCCAAATGGCGAGCGAAGTCCGGCGGTGAAAATGGGTCGATTCATGACGTTAAGAAACCAGTTTGTGTGGCAAGATTCATATTTATAAACGCCCTGCTCACAATGTCGCAGAGGGCATATTAGCTGAATTGACCGTTTTTCAGAAACCGAACAACAAGCTTGGCTACCTTGGGTCGAACCAGCAGACCGTTGTGTCCGCTGAATGGACGAATGTAATCGACTTCGCCCTCAACATGGCCGCTCTCGATCGGTATCACAAAATCATAGGAACCAGCGATCGTGCCGATCTGCGGGCCCTCGATATTGGGAAGTTGGTTGACAAAACTGGTGGAGTGATTCGATACCTGGGCTAGCGATTTAACGAACCACAGACCGCGTCGCGAAAACCAAGACGCGTTAGGTGATCCTTTTTGCGGCGTGCCCAACATCACAACTCGCTTGACAAACTCCGGACAACCTTCGGGTTCGTTGGCCAAGGCGTGCCTGGTCACAATTCCGCCCAAACTATGAGCGACAATGTGGATTTCGGACCAACGTTGCTGGTTTCGCAATTCGAATAGAAAATTTCGGAATCTATTTCCATGGTGCTGGATGTCACGAAAACAACTTGCATAGCCAAAACATTTTGTTTCGAAACCAGCTCGTTGAGCCCACCAGGCCAACGGCCACATCGTTGCCCGACCGGATGCAATTCCATGAATCAAGACGACCAGGGCTTTGTCGGATTGGGTTGTCATGGGATTCACGATGAAGTTAGTCAACGAAGAAATGCCGGCTTACACCAGCAGCCCTTCATCCAAGCCGAGGTCATCTCTTGCAACACCTTCGGCAAGCTTTTCAACGCAAAAGGAATTGCCAGTTGGAGCAAAAATTCCCAGATCGGTAACGATTTTGTGGACTACGTTTTTTCCGGTCAGTGGCAGCGTGCAACGGTGAAGCAATTTGACGTCCCCGTTTTTTGAAAAATGAGTCAGCATCACGATGATTTGTTTTGCACCATGAACGAGATCCATCGCACCGCCCATGCCCGTAACTTTTTTGCCTGGAATCATCCAGTTGGCGAGGCTCCCTTCGGCGTCAACCTGCATCCCGCCAAGTATGCAAACGTCGATATGCCCGCCTCGAATCATGCCAAAACTGGTGGCGCTGTCGAAATAACTTGCTCCTCGTTTAACCGAAATTGTTTCTTTACCTGCGTTGATCAAAGTTGGCGAAACCGATTCTTTTGTAGGTCGGCCGCTCACGCCCAGCACACCGTTTTCGGAATGAATCCAGATGTTTTTGCTGGGCGGAATTCGCTCAGCAACGAGAGTTGGGATGCCGATGCCGAGGTTTAGACTCGATCCATCTTCCAGCATGGCAATGACTTCGTCCGCCATTTCGTTTTTTGACCAGCGGTCAGGTTTATCGTTCACGAGGTTTCGCAATCATGGTTTGAACAAATAAGTAGCCGTGCGCGGAAGTGATACGCAACAACAATTGAGACAATTGTGGCTACACTACACGAAATACCACTATTTCGAAACATGATACGTTTTCTCAAGCCGTTCGCTGATCTTTTCGCGTTCACTGGCTCCAAGCTCAGAATCGACCTTACTAATTGCATCAAAGACCATTCTCTCACGACTAGCAGAATCACTCCAACGCTTGTTCGCTGCTGCGTCCAATTTACATAACGGATCGAAGTAGACGAAAAGTTCATTCGGCTTGACATTGGGGGCTCGCCAAATTGAGATGCCATTTTCTGTATCGTAATACTCATAAGATGCGACGTGTCGTTTTCCACCGCCGCCCGGTGCATCGCAAACGAAGGTTGGTACGTTAAACCCGGCGGTAATTCCGCGAACCTGTTTTTCGAGTTCGACACCTTGACCAAGGGTTGTGCGAAGATGTTCACAGCCTGGAACCATGTCATGGATGTAGACGTAATAGGGTTGGATGTTCATGTACGAAAGACTTTTTGTGAGGCTCATCATCACATTCTCATCACTGTTAACGCCTTCTTGCAAAACTGCCTGATTGCGAACGATGACCCCTTCCGCGAATAAGCGATCCATTGCGTTTTTGCTCCACTGAGTAACCTCGATGGGTGAAGAAAAATGCGTGTGGATCACAACTTGTTGGCCACGAGACTGTCCCAGTCTGTGCATTTCCAGAAATGCTTCCATCCAGCTTTCGTCAGTTGTGATTTTTTGTGGCAGGATCGCGATGCCTTTGGTCGCGTAACGTATTCGCCGGATATGGTCGATACCCAACAACCTTTCACCAATATGTCGGATGTGTTTGGCGGTCATGTTGAACGCATCACCACCCGAGATGACAACGTCTTCGATTTGCGGCGTTTCCTCGATGTATTGGAGTGCAGTTTCCCACTTTGCCGCGTTTGCACCGTACGTGTGTTTCTCTACGGCATCGGTTGAACCGCCGATAATGCGGCTACGCGTGCAATACGAGCAATAAACCGGGCACGTCGTCAGCGGCAAAAAGAGGACTTTGTCGGGATAACGATGTGTCAACATGGGTACCGGCGAGTCAACATCCTCGTAAAGCGAGTCTGCCAAATAGTACGGATGATCTGGCAGCATCTGAGATGCAAGTGGCAAAAATTGTTTGCGGAGCGGGTCCTCGATCGGATTGTCCCAGTCGATCAGAGCGAAAACATATGGCGTGATCCGAATGTTCATCGGGGCTATCCGAAGACCAGCTTCGATGTCAGCAATGAGTTTATCGCTGATTCGCTCGCCGAGAACTTCTTTGACTTCCTTTAGTTTCTTGACGCTGTTTTTCGCTTGCCACAAGTAATTGCCAAAATCTTCGCGCGAAACATCTTTCCATCCAGGAATCTCTTGCCAAAACTCGTCGTCTCGAAATTCGCGATGCTCAAGTGAAAATGCGGCGGAACGTGGTTCGGATTGAATCATGAGACTTAATTACAACAAAATAGAGCTTTGCAGATTAACAAATGGGACGGCGGGGACATTTTGATCGCACGCTAGCGAGCACAAGTTTGAAGCATTCGTACAATTCAATAGCGAAAATGGTGGCACCAGCTGAGGCTGGGCTAGGCTAGTAGTCGGCCGCAGCTTGGTTTTCGGATTGAACGTCGTGGACGAGGCGACGAGTCCTTTGACAAAACCGTTGTATTGAGGACTCGTCGCCTCGTCCACTACCCGAAAAGTGAGTTGCGTTTGACTACTAGTGAGAATCGACGAATTTGTCTTTGGTCGTAACGTCCAATCAATGAAGTTTAGTTATCGCGGCCCGATCGGAACAGCCAGATTTGTAGTTCCGCGACTTGATGTCGCACAATCGTAGAATTTGAACTATTCGTCGGCAAAAACCGGGATCTCAATCGTGTTTTCATAGTCGACGCCCGCGAAGATTCGCTGCACGAAAACACCCGGCAAGTGGACATCTTCAGGTAAGATGTCGCCCAGTTCCACCAGCTGTTCAACCTCGACGATCGAAACTTTGGCAGCCATCGCCATCAAAGGTGAAAAATTACGAGCCGTTTCTTTGAACCAGAGGTTGCCAAACGGATCGCCTTTTTCGGCTTTGATGATCGCAAAATCAGCCTCCAACGGAAGTTCGAGAATACAAGGACGGTCGAACTCCCGCTCCTCTTTTCCCTCTGCAACAAGAGTTCCATAACCGGCTGGCGTGTAGAATCCGCGGATACCCATCCCGGCAGCGCGAATCCGCTCGCTGAACGTGCCTTGCGGAACGAGCGTAACGTCGATTTCAGCGGCCAACATTTGCTCTTCAAGATCCGGATTTCCGCCGACGTAACTGCAAGTGGCGGCGCTGATCTGTTTTTCTTTTAGCAGCCATGCAAGTCCGCGTCCCGAATTGCCAATATTGTTCGAGATCGCATGAATGTTCTTGATGCCTTGGCGGCGAATTTCTTTGATGCTGTTTTCAGGGATACCACACAGGCCGAACCCACCACTCATCAACGAAATTCCATCGCGAAGATCGTGTAGCGCCGCAGCAGCATTGGCAAAGACTTTCGTCGTGGTCACTGGAGGGCTCCATCTCAATGGCTGTAGAGTTTTCTTGGATTTTCAAATATGCGGATAATTTGACATGATTTACCCACTGCTTCAACGAAATTAAGGACGTTGTCGGACGATTTTAAAGTAGGATGCTTACGCTTGGCAGTCGTTCGTTGGTCAGAGTGCCCAACATTCAACAAATTGGCTCACGACCAAGAACTTGCAGTGAAGCACGGTTTTTGAGGAACGTTTATTGAGTTGCGCGACAGAATAGGACTGGAAATACGGATTTTCTGGGTTTAGTGAACCTTGACATCGTCCCAATACTCATTCTGAAGGTTGGAATTCATGACCGCGTTCCAACTATAATTGATACATTGCCTGTGCGGTCGGCGGCCCGCTTAGCGGCACTGATTTCGCGATGTCTCTCCAAAACCAAAACTACAAAAATGCTAATAATAAAACGTAACGGGCTGTTTCTAATCGCGGTCGCTTGTTGGTTAAGCCCCATTGGGCATTTGTTTGCCCAACCTGGTGGGGGTGGGCCGTCTCCGGTTGTTGTCTCCCGCGTTGTTTCGACTCGACAGTCGGCCAGCAAGTCGTTTGTGGGTTCGCTTGTGCCGTTGAAACGCTCACCGATTGGAAGCGCTGTTGATGGACGGGTGACGAAAATGTACGTCGATGCAGGGGATCCCGTGACGGTTGATGAGTCCACCATCATTAACGGCGAGCCGCTCGGTCAGCCGCTCGTTCAACTTCGCACCGTTTCGCTCGACATTGAGATCGAGGCGGCCCACGTCGAACTTCGCATGCGCGAGCAAGCTGAACAAGAGCTTCAAGCATCACTACCGACCGAAATTGCTGCAGCTGAATCAGCCGTCGAAGAAATCAAGGCTCGTTTAGAATTCTCCAAAGAAAACCATCAGCGATTAAAAAACTTGCGTGATACCGGCGGCGGAGTATCAAAGCAAGAAGTGGACCAGGCCTATTCAACGCTCCTCTCCCAAACGCAATTGGATATCGGTACCCAAAACCTTTTGAAAAAGCTGACGGTCACGCGCGAAGCGCGACTTTTGCAGGCCCGCTCAAAGGTCGAAGCCCAGGAAGCCGAAATCCGACGTTTGCAGGAACTGAAAGACAAATACACGATTCGGGCTCCTTTTTCTGGTTATGTAACCGCCAAGCACACCGAGCTAGGCCAGTGGGTTGCGCGTGGTGAGACGGTTCTCGAAATTATCCAACTGGATCCGATCGAACTGGTCGTACCAGTACCGCAAACCTATATCCAAGCGTTGCAAAGGTCCCTCGAGCATAATCGATCAACCGATTCAAAACTCACGGCCCAGATATCGGTCGACAACATGCTCTTACCTCATTTGCTGGAAGGCAAAGTCGAAAATATCGTTCCGCAAGCCGATCTTCGCTCGCGCTCGTTTCCCGTAAAGATTCAAATTAAGAACCCGGCAACGGACACCGGTTACCTGCTCAAGGCAGGTATGCTCGCCCGAGCCACTTTGTTTATCGGCGATAATGAGGAGGATATGCTGTTTGTCAAGAAAGATGCCCTGGTTCTGGGCGGTCTGCAAAAAAGCTTGTATGTCGTTTCGAAGGATCCGCAAACTCAATCTGCTGTTGCGCGACTCGTGCCAGTTGAGGTCGGTGCGTCAATCGAAGATTGGATCCAAGTCATCGGCGATGTGAAGGATGGCGATCAAGTCGTAGTCGAAGGGAACGAGCGACTTCGACCGGGGCAGTCAATCGCACCCAAAGAAAGTTCTGTTACATTTCCTGTGCGCCCCGATTCGCTCAACCAGTCTGCAGGAAGGTAGCCATGCACCCAATTGCTGCATTCATTGCGAACCCTGTTAAGGTTTCAGTTGGTGTGCTCTTGCTGGCGATGTTTGGGATCATCGCCATGTTTGGAATGCCGGTGCAGCTTTCGCCGGATGTCGAGCTTCCCAGGATTACTGTCAGCACGGTATGGCCCGGTGCCAGTCCCCATGAAATTGAAAAGGAGATCGTCAAGGAACAAGAGGAACAGTTAAAAAGCGTGCAAGGCGTCACGAAGATGAGGAGCGAATGCTCGGAATCGCAGGGCTCATTAACGCTTGAGTTTGCCATTGGCACAGACCTGCAAGAGGCGCTGCTCAAAGTTAACAGCCAGTTGCAGCAGGTTCCATCGTATCCTCCCGACTCGGACGAACCCGTCATTCGCACATCTGATCCGGGTGCTAACGCCATCGCCTGGATGATGCTCAGCGCCCGCCCGGCGGCCAATGAACAAATTCGCCAGTTTGCAGTCGACCATCCAGAAGCAAGAGAGCGTATCGAATGGGTTTTGCGAGCGCACAATGATGGTTTGAAGACCTACCGCCTCAAAGAACTGGCTGATGAATTTCCGGCAGCCGAATCGCTTCGGCCCGAAAAACTTGATGTCACCAAATACCTGAAGTTCACCCAAGACAATATCGAAGCTCAGTTTGAACGCGTTCCCGGTGTTGGAACCGCCAATGTTTTTGGCGGGCAGGAACCGGAGCTGCAGGTCATTGTCGATCCTAAGCAACTTGCCGCGCGGGGTCTGACGATATCCGATGTTCAGCGCGCACTGGTCCAAAACAACAAAGACATTTCGGCCGGAGATTTTTGGGAAGGCAAACGAAAATACATCGTTCGTACTTTGAGCGAATATCGCAGCGTCGACCAGGTTGCCAGCCAGATTATTGCCAGCCCGGACGGGCAACCCGTCTATGTCGACGATGTGGCCGAAGTCAAACTGGGCTTCAAGAAACCAGGCGGTTTTGTTCGCGGATTTGGGATCGAGAACATCGCGATTAACTGTCAGCGCGAAACAGGCGCGAATGTCATGCAAGTAATGGAGGGCATCCGCGAAAAGATCGACCAGTTGAACGGGGGCATTCTCAAAAAAGAGGGCTTGCTGCTGACTCAAGTTTACGACGAAACCGAATACATCGATTCGGCGATTGGGCTTGTTAATCAGAACATTATCCTGGGAAGCGCGCTGACCGTGATCGTGTTGATGATCTTCTTACACATCAGCTTTCGCGCACTCCTGTTTGCACCGCTGTTGGCCGTTTCTGCGATCCTGGCAATCACTGTATCTCCGTGGATTTTCCTGGTTACGTTAGGGTTGATCATTTTCGCCGGACTTTGGTTCGCTCGAGGCGCCTTGGTGGTTGCATTGGCGATCCCGACGAGCATCGTGGGAACTTTCTTGATTTTGAATTTGCTGGGGCGCTCGTTCAACGTAATTAGCCTCGCTGGACTGGCGTTTGCCGTCGGTATGCTTGTCGATAATGCCGTTGTGGTTCTGGAAAATGTTGTGCGATTTTCGCAAAACGGCCACAAGCCATTCGAAGCTGCCCGCCTGGCAGCGATCGAAGTCTGGGGAGCTGTGTTGGCATCGACCCTGACGACACTGGCTGTATTCCTCCCGGTTATTTTCCTGGAAGGCGAAGCCGGTCAGCTATTCCTCGACATTGCCTTGGCGATCAGCGCCGCTGTCGGGCTTTCGTTGATCGTCAGTATCATCGTGATCCCGACCGCTTCCGCCCGTATTCTGCAAACCGAAGCTTCACGTGAGCGAGCTCAAGGTGTAGTGGAAAGGGGATTTCGTCGCATTGGACGCTTTTGTACAAATCTCGTGGTGGGAACGAACGAGTGGATCCAACGAGGAACATTTCGACGACTGGCGGTGGTCGCGATACTGTTCGCTGTGGCCATTGGCGTTTCGTATTGGTTACTGCCCAAGGTGGAATACTTGCCGCAGGGTAACCGCAACCTGGTGATCAGTCTTGTGCTTTCACCACCCGGTTATAACGTCGATCAACTCGAAGGGATGGGCATTGAGCTGGAAGAAGAACTCAAAGCCTACTGGAATTACGACGAGCTCACAGATGAACCGCTGGACTTTCCGGCAATCGATGATTTCTTTACGGTCGCGTTTGGCAACACGCTGTTCCTCGGTGTTAGTTCTCGCGAAGACACACAGGCTGGACAATTAATCCCGTTGATCCAGTCGCGACTAAACGGCAAATTTCCCGGTGCGTTCGTGGTCGCGTTTCAAACCAGCTTGTTCGCCAGCGAACTGGGAGCAGGTCGGACGATCGAAGTCGAAACGACAGGTCCGGATCTCGAGACCCTGGTCGGCATCGGCGGCCAGATCATGGGTCAGACGTATCAGCTTCTGCCGCCCGGGACTCAAGCTCAACCGATTCCGGGACTCGATCTTTCCAGCCCCGAAGTTCACGTTTTGCCGAAACCGCAACAAATCAGTGACCTGGGAATGACCGCCAACGAACTGGGTTATGCGGTCAATGCTTTGATCGACGGCGCTTACGTGACGGACTATTATGTCGGAGCCGACAAAATCGACCTGGTCATTATGGGCAGTGAAAAATATCGCGGCAACACACAGGATATCGAATCGCGATACGTCGCGACGCGAAACATGTCCGAGCCCGTTCGCCTGGGTGCTTTGGCCGATGTGCGAATTGGAGCGGGACCTCAACAAATCAATCATCGTGAACGCGAACGCGCGATTACGATTCAGATCACGCCGCCCGAAACGATTGCTTTGCAAGAAGCGATCGAAATCATCAACGCGAAAATTATTGGCCCCATTCGCGAGAGCGGTCAATTGGGTAACGACTATCAAATCAATTTGAGCGGTACGGCGGACAAGCTGATCCAGACCTGGGACGCACTCAAAATCAACGTGCTTCTGGCGGTCATGATTACGTACCTGTTGATGGCTGCCTTGTTCGAATCCTGGGTGTACCCGTTCGTTATAATTTTGAGCGTCCCGATGGGTGCCGTAGGAGGAATCATTGGTTTGAGGCTGCTGGGCGTGTATCTCGGTTGGCAAGGTATGGCGCCTCAGGCACTGGATGTCTTAACCATGCTGGGATTTGTGATTTTGATCGGCACTGTGGTCAACAACGCCATTTTGATCGTTCATCAGTCGTTGAATTTCATGCACAACCAGTCGATGGAATTGCGGCCAGCGATTTTGGAGAGCATTCGCACTCGCATTCGACCGATCTTCATGACGACTTTGACAACCGTTTGCGGATTATCGCCGCTCGTATTCTTTCCAGGCGCCGGCAGCGAACTCTATCGCGGACTTGGCAGCGTCGTTCTCGGCGGGCTGATTGTATCGACAGTCATTACGTTGTTCCTGGTGCCGACGCTGTTCAGTTTGATGGTTGAATTCAAAGAGTCGTTGCGGTCGTTGTTTAGCCGCACGACTCAGACCGAAGGGCAAGCCTCTCGCTTGCCATAACGTGGCGACACTTTCCGGCTAATCGAACTAGAGCATTTTCAACGTTGAAGTGCAGCCCCACCTGTATCATCTTGAACTGGGGCACGAGGTGAAGGAGCTACGTGAAGCAAATTTGATATCTCAGATATTTCAGATCTACAATGCCAGATTGCTAAAACTGGAAATCGTGGATGACGAAGTTGTCGTCATAAACTTCGTCGCCTCGCCACATTTGAATTCGTCCTGACTGGATGTCACCAATTGCGCCTCCGCAGGTGATCGAAGGGTCCTGCGAATCCGTTTGGAAGTTTGAACAAATGGATTTCGGATAATTCTCGTGATCATTCAATAAAGCGTAAAGAGCATCGTAGTCGCGAACTTTACCCAGCTTTTTGTCCAGCAGGTCGAATCGGATGTGTGTGGTTGAATTCTGTCCGATCTTTGTTTCGCGAGCGATCGAATCATGACCAAGGCAATGGTTGGTGTGAAACATGTAACCTTCTTCGTTACCGGCCAGAATGTCGACCTGTTCGGCCAATCCCGGCATGACTTCCCACATTTCGGCTCGTTCTTGCGTGGCAACCAGGTAGGTATGACCGGAAGTGACGTTGGTCGTACTGAGGTGGCTGGTCATTTCTTCGTGACTGGAGAACTGGAGCGTCTTACGCACGACCGCGGGCCACATCGCGCCTGGCATCGCCCCGTCGGTGTTGATGTTATTGACTTGTAAAGTCGTACGATGTCGAGTGAAACCCATCATGCCAAGGCAGCCAACAAGGCTGAAGATCACCGATTCAAGTTCACCATCCGGCCCGAGAAACCTCATCACACTGACATAGTTCTTGGCACTGCCATGCATGTCCCAGGTTTGTCCGGCGATCGGGGAGCCAAAATAGATGTAAACGACCGAACAGCCCTGTTCATCAGACAACTTGATATCTCGAAAATCGGTGTAGTTGTTCAGAACGGTAATCAGCTCGCGCGACAATCCCGATCCGTCGCAAATACCCTGGAGTTCAGCCGACAGGTCCTCGTCATAAATCCTTGTCGCCTCCCATTGCTGGGCGGCGAGACTGCTGATGATGGTGGGATTAAGGGTTGGGTTCTTTTCCTGCATCAAGCTCAGACGAATCTCGGCGAGCTCATTGATCGCGGCTCGAAACTGTTCCCCGTGCGCTTGTCCCCATTCAAGTGGAGTCTGCCTCGGATCGAATTCGAGAATTGGAAATCCGCAGTCAATCACGTTGTCGGTTCGTTTTCGATGATGATGTTTTTTAACAAGAGTCCATTGACCATGGCCGAGATGCTATCCGAAATCAAATCGAAATCGGCCAAGTCAAGTTCATCCCATTCGAGCGGGCAACGATAATAAATGCAATCTCGATAAGGTCCATCGCCCGGATAATCGTTGGGCAAATGTTGGAGTTCATAGCTTCCCAGCGACAGGTTGATCGCCCACATCCCGCGAGCCAGTCGGTCCCGATTTCGTCCGTGAAGCGCGGTGACGCCGTTTTCGATGGCCAGCAAAACCATCGCTTGCTTCATGATCCGACCCAAACCACCTCGAAACTCTGAGGCGACGGTAAGATCCATACTGTAGTACGTGTGTGAGTCGCTAAAGAATGGGTCCCGCGTGACACCCCGTTCCTGACGGAACAATTCCAGCCGTCCGGCGAACGACATTGCGACGATTGTCTCCCCGTCCAGCACCAGGATTCCGAGCGGCTTTTCTGAACTGAAAAGCATATCAAATTCTTCCGGTGGGCTTTGGCGAGCCGGTTCATACACTTCTCTCTGCATGCGGAGAATATGTTCCCGGTATTGCTGGTAGCTTTTTTGATCCAGCACCACCATTCGAAGATCGTTTGACGAACAAGTTTTGAGTTGTTTGGTTAGAAACGATTCGAACCGGATTTTCTTCGGGAGGTTTCGAGTTGCCTTTGCCCGGATTAGTGACTCATGAAATTCGTAGTGAGATTCCAGATGCGCTGGCGGACTCAGGCCGACTTCCGAGTATTCGACCGAATCGTTTTGAAGATTGCGAAACAGCAGGTTCAGCCTTTGCCAAAACAGCTCCATTTCATTTTCGCGATAGGACAGATTCAGATGAAACCTGTATTTGTGCGAAAGTCGGGGCCAAGGCGTGGTCAAAATCCCGGCTCGAGTCACGGGGAACCTGTTCCGGAACTCGTCCTTCAATTCAAATCCGAATTCAAAATTTGTTCCACTTACGTAGGGGTCTTGAATCAAGTCGCCAAATTCGTCCGCTACTTGATGGAACTGACGTCCGATCTCCTGCGAGATCGAATGGTGCTCATCGGGGAATTGATCCAGAATCGAGAGTGAGATGTAGTTGTAGAGTAGACCGGGCGGCTTGAGCGTTTGGGCTGGATTGAGTTGCAGTTTGCCGGAATGCGTCTCGTCAAGTCGCTGAGTCAATTCCGTGTATGCCGTCTCAATTCGTTCGAGGGAATCAGAACGGTTGCCGGTCCACGTTTCCAGGTGCTGGACCAATCCAAACAGCGGACTTGCGTTATACCCGAGCCACAGCGGAAACTCGCGCGGCCGCGTATCGAATATGAAGCTCTCGCCGTCAAGCGACAAGTACGGCCCAAACGACTGCTTAAGGTTTGCAGTGAATCCGCCAACGATTTCTTGATTGTTGAGTTTAGCCATGACTGGCGTTTTGTTTCAAACCGGAATTGGGACGGGCTTGCGCGTTCGCACTTTCATTGGCCGTTGGTTGGCTAGTTTAACGCCCAGCCGCAGGCGCCGTCTTAGGTATTATCAGCCGGCGCCTGGGCGTTAAACGACCAATTTTTCGATCCTGTTTTTGCGTCCCCCGCGACTGCGCAGCACTCACTCTTCAGGCTTCTTTCCATCCAACGGATGTATGTTTTCGCGTACCCAAATGTTTCGATACCGGATGGGGTTACCATGGTCTTGTATCGAAATTGGCAGTTTGTCCGGATGTTTTTCATAGTGGGCAGGCTGATCCCAATAAGTTCCGCCCAGTAGTTCGAAGTGATTGTGAATCAACACGCCGTTATGAAATGCGGTGATGTAGGCGGGGCTCTTAACGGATCCATCTTCGTTGAATCGAGGAGCCGTAAAAACGATGTCAAGTCTCTGCCATTCTCCCGGTCCACGGCAGGCATTGACGGTTGGTGGTTGTTGCTTGTAAATGGCTCCGCATTGACCATCGAAGTAAGTCTTGTTGTTAAAAGAATCCAGAACCTGAAGCTCATACTTATCCATAAAATAGATACCGCTGTTGCCACGCCCTTGACCGTCGCCTTTGACTTCGGCAGGCGAGGCGAATTCAAGGTGTAACTGACAATCGCCAAATGTCTGCTTGGTACGAATCGTTTTGCCTTTGACCGTCGCAACACCATCGGCAATTTCCCACGCGTCTCCATTCTCAAACGCGTCGAGGTTGTTTCCATCGAAAAGGACAATCGCGTCTGAAGGGGCCGTTGTGGCTGTGCCGGGATTGATGATAGGCGGTTCCGGCCAGACGATTCCACTTTTGTATTCGTCGGACTTCCAACTGGATGCTGCAATGCAGCTAAACAGAATTGCCAACGCAGACAGGGCCGTGAACAGGGGTTTTGCAGTGAATATTTGGACTGACATTTGTATTCCCGATAAAATTGCATTGTCGATTCTGCTCGAAGATACTTTGGCTTCGACTTGGATTCAATCGGATGACAGTCCCTGTCGAGATTTAGACTCGCGACGCGGAATAATTGTCTTTTGTTCTGGAAACGCGGTTTGCTGTCAAATATTCCTATTTTTGTCATTTTCTTTTTAACCTTTTCCCGCCGCTGGCGTTTATTACTCAGTCAATAGCATCCAGACGACC
This sequence comes from Planctomycetaceae bacterium, assembly GCA_024638965.1. Classification (GTDB taxonomy): domain Bacteria; phylum Planctomycetota; class Planctomycetia; order Pirellulales; family Pirellulaceae; genus Mariniblastus. The sequence goes on from JAHEJI010000007.1 coordinate 46,044, forward strand.
TGGGAATTCGAGTTCCGTTGGATTTTGAAAAGTATTCGCCTGTTATCAAGCGGTTTGCGTTGAGCTTGACGCAAAACTACACGTTAGCTGAGGACCTAACGCAAGAGACGATGTTGCGCGCTGTGAAGCATCGAGCCACCGTTGCAAAAATGGATGATCCCCGATGCTGGCTGTTCCAAATCGTCACCAACTTATGGCGTGATCGGTTGAGAGCCAAGCGACGAAGACCCGCGCGGGACAAATTGCACACTGAACTGGTTGATGAATCGTGTGGCCCACAAACAACGGTTGAAATAAGAGAGCATCTTGAAAATGTACTCGCCAGTTTTCAGGAGCTGCCAGAGACGCAGCGGCAGGTTTTATTTTTGAAAACAGTTGAAGAGCATTCCATCGACGAGATCAGTCAGATTCTGAGCCGCAGTCGAAACAATGTGAAGGCTAATTTGAGCCATGCAAGGAAAAAAATGAGACAGAAATTCCTGGAACCATCAACGGACGACAAAAAATGAACTCCGATTCAATCTGCAACTTGCTGGACGACTTCGTCGATGGCGACCTTTCCGCTTCATTGGCGATGGAATTTGAAACGCATCTGGAATCGTGTGAAGCCTGTCGGGCGGATATTAGCGAGATCAACGAACTAAGTTCGGCCGTCAAATCTGCGTGGAAACAAGTCATTTTGACTGAGCCGGAGTTGGATGTTGCTCATCGAAACACCGTCAATCCAGATGGCCGACTGAATGGCGACTTTGGAAAGCGAGTTCTGATTGCCGCTGCATTGGCCGCATCGCTGCTGATGGCAATTGGATTTTCATGGTTCTGGCAACTCGATGGGCCTGAAGTGGTTGATTCAGGTCGGGCAAACCGGGGAGCAACAATTGAAGCATCACCGAACGAAGCCATCGAGGTCGTTGCGGCCGAGTCGAGTGATCAACAGTCGAGCTACCAAACGTCCTACGCGTCTGCCAAGTTCGATGAGGCAGCTCAGGGTGTCAAAATCGAATCCAACGCCGAGTTCACAATCTATCAAGTTGCGCCCAAAGTTACTTTTTCAAGAACGAACTAACTCCCAAATAGGAGATTTCAATGCGTATCCGATTAAAGTCATTCCGCTACATTGCCTTAACCTGCATTTTGCTTTGTCATTTTGCGGCTCACAGTAACCAATTGTTCGCCTGGCAAGAAGATGACCCAAAAAATGCTGAGTTGACAGCGGTCTATCAACTCAAGTTTGTTCCGGCGGGGAACGCGTATGCAATCATCCATGAACTGGTACCAGTTAGATTAATACCGGACGAGCGATTGAACTCGTTGATCGTGGTGGCGCATCAACGAGAACACGAGATGATCAGTGAACTACTTGCACAAATCGACGTTGAAAAACGGGAACCTGTCAAAGCAAAGCCCAAAAGAGAAATGCACACGATTCCACTGAATGGTCTCGAGCCAGAATTGGTTCAAAACATTCTGCAATCGACCTTGTCAGGTCGAGAAGGTGTACGATTAGAAGTGCTTGAAGAATTGGGGACCATTATTCTTTCGGGCAACCAGGAAGATGTCGACAACGTTCAAACCGTGTTGGCGAAGATTAAAAGCTCCGCCCGACTAACCAAACAAGAATCGAGTGTTTACGTCTCGATGACATTTATCGTTGAAGGAGAGCAAATCGACGACGATGAATTGAAACGATTCAACCCGCCGAATTCACAAATCCAATCTGTGATTGCCAAATCTGCCGAAGCTGGATTGATTTCGATCAAAAACCCGATGGTCGTCAGCAAGACGGTCAATCGTGTACGCGTCGATCATGAGCTACCGGTCGACATTCAAAAGCGGGCGGGGAAGGCTCCAGCATTTGTTAATCGAAGTGAATCCAGCGGCAAAGGCTATGCGATGAGCAACTCGGGTTACATCGCGCAGATCAGCGGCAAAACATTTCACGTCAATGCGGACATTATGTTGACGGTAAACAGCCAGCTGGCGGAGCAGGTTCAAGGCTCCACCGAACTCAACACCGCGATGGAAGTTCCGCTCAATCATCCGGTGCTGTTAAGTTTTTCCACAATTCTCGGCGTTGATTCGGTCGTGGTACTTCAGGTTCACGAAGCGAAATAAGGCAACGGTCGAAGTTTAACAAACAAATGGCCCGGAATGCGAAACGAACCCTTTCAAGTTCCAGGGCCTTTTTTGTTTGCCATTTCGGTCCGCGAACAGTGTAGCAAAAATTGTCTCAATTGTTTTGAGTGTGACAGGGCGTTGTTCTGCAATTGGGACAATTGCAACTACACTCGTTTCGGCCTATTTATGGTTGACCAAAACAGAACAGAGCAAATTCAAAGTTGGTCTGCACTCGTGTCATCCTGAACCGAGGCACGAGGTGAAGGATCTACGTGAAGCAACGAGAGATTCTTCAGTCGCAAGATCCTTCAGAATGACAGAGACTGAATACTGATCTCGAAAAAGCTCTGCCAACGCGACATTTGCGGTCGCGCAGAAAATGAATGCCTGGCCAAAAATGGACGTCAAAACATGCACAATTTCTGATTCAAACCGAACATGATAAGATCCTGAGGTAAGGCGTCGGTAATTCCCCCGAAGAATCGTAATGCGTTTGTGATTTGATCGTTTTCTTTGTCGAATTGGCTGGAAACAACAGTCAAAATGTTAATAGAGACGTATGAATACCAGCGCCGCTGTTTTTCGCGAAATGCGACACACCTGCAATCCTTGCGATCGGTAGATAAGTCATGCCAGAAATTATTCTTGGATTGGTAATTGTTCTTCTCATCCTTGGATTTGCGCTGTACGGCTTCATCCGTTTCCTGATGTTTGTTTTTGGAAGTCGTGATTCTCAACCTGCGCCTCAATTTCAATTCGATCGGAAACCGGCTCGTTGGCTTGGCGATGACGTGTTGGCGGCGAGCCACCTGCTCAACTATTTGTTTCTCAAAAAACGAATCGATGAAAAAACGTACAGGCGAATGCGTGGCTTTCTCGAAAAAGAGTTCGCAGTTGAGCATGAGCTGTCCAAGTCTGTCGTCGGTGCCAAGGACGGTCTGTCAAAGCCAATTGGACAACCAAAAACAGTGATTGATGATCGTGGTGAGTTGCGTGAGGTTGCAGGAAGTGATGTTGAACTACGCGAGTCGCCACCGGTTGCTCCCGAACCTGTTCCAGTTCAGGCACCTCCAGTTGTCTTGCAACCGACGTCGATCCCCAGCGCTTCTATCAAAGATCAAAACGACGTAACCGTAGTTGCGCCTGCCACCGAAGCACCCGCTGCACCAAGCCAACCGGCACCTTGGGATATTCCCGATCCACCTGCACCCGAACCGAGACGATCGTTCAGCGAAATCATGGCCGGTTTTATGCTGGAAAAGAACATTCGTTGGGGCGAATTGGCAAGCGGAATCTTGATTGTGGGAAGTGCCGTTGGCCTGGTCGTCAGTTTGCGTAACGAGTTGCGAGACACGATTCCCTATTTTTCTGCGTTGTTGTTCATGTTCATCACCGCGGCCATTCACGGATCGGGGATTTACACGCTGAAGAAATGGAAGCTGCGAACGACCAGTCGTGGAACGCTGTTGATCGGCCTCCTGTTAATTCCACTCAACATTCTGGCTGCTTGTATTCTTTCCGGAAATGAAGTCGATCGTCGAGAGTTAACCGATCCGCTGTTATGGATTGCGATTGCGATTGGAATTTCCGCCTTTTCCGTGATGACGTGGTATTCGAGCAAGTGCTTATTTCGGCGTGGTCAGCTACCGATGGTGATTGCCGTGATGGGTTGCGCCATTGGGACGTTGGTTATAAATCGAGTCGACAATCTGGATGCTTCCAGCCTGCGTAAATTGTTGTTGACCCTGCCCTTAGTCGCGAGTTTTCTGGTTGGTACTGCCGCATTCTATAAACGGCAATGGCTGCGGACTCGATGGCCTGAACGGACTATAAATCGTTTGTTTATCTTTCTCGGGATGTCGTCGTTTGCTTTTCTGGTTGCAGCTTCGTTGTTAATCGTCCGTGCGGAACAAAAATCGGCAGCCGTTGTGGCGTTAATGCCCGCATTGTCCGTGGTGACTCTGATGACAATGTGGCTGGGCCGAATCGTTTGGCGCGGGGCTGTCGGAGCGGAAGATCGTCGGCTGAGATTGTCAGGATTGACGCTCCATGTCCTGGGGCTCGCTTTGACGGGAGTCTCTGTATTCATCTCGGCTTCCAACCCGACGATTCTGCTGATTAATACAGCGATACTTGCTGTCGGCTTGGCCTTGTTTGCCAAACATCAGGCCGAACCACGCTTGTTGCCCGCCGCGTGGGCCGCATTTGCCACCTTTGTCCTTTGTGCAGTCAACCTGTTGATCGGCAAATTGAACTGGGATGAATGGGCCAGTGCGAAGGAACTAATCGATGCCGTGATCAGCGGCCAAAGCGGGTTAAGTCTACTGGCTGCGGGAGCCGCTGTGGCAGGTTTACATTCAATCTATGGAAGCCGGGCCAAGGATCAATCACAGTTCATGCGTGTTGGCTGGCTGAGTGGAGCCGCGATCTTTTTGGTTGGTTGCGCTCTGGCTCTGATTGCCAGTTTCGTCAATCGAGATAACAGGTTTGACACGATGACCGCCACGTCCTTGTTGGGACTGGCGTCATTTTTGTCACTCGGGGTTTGCGTGAAAAAAGTGACCCTGACCGATTCGACGAGTTCATCCGAGTCAAAATTACTCAAGATTTTACCGCATGCGGCCGCCGTATTACTATTCGGTTTTTTGGCACATGCGTTCATTTGGAATCGCGAAATACAAAACTGGTTGAATCAAGTTGCTTTTGGTGTCAACGCTAACTGGGTTATTGTATTTGCAGTTCATTCGCTTGTGATGACTGCGATTGCAGTTGTGTCGCGCTACCGAACGTCGAGCAGCTTGAATTCGGATGGGAATCAGCGTCGCGTGGCAGATTTATTGGGTGAATGGTCGTCGGTCACGAGTGTGATGGCGTTCCTGGGCGTTTTTGTTTTGATCCAATATCAAACGGGTCTGGCAACAGCGATCGCTGTTGCCTTGTCGGTGGGCTGGTTGATGCTGGTGTGGGTCCAGGCGGATCATCGTTTTGGGATCCGGTATTGGATGAGCTGGTTCGTTGGCTCAACCTCTCTCTGCGTCGTTGTTTTTGTTTCGGAGCTGGTAACCAAGACGTCATGGTGTCCCGACTATGAGGCGGCTCGGTTTTGGCTGGTTCAAATGATAGTCCTGTCAATCTGGTCGGCAACGTGGATTGTGATTTCTTGTTTGCTGCCGCGGATAGAGCGAATGCGGAAGTTCTTCGATTTTCAACCGCGAGTGGAGTGGGCCTTGCTTCACAGCTTGGTGGTTGCCGCTGGATTGACCGTTGGGCTGGCATTGATAGGTGGAACGGCGGCTGAACTTTTCCCCAATGCAGGTGAACCACTACTGTCATTAACAGGTGACAAAGCCTGGGTCTTTGGCACCCTTGCCGGAATCGGAGTCGCTCTGTCGCTGGCCGCGTTTCAGAAGCCCATCGGAATCACGGGGGCAGGGTTGGTCGCGACCTGGTTCCTGGTTTGGGGTATGGGTTCTGACTATTTCATCGATTCCAAGTCCGTGGGGTCGGCATTGCGGTGGTTGCTTCCGGTCGGCGGAGCTGTTGCAGCGATCTTGGTGGCTTCCCGAAAACCGTTGCGTCCGGCATGGGCTGCAGCAAGAAATAGTATGGGTCTCCGTGGTAGATCAACCTGGTCAGGAAATACTACCCAGGTTTTGATCAATTTCGCTTTGGCGATTGTGGCGATCATCGTGTTATTGATTTCTACAATCGCGATCACCCAAGTGCTGATGCACGGCGGCATGAAAGGTTTGGGTGGTCCAACCAAGGGATCGTGGTTTGGTGACCTCCAGAAAGACATCTCTTATGGAATTCCGGTTGGAATCATGATCGGCACTTTCCTGTTGTACGCAATTTCTGAAAGGCGCAAATGGTTGGCCACTGCTGGCTCCGCCGTCTTTCAATATTGTGTCGTCCTCGCAGTGATTCTGCTGTTCGTTTCACCGCATCCCCAGCTGGCATCGAGTTGGTTTGTCAATATTCTCCAGTCAGTCTCCGTGGGGATGACGGGTTATGGTTTCGTCTGGTGGTTTTTCAAGGACCGGATTGAAGGGAAGGGTGGTGTTGTCGTTTCCGATTCTGCGGTAAGTGAATCAACCCGATTATCTCAGATCGAAATTCACACGTCGATCAACGGGTTTTTAATTACGAGCCTTGCCCTATTGGTGATGGGTCGATTCTATCTGTTCCCCGCTCAGCCTGGCGATTGGATCAATACGGTCGGCAGTCCACTGGGGATTATCGCCTGGGCGTTGTTTGGTGGACTCGCGTTTGCTGTCTGGCGCGACAAGTTGAACCAACCTCACAGAACTTCAACCTGGATGTGGCTGGCTTGTTGGATGGGTCTGGTTTTGGTCGCGATGGTCGCGGCGTTTGTTGATCGAAGGTATGCGATTGGCGAGAACACCGTTCCCTGGTTGACGTTCAACGTGATTATGTGGGGAGCGGTAGCCGTGAGCCTCAGCCAAGTCGTTTTGCTGTGGCTGGAGCGAAGGCCGGAATGGGTGCCAGGAGTTTATCGCGAGCAAAGTTCGCAGCGATTTACGTCTGTACGGGCCGATCAAACTTTGCCACTGTTGTTTTCAGGTTCGATCGTGCTTTCGTTTGCGGTGCGGGGGGCATGGCTCGACAGCGGTTCATTCTGGATTTATTTCGCGGCAATCGGATTGTCAATTGGTTTCCTGGTCATTGCAGGCTTAATACGGCGCAGCGCCCCGCTCTCGTTCATTTCGCTGGCCGTGACGACACTTGCGTCGATATTGCTGGTAGGGATCGATCCAGCCGGTTGGTTCGGGGCCAGCCAACCTTACCACGCCAATGTCTTGTCAATCGGACTGGTCTTATTGGCACTGGTTTGGAGCGGGTTTTACGTTTATCGAAGTCTAGGCAAAAACGAAAAGATTCGACGCTCCTTCACCTGGATGCCAAACCTGGTTTTGTTATTTGCATCGTTATGGGTTTTGCTTGGCGCTGTAGGTCAGTGGATTATTGAAACTGGCGGGGCGACGAACGCAAATTCACTCGCCAACGCCTGGGGAGTTGGGGCGATCATCGGTCCGGTTTTCCTTTCCGTGCTGCACCTTTGGAACGATCACCGAAAATTCCAGGTCATTAGCCGTTGTCTTTGGATTACCGGTGTGATGATTCTTGGATTGGCGATTGTGATCCCGGAAACAGGTCTCCGCAACGCAGGCATTCTGTTTGGGCTGGGAGCTGTGGTCACGATCTGGGGATTGGTGTGGGCTAATCGAAAAACATATTTCGGAATTGCCAGGAAGCTGAATGCTCCTGCCCTGGTTCGCTTGGAGCGTTCGATGGATCGACAGTTGCCCATTCTGGGATTGATCATGGGTGGCATGGTTTTGATCTGGGCATTTGCCGCAATTTTGAAGGTGGATCCGCGTCCGGAACGATATTTGACAGCCTTGAGTCCGTTTGCGGTTGCGTTTGGATTGGGCTGTATGTCGGATGAGCGAAAAAGACGTTGGTTGCAGTTGATGACTCTATCGCTCGTTACCATGGGTGCCATTTTTCTGGCGTGGGCTGATCTCGCGCCATCCCAGATTGGACCGGAGCCAATGCGGTTGTTTGTGCGCGCTTTGTTGGTATTGGCGGGTGCAATGTTCGTTTACGGTGGACTGGTCGCGCGCTGGGTTCGTGAAGGGGATAGCTGGCTAAAATCACTTCGCGAAATGGCCGTTGTCACCTGTTCGTTAGGGCTGACTTGTCTGGGCCTGGTAATGTGGCAAGAGATTATTCAATTTCAACCCGGTGTTGGATGTGGGATGCCGATATCCGAAGCAATCGCGGTTGCCGTCGTAGTATTGGGGATGGTCGTTGGTTTGGTGCTGATCGCTGTTGTGCCCAAAAACGATCCATTTTCGTTGTCGCTTCAAGGCCGAATGGGTTATGTCTATGCCGCCCAGCTGGTCACTGCGATGCTCGCTGTTCATTTGTACTTGACGATGCCTTGGTTGTTCGAACTCGGGATCAAAGACTACTGGCCTTACATTGCGATGATCCTATGTTTTGGCGGTGTCGGTCTTGCTCGTGTTCTGGAAAATCGCAAGCTCACGGTACTTGGACAACCGTTGTTTAACACCGCTGCGATCTTGCCCCTCGTTGTTGCAGCCGCTATTTGGGCGATTGATTCAAAGGCGGATGCTTCCTTGGTCATGTTGACCGTTGGCATGGCCTATCTGATGATCAGCTATACTCACAATTCGATTTTGAGCGGTGCCGCTGCGATCTTGTTTGGCAACCTCGCGTTGTGGCTGTTCTATCACAAGTTTGATGGATTCGCGTTCGTCGAACACCCGCAGTTGTGGTTGATTCCGCCGGCGCTGTCGGCATTGATCGCGGCACAAATCAGTCGAAAGTCCTTAACTCAGCAGCAGCTCGCCTTGATTCGCTACCTCTGCGTGACGGTTATATACTTGAGTTCAACCAGTGAGATTTTCATCAGCGGGCTTGGGCAAAAACTATGGCCCCCCATCGTGCTGGCAGTACTCGCGGTCGGTGGAATGATGGCGGGCATGATGATGCAGGTTCGAGCCTACTTGTACTTGGGTTCTGTGTTCTTGTTGCTGGCGATGATCTCGATGGTTTCGCACGCCCATCAGCGGCTCGACCACGTTTGGCCTTGGTGGGCATTCGGAATCGGGATGGGGATTTCGATACTGGTGATGTTCGGATTATTCGAAAAACGAAAAAACGACATGAAAGAGATCGCCGGACGATTGAAAGAGTGGGATTTGTAAGCGAGCCGGGGCTTGCATTTTTTTACGTTGTGATGAGATTCGAGTAAATCGTTTAACGCCCAGCCGCAGGCGCCGGCTAAATGTGTCCCAAGCTGGCGCCTGCGGCTGGGCTATGGCTTCCCACCGCAGTTTTGATACTGGGAAACTGGGGCAGGATGCCCCAGCCACGATTCTCGAATTTAGTTTTGAAACCAGCTCTAGGCGACCGAAGACTCTCTCGTAAATGCACGAGAGATCCTTCAGTCGCCTAGGCTCCTTCAGAATGACTTGACCGTTCTTAGGTTTCTCATTGAACGGTATTGGCGTTAAATAAACTGTGGCACGATTCTGTTAACGTTGCAGGCATAACCTTGCCCAGCCTGCTTGCAACCAGGCCAATCCGTTAACTAATGGAGCGAGCAGGAATAAAACGGGAAGGCCTACAATCGGAAGGAATGCAGCTTCCATCGGCGAGTCGATTACCCAGACACCGATGTTCATGTTGAACCACCAAAACTGTGCCAGCGCTGGTGCCGCCAATAACGAAAATGGCACCGTGATGAAAACAATCGTCACAACAAACGACAGAATGCCCAATGGCAACTTGAGAATCAGGAACAAAATACTCAGCCAAGTTCGCTGGTCTGTAAACATCCGTTTGGCGCGAACAAATTTTGTTAACTTGCGATCGTCTGGAAATGTCGGACCTCTCGGCGCGATATTTGTCCTCAACAATCCGGCAACAAGGCCACGTTCAACAGAACCCCATCCGCGGGCCAACAGGAATGTGCCCAGCAAAACTCCAAAACCGATCCAGATGATCAGAGTTCCAATGCCGACGGAAAGTCCAACGATCATTGAAACGAAATAGATGATTCCCAGCGGTAGAGACAGAATCAGGTAGAAACAGTTTTTGTAGGTTTGGGGGTGAATGACGGCACCCAAAAAGCCAGTTTCGGGCCATGGGCCCAGCGAAGGGGCTACGTTGTATTCAGGCCGGTACGATTTGACGGGCGCGGCCGGAGCATTCTCCCAAGCCGCATTGGCCGGAATCGGTTGCGATTGAGGCCGAGCCCGCTCAAGCGATGCCATATCGGTTTTGATATCGCTCACTTTTTGGTAACGAAGTTCGGGTTCCTTCTCAAGCGTCTGTAATACGATCTCATCCAAACGAACGTCAACCGAGACTTTTTGGGAAGGCACGGCGAACCGACCGAGTGGAAGCTCGCCAGTTAACAGCTCGTAAATTACCACACCCAACGAGTAAATGTCGGCTCGGTGGTCAACGTCGAGTGGCCGCTCGAACTGCTCCGGTGCCATGTAGTGCATCGTTCCCATGACATGATGAGCCTGCGTTAGCGCGGGTGCAACCGTTTCTTTGTTGAGCAATTTTGCTAGACCGAAATCGGCGATTTTCACATTGCCATTTGTATCCACAAGAATGTTCTCAGGCTTGATGTCGCGATGCACGATGCCTTTATCGTGGGCATACTGCAGGGCGTCGCAGATCGCCGGAACAATGGCGAGGGCCTGAGAGGGCTGGAGTTTCCCTCCAAACAACATTTGACGCAAATTGATTCCGTCCACGTATTCCATAATGAAGTAATAAATGTCGCCCGTTTGTCCAAAGTCGTGGACGGTGACAATATTGGGATGGCTCAAATGACCGAGTGCCTGGGCTTCGCGGACGAAGCGACTGGCAAAGTCCGGAGTTTCCTGCGCTTCGGGTTTGATGATCTTGAGTGCAACCAGACGATTCAGTCCTTTTTGTCTTGCACAATACACCGAACCCATTCCGCCTTGGCCGATCAAGTGCAGGATTTCCAATTGCGGAAATGCTTCGGTAAGTTCCGCTGGAATATGATTTTGGGCCGCCACGGAACTTGGCGCGAACGTGGCTGCCATCCGCCGGTCGACGCCGTCAGTTCGGTTGGTCCACATCTGCATACCCAGTTGCATCAGACATGCAGGGCAGGGCGTTCCAGGATTGCTATCGGAAAGATCCGCGTGGCAGTTTGGACAGACGGTTTTGCGATTTTTATTCTTCGTTTTCATTTAAGTTCCTTTTTGCCTTCACCTTTAAAAGAAGGAAAAGGCGAAAAAGGTTACCGCGGATTTCCAAATTCCGAATTATTTGCTCAAAACTTCGAAAAGATGTTGAATTTCACCATCAATTTCACCTGGATGCTCCACGGTTTTCTCGATTTCTCCGCGTAACAGCTCTCCAAACCGTTGTCGCATCCGATGCACGGCGACCTTGACCGCAACTTCGGTCATGTTGAGCTGGCCCGCAATCATCGCCATTGTTGATTCGGGTGATTTCCCAGCCAAAAAAATCTGCAGTTTTTCGAATTGGTGAGTTTTGCCTCGATTTTCAAATTCTTTTCGCAGCGCTCGGTTCGTACGATCGAGCAAAGTCAGTGCCCACTGTTTTTCAAAAATTCGTTCGGAAGTGTTTGCGTGAGCTGGTTCATTCCGGTACCTGGAATCGGCATCCGCAAAATCAAATGAGAGAATTTTCCTGCCGCCACCACGTTTTTGCGCCTGCTGCTTGTCCCATTCGTTGAGCAAAAAATGTTTCAAGGAAGCGATCAAAAACGAACGAAATTTGCCATGGGCCGGATCCACTTTTGTGAGATCATTACGGGAAAGCAAGTCAGTAAAGAAAGCTTGAGTCAGGTCGGCAGCGGTCTGAGACTGATATCCCTGGTGCCGAACGTACGCATACAACGGATACCAATAGATTTGGCAGAGCTCCTGAAGTGCCGATTTCGCAACCGCCGAATCATTTCCTCCAACCGCGCGAACCATGCTCCATTGCGTGGTTGCAAATCGACGATTCGAGTCGTTTAGTTTTGGTTCATTACCCTGGGCCATTCTGCCATTGTAACTCTGAATGCCAATACCGGCAGCTTGATTTCGAATCAGGTATGTTGGCGGCCTAGCACTCGCCAAAGTTGTAGTTTGCCGTTTGATTCGGCAAAAACCTGTCTTTATTGGTTGATTGCAATCATCGAGTTTGACTCGTCAATTCCTTCGGATCTTTTTTAACCTGTGTCAGGAACGTGTCAGGGAACCGTATTGGGGCGAATTGCGAAGGCGCGCGTTTCGCCCGCAAATGGCACACAGTCTCCGGAACATTTAGCGAAAACAACATCTTCACTTCCGGCGTTCTTCTTGTTTCCTCGGATAATTAAGGAGGCTTATCATTGAGAAAGCCACATTTTTGATTGTGTGATTCCTTTTGTGAGCTCGGAAAATAATGCGAACCAGCGTGGGCATCGTTGAAGAGGGTCCTCACCCACCCGAGCGGATATTGACAAGCTCATATCGATCTGCCATACAGCGCAGGCCGTGGGAATATGAGGAGACGTCGTGGAAATCGGAATTCGCAAGGAAGACAAGAACATCTGGGAGGCACGGGTTCCGCTCGTACCAGAACAGGTGGCAAGTCTCGTTGCCGATGGCATCGAGGTGTTGGTTCAGACCTCGGAACAGCGGGCTTTTGCCGACGAGCAGTACCGCGATGTAGGTGCGACAGTTGTCTCTGGGTTCCCGGCAACCCCGGTGCTGTTTGCGGTCAAGGAGATCCCCGCCAAGCTTATCGCGCCCGATCGGACCTACCTCTACTTTGCCCATGTCATCAAGGGCCAGGCCCACAACATGGAGATGTTGCAACGATTGATCGATCTCGACTGCACTCTGATCGACTATGAGCGGATCACAGACGACGAGGGGCGTCGGTTGATCTTCTTCGGCCGTTACGCCGGTTTGGCCGGCATGATCGATACCTTGTGGGCGCTGGGCCGGAGACTCATGGTCGAAGGTTATGACAGCCCGTTTGCTCGAATCCGCCAGGCGAACGACTACCCGAATCTGGATGCCGCCAAGGCCGCGCTGCAGCAAGCCGGTGAGGCACTGGCTGCTGAGGCGCTAGCGGCCGAGTTGACGCCGATGGTCTTCGGCTTCACCGGGTACGGCCATGTTTCTCAGGGCGCTCAGGAGATCCTGGATCTGCTGCCCCACCGCCAGATCGAACCCGCGGAGCTGATCGGGCTCGACCAAGACCTTCCGGGGCTGGTTAAGGTGGTCTTTGCCGAACAACACATGGCCAAGCCGATCGATCCCGATGGAACCTTCGAGTTGCAAGAGTACTACCAGTACCCCGAGCTGTACCGCGGAGACTTTGCCCGCTATGTGCCCTATCTGTCGGTGCTGGTGAATTGCATCTACTGGACTCCACAATACCCGCGGCTCATCACTCGCGATCTGTTGCACGGCCTCTATGGGGCTGGCAAGACACCGAGGTTGCGAGTGATCGGAGACATCAGTATCGATATCGAAGGAGCCGTCGAGTGTTCGCTCGACGCAACGAATTCTGGAGATCCCGTCTATGTCTACCTACCCGACGAGGACCGAATCGAGCTCGGGATCGAGGGCCATGGACCCGTCATCCTGGCTGTGGACAACCTGCCATGCGAGTTACCCATCGAATCCTCGCAGGAGTTTGGCGAGGCCCTGTTGCCTTACATCAAGGCCGTTGGAGGAGCCGACTACAGAGTTCCCTATGAAGACCTGGACCTGCCGTCTGCGATCAAGCGGGCCGTTATCGTGTACCGCGGCAGGCTGACACCAGACTACGAGTACTTACAGGAATTTCTGAATCAGCGCGAGGGAGAAGCATGATGAAAAAGGTGGTAGTGTTCGGAGCCGGCTTGGTCTCCAGGCCGTTGGTGCGTTATCTGCTAGATCACGGTTTTAGTGTGACAGTCGCTTCTCGAACGGTCTCCAAAGCCGAGGCCCTGGTGGGAGGTCATCCCCATGGCCATGCGACCCAAGTCATGGCGGACGACGAGCAGGCCTTGAGAAAGTTCGTCGCAGAGTCCGACCTCGCGGTCAGCCTGCTACCTGCCCCGCTGCACCCGGTGGTGGCTCGGGCCTGTCTCGATCTCGGCAAGCACATGGTCACCACCTCGTATGTCGGGCCGGAGATGATGGCACTCGACGACGAGGCACGCGACAACGACCTTCTGCTGCTCAACGAGATCGGCGTCGACCCGGGCATCGATCACATGAGTGCCATGCGGGTGGTCCACAACGAGCAAAGTCAGGGCGGTACCCTGGTGGGATTCTCCTCCTGGTGTGGCGGGCTACCCGCTCCCGAGGCCAACGACAATCCGTTCGGGTACAAGTTCTCGTGGAGCCCGCGCGGCGTTCTGATAGCATCGCGGAAATCCGCCCGCTACATCAGGGATGGTCAGCTCGTCGAAATATCGCCCGATGATCTCTTCGCCAACCCAGCAATGGTCGAGATCCCGAATGTGGGCACCTTCGAGGGCTATCCCAACCGCGACTCGGTCTCCTACCTGGACACCTACGACTTCGACAAGGAGCAGGTAACGACTATGTTCCGCGGCACCCTGCGAAACATCGGTCACTGCAAGCTCTACTCCAACATCATCCGGCTGGGTTTGATCGATGACAAGCCCGAGTACGAGGTCGCGGGCCTCAGCTACAAGGGTCTGATGGAGCAGCTCTTCGACGCGCCGCTGGAAGAAACCGTTCCAGCGAAGCTCGGTATCAGCCCAGCCGACGCTCCCACCGAGGCGCTTCGTTACATCGGGATGCTCTCGGACGAGCCGATCGATGCCGAGAGAGCTTCGATGCTGGATCTGATGGCCGACTGCATGGCCAAGACCCTGGTCTACGAAGAAGGCGAGCGCGACATGCTATTGCAGCGCCACGATCTGACCTTCACTTATCCCAATGACAGGCGCGAACAG
>JAHEJI010000107.1 GCA_024638965.1 Planctomycetaceae bacterium
ACAAGCAACAACGCCAAAAATATTTCAAAAATGGGTAAACCTAAGAGTCGATTGTGAAGTTGGTGTCTGTTTTTAGGCACATCAATTACCCACAAAGGTTTAATTCAATAATTCTACCAGTTTCCGTCTGGCATAGCCTTGTTCGTCCGAAGGAGCCGGCCTGAATCGCAAGTCACTCACCTTCGTCCAGATTGCCGGATTTCCTGATGGCCCACATCAGTCGCAATCCCATCGCGATGCTCAAGAAGCAACCCATGACACCCAGCATTGAAAGTTTTTCGATTCCAAATGGTCCACCCGCGGGAAACATTAATGGCGGAACTTTGTAACTGAGCATCAAGGCGGAGCCCAGAAAAAGCGCGCTCGTCATCAGGCCCATGACCAGTCGATTTACGGATGGCCCCAGACGCCGGTGATCAAGATGAACATCAAAACGACCCGTTTGAATCTGTTCCAGAATATTTGAGATCCGCCCCGGCAAGGCATCGGCCAACTGTTCGACTTGCATATAAAAGCGACGCATTTTTCGCATTTGTCGGGCGGGGGACATCCGCTTAAGAACCAACAAACGCTGAAACGGCTTCATGATCTCCATCAAACTAAACGTTGGACTGAGCAAACGACTCGTACCTTCCAGTGTTATCAACACTTTGATTAACATCGAAGCTTCAGCAGGGAGCGTAATATTAAATCGGCGAACAATCGAGACAAAGTCATTCAATGCACCGCTCATATCGAATTGCGACATCACCTGGGTTGAATACTGGCCAACGAAGTCGGCGATATCGTTGGACAATGCCGCTTCATTCAAATCGATCGGGCAATTGCCGATTCGCTTGATCAAGGTTGTCAACATCGGAACATCCTGGTTCACGATCGCAACCAACATCGCCTCGATGTCCTCACGTAAGCGTTCACTGATGCGTCCCACCATTCCAAAATCGAGCAACCCAATCCTGCCATCATCGGTGATTAGAATATTGCCCGGGTGTGGATCGGCGTGATAAAAGCCATGCTGGAATATCATTTTCAAATAGAGATTCGCGCCACGTTTGGCGAGTGCTTCAAAATCAAGTCCATTGTGAATCGGGTTGCTTGCCAAATCTGCCAGTTTGGTTCCTTCGATTTTCTGCATCGTGAGCATTTTTGATGAGCAGAGGGGCGCAACTGGAAGCGGAATCGATACCGTATCGTCACCTTCAAAAAGCGCGCGAAATTGCATCAGGTTTCTTTGTTCACGTTCGAGGTCAAGTTCTCGCCGCATCGTTCTCGACAATTCAGCTACGACGGAAATGGGCTGATAAACTCGAAAGTCCTCGTTTCGTTCTGCCAAAACAGCCAGCCCGGACAAGATGTCCAAGTCGGTTGCCACTTTGCGCTCGATGCCCGTATGACGAACCTTGACGACCACGTCCGTGCCCTCGCCACTTTCATCATCGTGACTGGATGAAAACCGAGATCCGTTCCAACCACGCCTTGCTCGGACCTCCAAATCGACGTACTCGAACTGCAAAGTTGCACAATGAACCTGGCCAATCGACGCTGAGGCAATCGCTGTTTCTTCAAACGATTCGAACAGTTCTTCCATCGGTCGACCTTGTTCGGATTCAATTGACGCTTTTACGTCGTCATAAGGATCTGCCGGTGCATCCATTTGAAGTTTGGTAAGTTCATCTGCCAGGTCTGGACCGACGAGATCAGGACGCGTGCTCAAAAGTTGACCGAACTTGATAAATGTGGGACCGAGTTCGGTTAGCGCCAGCCGGATCCGTGCCGGCTGAGTCAACTTGCCAAGCACTTCACCGTCGGGAGCCTTCAGCCTGGCGTGGATGAACTCCAAATTGAACCGGCTGAGCCAGTCGGCCAATCCATATTTGCTCAATACCGACACAATCTCCGTCCAACGCCGAACATTGCGATAGAGCTGAGGAATGGCAGTGATTGACCGTTTCATATGTCTGTTCTGTAAAAGGGTTGACCGCTAAAGCCTAGGTTGTTGCACAGATAAAATCAATTTCAAACGTTGACTCGGAGATCACAATTTTTGGTAAACTAAATCCCTGAACCAGGTAGCGACAACTTTCAGATTGAGTGTACTTCGATGAATAGATCCAAAACTTTTTTAACCGGACTCATCTTGCCGTGGGCGATCAGCGTTTTGGCGATTCCACTCGCGAACTCCACAGCAGACAACTGGCCTCAATGGCGAGGGGGCAAGTTTGATAGTATAAGTCCCGAAACGAATGCACCTGCGGAAATTGCGGTCGATAAAAACCTGCTTTGGAAATTTGAGATGCCAGGACCGGGTGGGGCAAGTCCGGTTGTCTGGGGAGACAACGTATTCGTCACAACTGTTGAAGGCGGTGACAACGGCGATGACCTCTCGTTGCTTTGTCTTTCGACTGAAGGGAAACTCAAGTGGAAAAAGAAGCTCGAGGGTAAGAACCGCAACTCTCGTGACAGTGGAAACTCGGCCAGCCCTTCGCCAAGTACGGATGGCGAACATGTTTGGGCGATGACGGCTAATGGAGTGGTGCAGTGTTTTGATATGAAAGGCGAACAGGTCTGGTCGAAAGATCTTCAAGAGGTGTACGGCAAGTTTCATATCCAGTTCGGAATGACCTCGACACCGGTTCTCGATCAAGGTCGACTTTATTTTCAGCTCATTCATGGAGAGCTCAAACGCCGATCAAGAGAAACCAGCGTTGGCTGGGTCATCGCTCTGGATGCGAAATCGGGCAAAGAAATCTGGAAACAAGAACGTAAAACGGATGGCCTTTTTGAGAATCGCCACTCGTATGCGTCACCGGTTCTCTATCGTGATGGCGAAATCGAGTTTCTTGTAACCCACGGTGGCGACTATGTCATCGGTCACTCGCTTAAAGATGGTTCCGAGTTATGGCGATGCGGCGATTTGAATCCCAAGGGTGACAATTACAACTACACGTTGAGGTTCGTTTCGTCACCCGTTTGTGCCAAGGGAATGCTGGTGGTTCCGACGGCCAAAAGCGGCCCTGTATTGGCCCTCAAAGTCGATTCGAATCTGACGGGCGATGTCACTGACAAAAAACAGACTCGTCATTGGCGAATGGATCGCGGAACCCCGGATGTGGCAACGCCAGTCATTTATAATGAGCAGGTGTATCTGGCTCGCGAAAACGGCGTGCTGATCTGCGTGGATGCCACAACGGGCGAGCAAATTTATCAGGAGCGGTTGTTGGCCGACCGTCACCGGTCAACGCCGGTCGCGGCAAATGGAAAAGTTTACATTGCGGACCGCAAAGGAAAAATCACAATTCTGGAAGCTGGTCGGAAACTGACAGTCCTTTCAACGTCCGAATTGGGTGAAGAAACTTTGGCTTCGCCAGCGATTTCCAATGGAAGGGTCTACGTTCGAACACAAAAAAATTTGTACGCTTTTGGCGATAAATCTACGCCTGAATAGACCATGAATGAACAAAAGTTTTTGCTCGGAGTTACCGTGAAACGTCTTTGTCCGATATTTGTTTTGGCCACCCTGTTGATCGCCCAGAACTTGTCGAATTCGCTGTGTTTGGCGGTTCAAAACAAGGATCAACCGCGAACCGTAGAAAAGAAACAGAATATGGAATATGCGATTGCCATTCATGGCGGCGCCGGGTCGTCGCCAACTCAATTTTCGCAGGAAGCCAATGCGATGCGGCGAGCGTCCATGCGAAATGCGTTGAAAATCGGGAGCGAGATTCTCAAATCTGGCGGAACCGCTCTCGAAGCCGTCGAGAAAGTCTGTCTGTTATTGGAAGATGATCCTCAATTTAACTCGGGGGTTGGCGCCGTTTTCAACTCGGACGGCAGCCATGAACTGGATGCTTCAATCATGGACGGTAGTAATCAAGCCTGTGGAGCCGTTGCCGGTGTTTCGCGTATAAAAAACCCGATTCAGCTGGCGCGTCTGGTAATGACGGACACGCGTCACGTGCTCTTGGCGGGGCAAGGTGCCGAGAAGTTTGCGGCCGAGAAGGGTGTCGCGATGGTCGAACCCAGCTATTTTGACACCGAGGCTACTTTAAAGGCCTGGCAACGGTTTCGCGCAAAAACAGGTGATTCCAGCTCGCAGACGGACGTCGAGAAGATCAAGATTTTTAATGAAGACACGGGATCCTACATGGGAACCGTCGGGTGCGTTGCGCTCGACAAGAATGGAAACTTGGCAGCCGCCACATCGACGGGAGGGCTGACGAACAAGAAGTTTGGAAGAATTGGTGATAGCCCAATTGTTGGTGCGGGTACCTTCGCCGATAACGAAACGTGTGCGATTTCCGGAACTGGAATTGGTGAGCAGTACATTCGGCACGCGGTCGCTTACGACGTGTCCGCTCAAATGAAATACAAAGGCGTTTCTCTCAAAGAGGCGATTGACAACAACTTGGCCTCCCGACTGAATCAGGGTGACGGTGGTTTGATCGGTGTCGATCACGACGGAAACATCTATATGGCGTTCAATACACAGGGCATGACGCGTGCCGCAGCTGACTCAAGCGGTCGTTTTGAAGTGCTGTGGGACGAAGCAGTTACTTACGGTGAGTCCACGAAAATCGAAAAGTGAAAATCGGTCGTGGGCTAACAAGGCAGGGACGGCATGACATCGTCATTGATGCCATGCCGTCCCCTTAATGCTAGTGCGTGTCGCACGGTCGTTTTGCGGTCGTGGCGCTCTGATTGCCGGGCGAAACCGACGAAAAGACGCCAAACTTAAACCAAACGCGCTCTCAATCTCAACTACCGTGTGCGAGTCGCAATTCCCTGCCTCGACGCCTATCGACTCATGCGTCTCAAGTTCCGTAATATGTTCGTAATATCGTCTTGAACGGCAGAAGACGCTCCGACAACAATAATTCGCGAAGGTCGATAATACTGGATGATCCCGGTCCCACCGTTTCGCTGCCAGGAGTCAGGATTAATCACACTTACAATCAAATCAACCAGCTCCTCACCGTGGTCCCATGGTGGGGCAAAATTGCCTGACAGGTAGCCAAACATCTGAGTTGGTCCGCCTGTAAAGCCACCCATTGTTGTCATCGAAGCGTACATGGCGTCATCGAGTTGCCGAGCTTCCGAAATTTCAGATCCAGCTTTCGAATTCGCGGCCGATTCTGCGAAAGGACGTTCAGCATCGGACGGTTGAGGCAATTCCCGGTTCGGGTTTTCACCGGCCAGCAGTTTTTTGTTGAGTTCTATTAATTCCTTTTTCTCACGCCGAGCCTTGCGAGACTTTTCGATTTCGATCGTTTTTAAGTATTTTTTCAGTCGAGCCGCCGCAACCGCACGAAGACTTTGCAACTGGCGGTGAGTCGCAAAACGTGGGTCGCTAACGATTTCCCGATGCATGTAGCAAAGGTCGATGATTCCACCTACCTGCAAATCGAGATCATCTTCACTCTTCGAGTTCTTCATGAAAGCGTTAACATCCCGGCGCATTTCGCCAATCGGGCGCTGAACGCGTTCGGTGGCTACTTCGAATACTGCTTCGTCGTCCGCGAACACGGCCGATTCGAAAATCAGAAGAGTCAGCACCACGAATGGAGTAAACGCAAACGTACAGCAAACGAGGCCTGTGAAGAATCCAAGAAAAAATGGATGTCCCTTTGAGAATTTGGAAGGGACCGGCTGTTGGAGGTTACCTTTTGTACCGCATTGAACAAGCCAATTGCGCATGAACGACTCCTTTTGTCGCGAGGATGCCTGCCCGACTAGATTGTATCGCTTTTCTGGAAATAGTGCAAATTCATTCGGGCGATCCGATCGGATTTCTTGGATTAATGCTTCGTCAGTGACGCCTCAATTCGACTGTTCATAGATCAATCGGAGCGGCTCAGGGTTTTTGGGTCATTATCAGTCGGATCGAAAATTTTCTGTGAGCGAATCCCAATTCGGAGCCTCAACTTATGCAGCATTGTTTTTTTTGGTCGAATCTTGTTCGGGCGTTTCAGCCGCAACGACTGTCAATCGAGTGGTCGCCCGGTTTTCGATCAGGCTGCACCAATAGCCAAAGCCCCAATTAAGCTTCATTGAGCTTCCAACCATGACGCCGATCGCAGCTCCGACACATACATCGCTCATCCAATGAGCCTCGAAAACAATTCGTTGCACCGCCGCTAGTATGGCAAGCGTAAAAAACAAAATACGCCCTCGTGGAAATAGCCAACTTAATGCAATCGCAAAGCTGATTACGACTGCGGTGTGGGCTGACGGAAAAGCTTGTGACGCGTACTCGAGATTGAATCCAAGACCTTCACCTGGCAAAAAACCCAACCAGGAATCGGCGATCGAATCGGGAAACTCCCGACGAAACTGAATCGGTCGGATACGTCCGAAACATACTTTGAAACCATGAACAATTAAACCCGGCAAAATTGCACACAACGTTAGTCTCGGTAAGTACTTCCTTTTGTCGGGAACCATTAGCAAGATCCCAACCAACACGACGGTGACGCCGAAACCGTGCGCAAACAGTTCCGATAATATGATGATGCGAACCAGGTCGCCACGAAGGCTCTCAGTGCTGGAATTACGGGCGACGTAAACATCGAACTGGGTTGCGATTGCGGCGAACATGATCAGCAGAATGACGACGTACCAGTACGGCTGGTATTTAAGGGTCGGCCAGAATCGGTCGGATGATGTTTCGGTTGGTTTCAACATGCCAGAATCATGATGGATTTCATTGAATCGATGAATAGCAGTTTTTGGCGTCGCGAACGGATCCAACTGTACGAGTTTCATAAGTTGTGTGCCTGCCGAATTCCGGATAATATCTAAATGAGACCACTCCACATCCTCCAAAACTATTATTGATGGATCTCCGTTGTCCACACTGTCGAAACGCGTTCGAATTGATCGAACCATCGCTTCAGAAGGAAATTTTTTGCCCAGATTGCGCGAGTGCCGTCAGCCTGAGTGAAGTTCTCAGTATTGATGTCTCGATGACAGCACCGGCTCCTTCCAAGGAAACCGCTAGTCTGAAAGGCGGCGATACCGTTGGACATTTTGAAATCGAGGAGTTGTTGGGCAAAGGCGGTTTTGGCAGCGTCTATTCTGCGTTTGATTCAAGATTGGAGCGGCGCGTCGCCCTCAAAATCCCACGAATGAACAAGCTCTCTGTCTGGCATGTCGATTCATTCATCCGCGAAGCACAAGCGGCGGCGCAACTACGGCATCCAAACATTGTCGGAGTTTATGAAGTTGGTCGTGAAGAGGATCGCGTCTACATTGTCAGCGAACTCGTTGAAGGCGTGACGTTAAGCCAGTGGCAAAAGGAGCACCAACCTGACTACAAAATCTGTGCAAAGATGATCGCGGAGGTGGCCAGAGCAATTCATATCGCTCACGAAAAGGGTGTTATTCATCGTGACCTGAAACCCGGAAACATCATTGTAGACGATGAAGGAAAACCTCAGATCACAGATTTTGGATTGGCAAAGAGAGTCAACCCAGAGGAAATTACGATCACGGTGAAAGGCCAGGTTGTCGGTACTCCGGCATATATGACACCTGAACAGGCTCAGGGAAAATCGGATCTGGCGGATGGAAGAACGGACGTCTATTCGCTTGGCGTTGTGCTTTATGAGTTGTTGGCTGGCCGTCGACCCTTTATTGGTACAACCGCTTTGTTGATTGATGAGGTCATTGAGGGTCAGATCCCGGAGATACGGGATTTTGAGAAAGACGTTCCAAAAGACCTGGAGGCCATTTGTCTGAAAGCGATGGCGACAAAGCCGGGAGATCGTTTTGCAACTTCGTTGGAGTTTGCTGAAGACCTGGAACGGTTTGCGAACGATCAACCAACATTGACACGGCCCCTAACCCGTGTTCAGAAGTTTGCACGTCGGGCAAAGCAGAATTGGATTTCGATCCTGGCGGCGTCGATTATTGTATCTTTGATCGGGACATCTCTTTATTTTGCTTTTTTGGGTCGATCGCCAGTCGCTCCCGACAACACGCTCTTGGTTGAATTCAAAGTCGATCCGCCACGAGCTGACGTTTCGATTGTCAAGGTTGATCTCGAATTGGGACAAGTGGACTACGAAAACATCTTAGTTCCGGATTCGTCAGACGAAGGCTATTTGATTCGTCTAAATCCGGGTTGGTATATCATCGAGGCCTACTTCCCAGGACATGGAATTCAGGAAGTTTGGCGTTACGTGCCGAGAGATGAGTCCGATCCTTCGTTGTCCGAGGATTTGTCAAGCATGAACTGGACTTTTCAGGCGGAAGCGCATGTACGCTTGGCCCCGCTAAGAATATTCGAAAACACAACGCGCAAAGACAAAATCATGGTCGGCCCCGAATCGCTGGTCATGCTAAAGGGGGGCGAGTTTGAAAGTGGCTCTCAAGGGTTATGGAATCAAAACGGCACGCCACGAATACCCAAGAAGACAGTCCAAATCAGCGATTTTTATCTCGGGGAATCAGAAGTGAGTTTCGAGCGATATGACGCAGTCATGAAAATCCGCGGCTACCTGATGTCGAGTAACTACGACGATCACGGAATTCCGGCATCGGCGCCTGTGACCAACGTAAGTTTCTATGAGGCCTTGGAATATTGCGAGCGTCTCGGACTAAGATTGCCAGTATTTGATGAATATTTGTATGCAGCGACTAATGGCGGCACAACCGCGTTCCCGTGGGGCGACGATAAGAGAACGCTTGATGCTTGGAAATCTCGAACGGTATTCGAACCGGAATTTGATAAAACGCAAAACGCGAATCCAATTTCGAATCTGTTTTCTTCCGTCCTTGAGTGGACTCAGGATGTTGACCTGGTAGTGAATATGAAAACGGGCCAAGCGTTGCGATCGCAGCTGCCAAACAGCGACAGAACGTCTAATGCAAGAATTGTCGTTGGCGGACCGGGTGAATGTCTCCGCGGTCGTACGCCGAACGAGGCATCATACATCGGGCCGAGGTTCTTTGTGGATGTTGTTCCAACCAAAACGGATTTGAGTGGGCTTGGATTCCGATGTGCCAGGAGCACAAAACGGCGATTGGTACAAAAAACCAACAGCAATGGGGATTAGCGGAACGAAATTTGGATTATTGAGTTCCGCCAATCCTGATGCTGCGTTCCAATCAGTAACAACTCATTGGCCGTTTCCGGATTCAGTTTCCGGATCTGTAGCTGGCTCAGGACCAGAGTTTTCGGTGTTTGGTTGATTGGTGGCAGGTGCAGTAGCGGGCATCAACAGCCTACCACTTCTAATGATCTCGTATTCGATGTCTGATCCGCCGACTTTGCGATTCAGTTTTTTCGGCGTTGTGGCATTGTCATAAGTGGCGTCATCGTTCACCAAAAACGTCGTTGGTTTTGCAGTCAATTCAAGAGCAACTCGCAAATTCTTGTCAGGACCCGCTGGATCCGGCTTAAATCGAAATTCGATGCACTTATAGTACGTCTGTGTTCCTTTAATCGGAACGTTGAACGCATCGATGAAAGAGCAGGACCCATTTTGCACCGGCTTGTCGGGGGCAATTTTGTGGATCGGGGGAAGGTTGCCCGCCGCCACCGCCGCCTTCCCTATGGGGTCGTTGTCATCGTCGGATAGATTACACGTGCATGCTACTCCGCCACATCCCGTATCTGCAACGACATGGTTGTACATTAGTACGACGCCGGAGGGCACATTACATTTTGTGGGTGACTGACATTTAACCGCCCGGTACGCCCAAACTTCACCATCAGTCCAAAGCAATTGAAAGGGACATTCAATTGCATTTGTACTCGAAGGAATCGTCAAACAAATAGCCAGCGTCGCGAGGATAGAAAGAAGGGTGGACAGTTTCATCTTGTTCTCCAGACAGAAAATATGTTGTGCCTGGTCCAATGGTAGCTGGATGAAAATCAGATGCAAAAAAACTTGACGGGCGCCCTGTTTTTGAGGCCATTTTGACGTCTTGAGCGTTTTTACGGGTTTCGAATGCTGACCGGTCGATACATTTGGCTGAATTGGCTCCGGTTCACAAACCACGCCAATGCCCCGAATGAGGAAATGAGTAGTAAAGTAAATCGAAATGCGAAGGCAACGACGATCCCATTCTCGGCTGGATTGTCGGCCTTGGAAAAACTCTGATACAGGAAGTCAACGGCAATTTCCATGCCCCCGATACCTCCTGGCAGAGGCGCGGCGTTGGCCACCATCGCAATCGGCTCAATCAAAAAGTGATCGGCCAATGTCGGGTGTGAACCGGAAAGCCCAACCGCGATCGCGTAAATCGTGACAGCGAAACAGATATTGACTCCCAGGCTCAGTGCGAACGCAATTAGAAGTGAACCGGGCTTTTTGCTGTAGGCTTTGAAGACTTCCGTCAACCGGGCGATGACCGGACCGATGCGTGGTATCTTTGTCAACCGGCGAAACCAGCCGCGGTTAGTCAGCTGCGGTGTAAACATCAGGATGCCTAGTCCGACGAAGCCTGCGCAGGTTACAACAAGGGCCACTTGGGCCATCACACGCACCGCCTGCATTTTTTTCGGGTTGATTGCGTCCATCGTAGAAAAATCGAACGCCAGGAAGGCGAGCGACGCAACCGAAAACATGGTGAGCAGGCCAATTGCGCGATCTGCGATCACTGATGCAATGGCTTCGGGGATGCGATCCTTCATTTGACGGCAGACGTAAAACGCTCTCAACGAATCACCGCCGATGACGCCGAAGGCAAACAGGTTGAAGAAACAACCAATAAACCCAATTCGAATCGCGTCGATGAGACTGAATTCCAATCCCAAGGCTCGAACCATCCGTTGCCATCTTAGGAACGCGAACAAATGTGCACCGAGGCAAACAAAGAGCGCGAGCGTTAGCCAGCCCCATTTTTTTTCGCCGTGGGCAAGCTCCGAAAACTGATCTGTTTTCCACGCCTGGCTGAACAGCCACGCAATGATCGCAATGGACAATCCAACTTTCACGATGGTAACGATGTGCTTGTTCACGAAAGCAATGGGGCTATGAAGGCGCGGAATTCAACGTGCATAATTGTGCGCTACACAATTGCGTTTCCGGTAAAATCCGACAGATTTTCAATCCCGGTCGACGAGTTTGGTAGCACGTGTAGCGATAAAGCAGTCGATAAGCGGCGAAAGTAAGTCGTCTTCTTCTGGCCAGTTGTCTTCAAAAAAACCCGTAATCACATACCCTGCTGCAATTTGACCGCCAATTTGATCGGCCAAAGAGTGGCCAAACGACAATGGCTCACCACGTGCGGCAAGAGTTTGTTTCATTTCATCACTAAGGCTTTCCACATCCGAATAAGGGATCTTGTGTTTGACAACCAGATTCTTTTTTTCGAACTCTTCGTAGTCGAATATATAGAGCAATGGATTACTAAAACCGGCAAGCAGGTGACCGCCTGGTTTGGTAACGCGATAGGCTTCTTTCCAGACCGGCAAAATCTCTGGTGCAAAACTGTTGGCACAGGGATGAACGATCAAGTCAAATGAGTCGTCTGCGAATGCCGTCAGGTCCGTCATTACGCCTAGTACAGTTTCGATTTCGAGGCCTTCGCGATCGGCAACGTTTTGGTCCTGTGCCAACTGAGCTGGGCTATTGTCGAGGACCGAAACCTTTGCTCCGGCTGCCGCCATTAACGGTGCCTGTTGCCCACCGCCACCGGCAAGGCACAACACGCTTTTGCCCCTCAAGTCACCCAACCACTCTTGCGGAACAAGTTTGGTCGGCGTCAGCACGATATTGCATTCGCCATTTCTCGCGTCTTCGATTTCCTCGGGCGTGACAGGAATTGTCCATTGGTTACCATCGGCGACTTGGCGATCCCAGGCAGAGCGATTGTAAGCGACAACATCTTTGTCTGGTTGGGTCATTTTGATGTTCCGTTAGTGGTTGAGGAGAACAAAACAACACAGGCAGTATAACTATGAAAGAAGTTTTGCCCACCGACGGGTCCGATCTCGCCACCTGCAAAAAATCCGGAAATCGGGAGCTCGCCAACGACCTTGTTTACGAGGCTTGCGTCGTGATTCTCTTCCGGAAACAGATTGGTGCCGCGACCATTGCATGTGAATAGCAGTGCGGCGGCCGGAGACTGGCCTTTCCGCGTGGATAGAAGTTGCTCGAGCTCAGCGCTTGCCGATTCATGATCGCGAATATGGAACTGGACCGTTTGACCGGTTCGCATATAATCGCCGACCGCGACGCCGCCGCTTACGCTGTCAACACTTGTGACGTTCCGGATCAGAAAGTCGCCGTATTCGAATTTGTCTTGATATTCATTGATCACTCGACCAACGTGCAGACCTTTTTTCATTTCTCGTTGATCGCGGGTCGGCAACGCGGCAAAAATTGACTTGAGTTGTGTCAACGCGGGCTTGCCACCCAGTGATTTGATCACGTTGCGTTCAGCATCAGTGATGACCATCGGGTCACCGATGGGACGACACCCCTGAGATACAATCGTCTCAATCTGGACGCCACCGCTGAGTCGAACGACCGCGGCTCCCGAGTCTTTGACTTCTTTGTTGACGACAATTCGACCTTGCCCAGGTGTCGAATAGCCAGCCGACATTCCGCCCGCGATTCTTACATGTGGACGATCCTCATTGAATCGCGCCAGCAAGACGTCCATGGGAAAACTAAACGGCTCTCCAAAGGCCAGCAGATAACTGTCATTCGGCCATATCGGATCGAGATCATCGGGCCAACCCGTAATGGCGCCACCATCCGGGCTGCGTTCGTACTCCAGACTCATCGGGACGACTTCAGTATTCGGCAATCTGCATGCGAACATCGCCAGCCCTCGCGTCGCTTCGTATTCTCTGCCGCCGTCGATGATCGCATGTCCAGAGGAACCCATGACCGTTTTTGCATTCGCCGCGTCGTACAGACCCGGCAATACGAGATCCAGTTCGGACGCTTCGTACCCGGAATAAAATGCAAACAACAGGTCGACGCCAGCGGGCAGTTGTTCGTGTATTCTGGCCAAGGTTAAGCTAACTGCTGCTTCCAAATCGACATTGGTTGCGATCGCGGAGGCAAAGGCATTCGACGGATTCATGTAACGGCCTTGTAACAAATTGTTAGTTCGGAGACTCTAATCATACGCATTGCCGTAGAATATGTAATTGAGGCTGGTCAAGTATTTGCAGTCCACTCGTTGGGTATGGAGTGATAACGTGTTTCCAAAAATGTTGCTTTCTGTTTGTGCGAGTTTTTTTGCCGTTTCGATCGTGATCTGTTTGCTGATGAATCGAAACGGTTCCTCGCAGTCGACGTTTGCTGCTCTGCATCAGGATTCCGACGAT
Source organism: Planctomycetaceae bacterium (assembly GCA_024638965.1). Classification (GTDB taxonomy): domain Bacteria; phylum Planctomycetota; class Planctomycetia; order Pirellulales; family Pirellulaceae; genus Mariniblastus. The sequence continues at coordinate 13,292 of JAHEJI010000107.1, forward strand.
ACAGGTTCTCTGAGCAGCTTAGTCGATTCTTCGAATGTGATACCCGGTGAAGCTCGTTTTGTCGAACCGCGAATTACACGAACTGGATTTACGGCTGCAGACTATGAACGTCACATTAAAGAGCTGAAGAAAAAATTGCCGCACAACGGTTTCACAATCGTGATTCAGAAGCCGTTTGTTGTCATCGGCGATGAAGATCTTCAAATGGTCAAGCGGCGGGCGGAAGGGACTGTCAAATGGGCCGTCGATCTTTTGAAGAAAGACTATTTTTCGAAAGACCCGGATGCGATCATCGATATTTGGCTGTTTAAGGATAAAGTCAGCTACAAAAAGCACAATCTCGAGCTGTTTGGCAGCGAGCCGTCGACTCCATTCGGATTCTATTCGTCCACAGAACGGGCACTTGTCATGAATATCAGTACCGGCGGCGGTACACTTGTGCACGAAATTGTGCATCCGTTCATAGAGAGTAATTTTGCCGAGTGTCCTTCGTGGTTTAATGAAGGGCTGGCGTCACTCTACGAACAATCCAGTTCAAAAAACGACAGGATTTGGGGCAAAACGAACTGGCGACTTCGTGGATTGCAAGGTGCGATTTCTTCAAAACGACTGCGTTCATTCAAAGAACTTTGTGAAACGACGACTCGGGAATTCTACAATGATGAACGCGGTTCGAATTACAGTCAGGCAAGGTATCTCTGCTATTACCTGCAGGAAAAAGGGCTGCTGGTCGACTACTACCACAAATTTCGTGAGCGAGTCGCGACCGATCCGACAGGCTATCACACTCTCGTGGAAGTGCTGGGCAATCCAAACATGGATCAATTCAACAAAGACTGGCAAGCGTACGTTATGAAGTTGCGTTTTCGGCCGTAGACCAGTGAGCAGGGCGTCACGGTTGTTTAACGCGGAGCCGCAGGCGCCGGCCCAGGTGTGTTCATGCTGACGGATGGGGCTACCTGCTGTCGCGAAGTCGCCGCTAAGAACAACCAAAAAGCGGTTTAAGCAGGTAGCCCACAGCGTGAGCTGTGGGTACATGCGGACAAATTGCGCCTAGCCGCGAAGCGGTGACAGCAATTCTCGGCTCGACGTTTTTTCGATTCTATTGAACGGTATTGGTGTTAAACGATGCGGAACCTGCCGAGCACCAATCCAAAACCACGCGCAAAACGAACGCTACCTTAGTCTTGCCAACTTAACCTGGAACTCACACTCGGTAAATGACTCACCACATAGCGCACAACTGGAATTGAAAGTGAGTTTCCCACGAGTGGCCAGAGCTTTCGGTACGGCCAATCCGGCAGCCGGAAATCACGCCTGAATCCGAGTTGGTCGAGAATTTCCTGCGGTGAGAAACGCCTTATTCCAGATTCGGTTTGCAAATACGATCCACTCCGAACAATACTGCGACCGTAGGCGGATGTAAAACAGGCACTAATACGTCTCGGATCATCGTCATTAACCACACTGATCGCGGTTGCGTAAGCACTCGCATTCGCTTGATTCAACACGAGTTGTTCATAATCGTTTTCGTTGTGATTACAGTTCAATTCATGGGTGCGGCGTGCGATTTCTCGCCAGGGATCAAGGCGATTAAAAGCGGCAATCACATAAAAGCGAGGTCGTCGATTACGATACCCAAACTGAGTCGGACAAAGTACGACCTGTTGAGACGAATAGCCACACCGATCAAGCGCTTCAAGCAAACACAAATAACTCTGCGAATTCTGAAACTCAGCCACGTTTTCGATCGCAATTTCAGGCGGACGAAGTATCTCGATAAGCTGTACAACGTTTGAAAAACCTTGGCTGCGGGGATCACTAAGATCAGTTTGATTGCCCCGTCGCGAATGAGGCTGGCAGGGCGGTGACATCCACCATGACCGGTTGGCCCAAGACGCAGATTCGTCGATGTCAAGAGACTCAATCGTTTTGCAGAGAATAGGATGGTCAAAATTCAGACGATAAACGTCGAGCGCGTTTTGGTTGATATCGACCGCAATTTTAACACGAGCGACGCCACGAATGCTCTCGGCGAAGCCGCCGATACCACAAAACAATTCAACAAATTCGACGTCGTCGGTCACGCCGTTAACGTCCCGTTAAATGCTTTAAACGAGAGCGCAGTTCCTTTTTCAGACTGTCGTCCTCGCATTCGCGAATCGCGGCTCGATAGGCGATACGGGCTTCCCGGTAAGACTCTTCACTTTCGTGTTTTTGAGCCTGCTCGATTAACGACGCCAAACGTTGTTCCTTGGCAAGGCGCTCGGCTTCACGTTGAGCCTTGATCGCGGCAACGCTGATATCACCCGATTGAGCCGTGCTGTTCGGGTTGCTGTAAGTACGTGGGGGCGCGTAAGAATTCTCCTGAGCGTCCGGGGCGGGCTTCGTGAGATCGAGTTGTCCACTTCTCAACGCTCTCGTTACCCCGTTGTCGATTGGACTTACGATGTTTCCGCCGCCCACGATCGGAGTAACTCCAGTGACAAACGGATTGAACGAACCGTTGGTGAGCGTTCCACCAAAACCGTTCTGAACGACGATGCTGGGAGTTGTCGAAACAATCGAACGATTGCTGCCTTTTCCAAAATTCATCCCCAATGAGAATCCGCCTCCACCACGACCGATCGTGCGAAATCCAAACCGGGCAGATGCGTTCGGGTCGAATCCGCCAAACTGAGGTATCGCACTGGCAGCGCTGCCTTGATTGAACATGATGTTCGGCATGATACCTGCCTCAGTCAAACCAACGATTCGCGAGCCAGAGCCGCGTCCACCAGGAATCGTAAATCCAAAATTGACTCCGGTGTTTTCGAAGAATGAATCGTTCACCGTGGTGAAGGGCGTTGAGACTTGAATCTGTTGACCTTGGAGCTGCGTTGTTACACATAAAAGAACCGCCATACCGGCGGCTGGCACGACGCGATTAAACTTCGAAATGAAGGAACGCTGGCGATTCATGGTTAACTCCACATAAGTGAGTTTCGTCCGCGGCCCCTGGTTACGAACGATAGCTCGTGATTGATTGTACGAAAAACACGCAAGCTAGGTCAACTTTTTCTCGTAAGAATTGAAATAGTGCTATTGGGCTAAGCTGGAGGCTTCTGGTAAAAACCTGCCTTGAACGATGTTTCGACAAATCAAGGACGATACAGGAACTTCCGATGGATACGGCTCTACTGGCTGAGTACGCCAATCTAGCTTTGACTTGGATCGGCTTTGGAACGGTCGTTGGCTTGGCCGCCAAAGCCGTAATGCCAGGCCGCGATCCTGGCGGTGCGATTGCAACTCTGTTGATGGGAATCGCTGGGACGCTCATCGGTTGTGCGATCTTGAAATATTTTTATCCTGCACAAAACATTCAACCGATCAGTATCGAAGGGTTCGCGGTTGGTGCTGGCGGAGCATTTGTTCTGCTTACGTTCTACAAGGTGCTCGGTGGATACTGGTTTGTCGAAGGCGAGCAGTCGACTCTCCGAGCGAGACGCCGTCGACGACGATCATATCGAACGGCGTACGACGATTGAAATTTGGCGAGCTACGATTCGCCCTGTTCGCGAATCATTTTTTTCAGCTCTGATCGTTTAAGGTCTTCAAGCTTTTCGAAACGCATTTCTTCCGCTTCAACCTTGACGTTCCCGATCGTCTGGGCAAATCCATTCGCGATATCCGGTTGTGGAACCAACAAACTAAGTGCATCGCCGCTGACTTTCACGCCGGAGATGTCTTTGCCATCTTTCGAGAAGATTGCGATTCCGGCTTCGACTCTCTCCTCGGCATCACCCAACTGAATTCGAATTAGATCGACAAGTTCCCGAGCCGAGCATTTGAGATTGGGACTCTGTCGCGAAACAAATTCGTCCACTTCAAGCGGTTTGTGAGATTCGTTATCCATCGTTGATTGCAATGGCCTGCGGATTTTTTGTTGAAGCTAAATTGAAAGAGACCGACCAATCCCAATCTTAAGGCCAGAATTTGAAATTGGAAAGTAGATCCTCAGTCGCTGCGCTCGATCAAGATGACTCCAATTCACTGTTCAATCAGGAGAGCTGGGCTTAATCATCAGGATGAATGATCTCAGAATTCTAGTTTGTGTCGGTGACTTTGCGTTGGCGCCGCAGTCTCTGACTGACACGATTCAGAAGCAGACGATCTTCTTCGGAAATATTCTCGATCCCTTCGTGATGGAGCCGTTTGAGAATTTCGTCGGCTCGGCGATCTTCTTCTCGTTCGATACGAGTCTCCTCTCGTTTTCGAGCTTCCTGTTTTTCGGCGAGCCATTGCGAGTAACCGCTAGTTTCGTCCTCGGGGAACTCAAAAAAAGATGACTCGTCATATAACGATTCATAATCGAGATCATCCAGACTATCCCAGTCCTCTTCGTCGTTTGCGGTTTCGGCGTAAAACGAATACCTTGCAGAAAAAAGCAAAGTTATCCCTATGGCCAACAGGAAAAACCAGGCTGGCTGAATTCGTGTTTGGACATCTTGAATAAGCCAGGCAAAACCAATCATGGTGAAAGCAACCGCATGCCCAATCACCATGATCGACGTTTCGGACCGAATCTTTGCCACGTGTGGATTGACCCACGATACGACTGAACGAAGGACCCCTGCCATGTCAAACGGGAAACACGGAATCATATTGATAAGGAACAGTTGAAAGTTGACCCAGGTTACGATCACCAGCAACGAAGATTCCCAATCGCTCATGCTGAACGGATTTGGATTGAGTGGATAAATCAGTTCTTTGAGCGCCGCCTGATCCGTTTGAATCAACATCGCACAACCAAGTGCCGCAACGATTCCGTTTGCAAACGGACCAGCCAGGTAAACGATCGCTCGATCACGAGCCGCTGTGGGCAATGCGAAGTCCGAGTTGCCACCCCAAGGCGAGAGAACGATGTTGTTAACGTGTCCACCCAAATTGGTGATCGCAAAGACGTGCGCCAATTCATGTAGCAGCAAGCTGAATATCAGAACGATTGAAGTGACAAAAGCGGTACCAGCCACGAGGCTTCGGCTATGGGGTAAACTCCATTCGACGCCGAAGATGACTGCAATAAAAAGAAACAACAGAACGTGAATTCGCACCGGAATGCCCATCCAACGTCCAGCGCTCGCGCTCCAATAAAAACTGTCGGTCATATTCCGTGCGCCCTTGGCCGAGAAATTCCGTACGAGCTGATGTCGAAGACTCTCCTTAATCCTTAATCACCCAATTCTATCCTGCTTGCCCTTGCTCTTCAATCTGACCACGTTTTTTCGCAAAAATTGTCAGTAAAACAACTAATTGATGGGCCGTTTGTACAGCTTATCTGCTAGTAAACCCGGCGTTCCGGACCATCTTGAATTACGTTCATGATGCCAGTCGTTGGAATTCGGCAGAAATTCAGGGTTAAGTGGCCAAGGCAAAAACGGCTCTCGTCCCAGCGCTTTGAAGAGATTATCGGACTTCATCGTAACATTCCCGGCCCGAGGCGGTGTTGGTCCCGCGTCGATTCGGGGGCAGCCTTGAAGCAGTTCCGGGTCATATCCACCCACTCGATTTACGATCTGTGCAATCTGATATAGGGAGAGCTTTCGAGGTCCACCCGCGTGAAACAGGCCATTCATGTTTCCCGCGAGGATTTCTTCGACAACTTCGTTAAGACACTCAACATACGTCGGCATTCGAACCTCGTCAAAATAAAGCGTCGCCGGTTTGCCCTTTGCGAACCTTGCCTGGATCCAGTCGATTGC
>JAHEJI010000108.1 GCA_024638965.1 Planctomycetaceae bacterium
GCTGGCGCGAAACTGCCGATCGGATGTTGGATGTTGATCTGTCTCCGTGTTGGGTTGCAGTCAACAACAACGTCGTTGCTGTTCTTTCCCTCGGTGATCTGATTCGTGCGGATACCCCGGCCGCTCTTGATCAGCTGAAAGCCGTGGGATGGGAAATTGGGATCCTTTCTGGCGACCATCAGAGAATTGTTCAACAGGTTGCAAAGCGACTGGGAATTCAAGACGAACTGGCTTTCGGCGGGCTGAGCCCTGAGGAGAAAGTTCAATTTGTCCGCAATTCTGCCGCCGATTACAGAACAGTCGTGATGGTCGGTGACGGAGTCAACGACAGTGCAGCGATGGCCGCAGCTTCAGTCGGTATCGCGGTCCACAATGGGGCGGAAGCCAGTTTAGCCGCGGCACCGGTTTACCTGGCCGAGGAAGGGCTCAACTCAATTCTTGAGTTGATTCGAATCAGCGAATCGACGAGAACGACGATTCGAAGAAATTTTGCGGTGTCGGTCGGGTATAATTTTTTTGGCGCGACTTTCGCGGCAATCGGCTGGATCAATCCACTTGTGGCGGCGATATTGATGCCGATTAGCTCGCTCACGGTTGTTGCCATTTCCCTGACCGCCGGAAAATCCAAGCGTTGAAAGGCCTTTTATGAGCGTTCTCTACATTGCGCTTCCGGTCGCGCTATTGCTGGCCATCGTTGCTGTGATTGCGTTTGTCGTGCAGGTTCGTAGCGGCCAATTTGATGATCTTGAAACGCCACCACGACGAGTTCTGTTTGACGATGTGGAAATTCAAAAGCAAACAGAAAATCCAAAAGAGACCCATCAGTAGAGTCTTTTTCAAGCGCTGCTTTTTTCCAGGTGATGGGTTCGGAAGACAGGTGGCGCGCGAATCTGCACAATTACTGATTATTTGGTATCGTCGTGTGGCATCGTCTGGCACAATTTCGGTGTAAAAATTCAACGCAGGAAACAGTTACTTCAAAACAGCGATTGCGGCCAGCTGGTCGGCATGCAAATTGCATTTGTCACGAACTGGAACGCCGCTTGGCATACTTTCAGATACTTACGCGCGTTTGGTTTACGTTTGGCGTCTCTTCGTCGGTTTCGCCCGGCGATCAGAGCGCAACGACCGCTATACGTCCGTGCGACACGCACTAGTTACCGAGGATGGTTGCGATGAACCTCGAACCCTGGGACCCATTTCAACGACTAGAGGAGTTTAGACGACGATCGGTTCGAATGTTGAACGATTTGTCCGCCGACTTGCCGGTTTCGGAAACTCGCAACGAGCCGATTGCATTTCAACCCCATGCTGACCTCGTCGAGACGCCCGGCGAGTTTCGTTTGTATTTGTCGATCCCGGGCTTGGTCGAAGACGACATTATGATCGACGTTGCCGGAAAGAGGCTCACCATTCGCGGCGAACGGCGACCGCCCTACGATACGAGTCATCGAAAAGCGAGTTTGCAGGAATGGACGTATGGGTTCTTCGAGCGAAACGTTGAGCTGACTGCTTTGATTTCGATCTCAAGCATTCGTGCCGGATACGACGCAGGAGTCCTCACAATCGTTGTCGAGAAAACTAAGGAACACTCAAGCGAGTTTAAAGACGCTTCGAATGACACAACTTCTCCACTCGACGATGAGGCAACGCCATGAATTCTACGATGCCCCTGAGTGAAGATCTTTACGACATTCTTGGCGTGGGCAAAGACGCAACGGAAAAGGAGATCCAGCGCGCCTACCGAAAACTCGCGCTTAAATATCATCCGGATCGAAACAAAGACGACTCACAGGCTGCCGAAAAATTCAAAAAGGCCTCCGAAGCTTATGAAATTCTGAAAGACCCGGAAAAGCGGGAAGCGTATGACGTTGGTGGCATGAGCGGCGTCCAGGGAACCGGATTCGAAGGGTTCGCGGACAACGAGGAAATTTATTCGCACTTTGGAGATCTATTTGGAGATTTGTTTGGTAGTCGAGTTCAACCTCGCCAAGCCGGCCCGTTGCCGGGACAGGATTTGCGGTTTGTTTTGTCGACGGATTTCAAAACCGCTGCACTGGGTGGCAAAACGACGATTGAAGCTCCAATTCCCACCGTTTGTGAAGACTGCAAAGGCAGTGGTGTTTTGGGTGGCGGTCCGCCAGACCCATGTGAGGTCTGTCACGGCAGCGGTCAAATTGCCCGGCAATCAGCGGAACACGGTGGTTATTTCACCGTTGCGTCCCCCTGCCCCGCTTGTGAAGGAACCGGTCGGCGAAGCGGAACGCGCTGCAGTAAGTGCCGTGGCGACGGTCGCGTCGCCGAATTGAGAAAACTCGCGGTGACGATTCCGGCAGGGATCAAATCTGGGCAGGTGCTCCGACTTCGCGGACAGGGTCAAGCGGGTTTGCGCGGGGGACCGCAAGGCGACTTGCTAATCGAAATCAAAGTTGAACCGGACGCAGCATTTCAGCGCGAGCGCAACAATATTCGTAGTAAGATTCGTGTCAAGCTCCTGACTGCACTGTTGGGCGGCAAAGTCGATGTACCGACGCTTCGAGGAGCGGTATCGATGACCCTTCCGCCCGGCACGTCATCGGATCAGGTTCTGCGAATTCGCGGGCAGGGAATCGAAGCAAATGGAACCAAGGGTGACCACTTGGTCCGTGTCGTGGTCGAGACACCCAAAAAAGAGTTTACGGATGAAGAACAGAGTCAATTATGCGAACTACTAAACGAATAGCAACTGAATAGCAATCAATAGAAAGCAAGAGACATGCAAAATACAGAACTCAACGATCCGATTTTGATCGCGGCTTGGCCAGGAATGGGGCATGTTGCAGTGACGGCCTGTTATTACTTGATTGCCAAGCTGGAAATGGAGTTTCGCATGGAATACGCGGCCAGCGAATTGTTCGACGTCGACCATGTTGCCATCACATCCGGACTGGTTCAGCCCTTTCGCTATCCCAAGAACCAGTTCTTCGTGTGGCGGAATTCCAATGGTGGCAGGGACTTGCTGGTGTTTCTCGGCGAGGCGCAACCACCCTTAGGTCGCTACAACTTTTGCCGCAAACTCATCGACTTTGCACAAAGCGAAGGTGTTTCCAAGGTCTTTACTTTCGCCGCAATGGCGACAACCATGGACCTGAAGGATGATTCGGGCGTGATTGGGGTGGCAACGGACAAAGTGACCCTACACGAGTTGCTCGAAAAGGAAGTCGGGTTACTCAAGAATGGAACCATTTCCGGCATGAATGGCATTCTGCTGGGTGTCGCCGCGGAGCGCAAAATCCAGGGCGGTTGTTTGCTGGGCGAAATGCCAAACAATTTGGTTGGCGTTCCTTACCCGAAGGCTGCGTTGGCGGTACTTGACGCATTTTGTCGGATCACGGGCGTGAGCGTCGATATGTCCGAATTGAAACTTGAAGTTCAACGAATGGAAAACTACTTAACCGAAGCCATCACGCAGATTCAAAAGCTCGAACAACAAAGCAGCGAAGGTGAATTTGCCCAAGAAGAAGAGACAATCATCGCCGAACCAAAGCTTACGGACGAGGAACATGAAATGCTGGAACGTCTGTTTGACGAAGCTTCTCATGTTCGTTCCAAAGCCTATGAACTGAAACGAGAACTCGATCGCTTGGAGGTCTTTCGCGAATATGAGGATCGTTTTCTCGACCTGTTCAAAAACATGGAAAGCGAGACAGGTGAAAAGGGTGAAGAAGGCGAAGCAGACGAAGACGCCGATGAAGACGCAGCCGATGAAGACGTAGGAGATGAACCGGATGAAACAGGCTAAATACAATTTCAAAACTGGACGCGAAACTAACAGCGGAAGCAGTTCCATCTAAACAGTGGCCATCAAATATCGTTTCGGCTCAATTGATCGTCAACAGAAATAGAATCCAATGAAATGGTCTTTTAAAATAGCCCGAATTGCTGGCATCGACGTTATGGTTCATTGGACGTTTGCGATTCTGTTGTTTTGGCTGGCGGCGATCAACTTGATTGAAGGAAAGGGAATTGTTGAAGTATCGATCGGCATCTTTTTCGTTCTGGCAATTTTTGGCTGTGTTATTCTCCATGAGTTTGGACATGCGCTGGTTGCAAAACGATTTGGTATTAAAACTCCTGATATCACGCTTTTGCCAATTGGCGGCGTCGCCCGATTGGAACGAATCCCGGAAGATCCCCGACAAGAATTCCTCATTGCGATCGCCGGACCCCTGGTGAACGTGGCGATCGCCGTGCTGTTGTTCATCGTGCTGCAGCTGACTGGTGGATTCGCAATTCTAGCTACCTGGCCCGTGTCCGGCGTAAGCTTTTGGGTTTCCCTACTCTTTGTAAACGTGATCCTGGTCGTTTTTAACTTGATTCCTGCGTTTCCGATGGACGGTGGAAGAGTACTACGGGCGATTCTGGCATCCAACATGGACTATGTGCGGGCAACTGAAATAGCAGCCAATATCGGACAGATCATTGCGATCGTTTTTGGAATTCTTGGATTCTTCTACAACTGGTTTTTGATCTTCATCGCCCTGTTCATTTACCTCGGCGCACAAGGGGAAGCCAAAATGGTTCTTACCCGATCCATGTTGGCGGGGATCAAGGTTCGAGACGCGATGATGACTCGGTTCGTTACCGTTGCACCTGATGATCCGGTCAGCATTGTTGCCGAGGAACTTCTGGCAGGTGATCAGCAGGATTTTCCAGTTGTTGAGGGCGACCAGGTTCTCGGAATTTTGCGCAAGCAAGAATTATTTGAAGCGATTTCCCAAGGCAATCTGAATTCGCAAGTTACATCCGTAATGCATTCTGAATGTTCACCAGTTTTGGAAAGCGATTTGTTACAAGACACGTTTGAAGCGATGCAGCGAGCAACTTGTCCGACCCTCCCGGTGCTTCGAGACGGTCGTCTGGTTGGATTGTTGACTCAAACCAACATCGCCGAATGGCTGATGATTCAATCTGCACTGCATGATGCACTGGTAAGGCGCGACGGAACAAAACAAAAGCAGGTAAACCCCTTGAATGCGGCATCCAGCCGTAGTTAGTTGGACAGCGCCTTGCCGCTCATAGAAAGTGGCACTGTCCACTTAGACGAGCTTGGCCCATACTGACGTGAGAAATGCGGTTCAGAAATTCCAAAAAGCCAGCAACAATCCGCCGCATGTGATCGGCAGCAGGAACAAGCCAAAGACACGGTAGAATAACCTGCGGCCACCGATAACTGCTACGATTCCAGACTTGAACAGCAGATTTGAAATTGAAGCAGTAATCAACAGTCGCCATCCAATATCGCTACTCAGGTCGCTGGACGATTGCTCGACCAGCCGTCCTGTTGAGAGTGTAATCGCGTCCATGTCGGTCAAACCGGAAAGTACGGCTACAAAATACAATGCGTCTTCACCGCCCAGGTATTGTTGGGCGGCAGCCAGTCCCCACAGAACCAACGCATAAAGTGCGCCAAACATGATTGCTGATTTGAACTCGGACGGATTGGTTGGTTCCGGCAATTCGTTGTTGTGCCCGCGAAAAATCAGCCAGGATAGGATCGCGGCCACGATACAGGAACCCAACATGCAGGCGATTGGGACCCCGAGTTGTTGCAAATAGTTGGGGGCCACAACCGCCAATTCAATGAGCACGCGAACAAACACAATTGATGACGCAATGACGATCACAGCCGTAGACACTCCAACCATCGGCGGCGTTCTGCGGCTGATTCTTGAATAGCTGATTGACGTTGCGGTACTGGAAACCGCCCCGCCGAGGATTCCGCCAACAATCACACCAGCTGATTCCCCAAAAAACTTGTAGGCAATATAACCGGCGAGGCTGATGCCGACGATCAAAACCACCATCAGCCAGATGTTGAACGGGTTAAAGACGTTAAGCGGGCCCATATTTTCGTTTGGCAACACGGGCAAAATCACGCAACTGAAAACGGCAAACTGGATAATGGCCCGCATGTCGCGATCGCCAAGTTTGCCGGCAATCGCATGCAATTCAGGTTTGAATTGAAGCAACGCTGCCACCGCGACGCCGCTTGCCACGCCGACAATCAGAATGCCATCCAGTAGATAGGCACCGATGCCAAACACAACAACAATCGCGACCGCCGTTGTCATCCCGACGTCTTCACTGGTTTCGTCGAGCAATCTTAACTCGCTCACGACCACAACTGCACCGAGGGCAATCACGCTTGCAGCCAGTATCCAACCACCCGCCGCAAAATGTCGATCCAGCATAGCGGCCAATGTACCCCCGATCGCAATCAAGGCAAAAGTACGCATCCCGGCGAGCGATGCTTCGGTTGTTTCGCGTTGCAGCCCGACTAGCATACCGATTACAAGCGAAATCCCAAGCCGTCCGAACAAATGTAATGTCGCTTCATCCATCGGCTGTCTCAGACTTTCAAAGCTGTGCAGAAAGACACAAAGTTCTCGTATTGGAACGAATGATGAAGTCGCTATATCGGGAGGGCCAAGCTCCTGCTGAGCCGAAAATGCTCAGTGATTCTCGGCTCAGCAGAAGCTTCGTCTCCCCAAAAAAATCCTGAATGTGGGATCTGTTTTTGAATCTGCCCTAAACCATGTGGCCCAGTTTGGATTCCAGCGCTGAACAAGTATCGAACATCTCTCGAGACAACATCGCCATCACATCATCGGTCGATACGATTCCGACAAGTCGCATTTTATCATCAACAACCGGAAGTCGTTTGAAGTTGACGGTGCGGAAATAGCGGGTGACATCGAACAAAGACATTGAGTCGGAGACGGTTTTAACGTCTGTTGACATAACCTCGGAAACGAAAGAATCTGGGGTTGCAGCACCCAGGGCGACTCCCAACGCAATGTCGCGATCCGTTATGATGCCGACAACTGTCTCACCGTCGACGATAACCACGCAGCCGATTTTCTCGCGCTGCATGAGCGCTGCCGTATCCGATATTCGAGCATCCGAGCTCAACGAAAAAACTCCTTCATCCTGACGAAATAATTCTTTCAAGACCATCTATCTACTCCTTGCGTGGATTGACCCTCAGTTTTCTGGCGGGGACGGCGGGACTTCAGGAACTTCGGGAATTTCAGATTCAGCAAATTCCTCATCGCTCAGCGAAGAAAAGAACTTCTGCTTGGATTGTTGATGACGAATGCGCGCAGCTCGCCGATGCCGGTCAATATCCTGCTTGATCGCATGTTCCATTTTTCGTGTCGCTTGAAGCACAGTATCAAAGGCAGTGTCACTCGTGGCCGACACATGTATTGTTCCAGTCGGCAATATCGACGCATCAATCTGGCATTTTCCGGCAAACGCTTCTGAGTTTTTCGATTCATCTTCAAGCTTCACGATAATACGACCGACTCGCGCGTGGATTCGCTCAACTGCCAACTGCACTTTTTCTTCGATGAAATCACGAACCTTGGCTTCGTTTTTAATGTTCTTCGCTACGATCTCGATGTTCATGTTCGGTTCCTGAATTGTGATCTGCGGACTAGACGCGTCGCCAAACACGTGGTAAATCGCGTCTATGGTTTCATATTGAGAACGCAAACGCCGTGCCACTGCCCAGCCCGCTCGTTCTACGGCGGAGTGAGATTGGCGCGTCTGCGTGCAGCGAGCGAATTCGCACACCTTCGCTCGCATCCAAGTATTATCGCTTCGTCCATCCGGCCCGTGTTGTTATTAGATTCGCCGCTATGATACGGAATTTTACGTCACATCTTCTGTATCCATCGGGAAAAAACCAACTTTTGAGATTCAAGCAATCCGTACACCAATCCACCCGATACAAAGCACGCTGATAACTCTAACAGTGATAACGCCTGTGTATCAAAAACGGCTTGCAGCGGCGGCGCGTAAACCACTGCTAGTTGCAATACACAAGTGGTGGCAATCGCGCCCCACAAATACAGGTTGGGCTGAATGTTCTTACCGAACAGCAATGGAGATTCGGAACGGCAGGCCAGGGCGTTGCCCATTTGCGAAAACGTCAACACGCTGAAAATGATGGTTCGCCAATGGTCAACATTCGACTCAGATGACGCCAACACGCTGCCAGCCACTAGCGCTAACACCCCAATCAAAAACCCGATCCAACTTACATCAATCTTCATTCTTCGATTAAAAATGGGTTCATCGGGTGCAAGCGGCGGTCGATTCATCGTGTTCTTTTCAACCGGTTCGACCGCCAGAGCGAGGCCGGGCAAACCATCGGTGACAAGATTGACCCATAAAATCTGGAGCGGCAACAACGGTAAAGGCATGCCCATCAGAACGCCCAACGTCATCACCAAAATCTCGCCGACGTTGCTGGACATCGTGTATCTGACGAACTTTCTTACGTTGTTGTACACGATGCGACCTTGTTCGACGGCAGCGACGATGGTGGCAAAGTTGTCATCAAGTAGCACCATGTTGGCCGCTTGTTTAGAAACGTCGGTTCCAGTTTGCCCCATTGCAACACCCACGTTGGCCTGTTTCAGGGCCGGCGCGTCGTTGACTCCATCTCCCGTCATCGCGACGACTTCGTTGGCGTGTTGCAATGCTTCGACGATATGCAATTTGTCCGCGGGAGCGACACGAGCAAACACGGAAACATCAAGAACGCGGTTTCTTAAGGTTTCGATGGGCATCGTGGCGAGTTCTTGACCCGTCACGACTGAGCCTCCGTCCGAAATGCCAAGTTCCCGGGCAATACTCATCGCAGTTAACGGGTGGTCGCCCGTAATCATGATCGGGCGAATTCCCGCGCGACGGCAGAGCTCGACCGCATTTTTTGCCTCGGGCCTTGGCGGATCGGATATTCCTACCAGGCCGACAAAGATAATGTCGTTTTCAATCTGTTCCAGAGTTAGCTCTTGTTCGATCGGACGAAAGCCAATGGCCAGCACGCGGGTCCCCTGGGCAGCCATTTCATCGCAGGAGTCTTCAATTCTTTGTCGCCAATGATCGGTCAGCGTCTCCGGCTGATCGCCGACCCAAATTCGATTCGAAATGTCCAGCATCGAATCAATCGAGCCTTTGGCGAACGCAACCTGCTCGCAGTCGAGTAAACGGGATGCTGTATTCGGAAGCGATTCGGTTTGATTCCGCTCGACCGAATGCAGAGTCGTCATGCGTTTGCGCTCGGAACTGAAGGCAATCTCACCCGTGCGGGGGAAGGCGGATTGGAATTCGAGTTGATTCACACCAAACCGCGCTGCCGCTTCGACCAACGCTTTTTCTGTTGGTTCGCCGACCGCCGAATCGTTTTTTTGTTTAGTAAGGCCGCTTGCTTTTCCGTCGCTACCATGGTTCTGGCGCAATTGAGCGTCGTTGCATAAGCAACCCGCGACTAACAGCAGTTGGATTGACGAGGATTGCGAAGGTAAACTGTTCTGATCGGCGGTGGCCGATTGAAGTTTCAGTTGAGTCGTCATGTTGCGACGATCTTCCAACTGGATTTGATGATCGGCGACATCGAGAATGGACGCTGTCATTTTGTTTTGGGTGAGCGTACCCGTTTTGTCGCTACAGATAACGGAAACGGACCCCAGAGTTTCGACGGCTGGTAGTTGTCGAATGAGCGCGTTTCGTTTGAACATTCGCCGAGCACCAATGGCCAGCGCAACGGTTGCCACGGCTGGCAATCCTTCAGGAACGGCCGCGACCGCCAAACTGAGTGCGGTCATTAACATCAGCTTGGCTGATTGGCCTGCGATTAGGCCAGCGACAAACACCAGGATAACGATCACAATTACGAGTAGGGCTAACGAACGACTTAGCTGACTTAAACGGATCTGGAGCGGCGTCGGTTCAGACTCGACTGATTGAAGCGAACCGGCAATTTCGCCAAGTTGCGTGTTCATGCCCGTGGCCGTGACCACGGCAACTCCATGACCTCGAACCACCATCGTGCCGGTGAAGCCAAGATTCGTTCGATCGCCGATCGGCAGATCAGGTTGCTCCAGCTTGTCGATCGTTTTGGCAACCGACATGGACTCGCCCGTTAACGCCGACTCATCCGTCGCGAGGTCATTCAGCTCGATCAGTCGGCAATCTGCCGGTACGAAGTAACCGGCTTGAAGAATGACCACATCACCCGGTACCAATTCGCTAGCTTGGATATTTTTTGTAACTCCTTCACGGCGGACAACCACTTCAGGGACCGAGAGTTTTTTTAACTCGGCGAGCGATTTTTCAGCTTGAAAATCCTGCCAGAATCCCAACAGCGTGTTAAGGACGATAATCGCGAGCACGGCAACGGCATCACTGAATTCACCGAGGGCAACCGAAACGACCATTGCAGCGAACAGCAGCAAAACCAGCGAACTCTGCAGCTGGGCCAGAAAGATCTTAAGCCCATTGCGACGATCGGTTTCGATGAGTTCGTTTCTTCCAAACTTGCTTAACCGTCGTCTCACTTCGGCCGGACTCAAACCAGACTCGATGTTTGATCTCAACTGCCGCGTGGATTCGGCGGGACTCAACAGATGCCAGTCGAGATTTTTCCAGCTTTCGGTTTTGTGCTCCGGGGCGGCAATCGTCATTTGCATCTCATCAGTTCGGCACGTCAAATCTGATGTGTTAACTTCATCCGGTTGATGTCATCGACTTGCCCGATGACAAGCAATGTGTCTTCGTCGTTGATCGTGTCCTGTGGAGACGGGTTAAAGCGAAGGTCGCCTTGTCTGTTCTTAATGCCGACCACCAGCAAGTTGAAGTTTTCTTTGATGTTCGAATCGGAGAGCGTTGACCCGACCAGTGTGCTTTTTTTCGACACGCGAAATTCGTCCAATTCCATTTCCAGATGCGATGCTTCGGCGAACAGCTCAACCAGGTCGGCTGTGGTAGGCCGAGAGATCATTCGTTCCATTTGTTGCGCGCCGACCCGGTGGGGCATGATAATCTTGTCCGCCCCTGCCTGTCGAAGCTTGCGGCAGCTGCTTTCCCGTTCGGATTTGGCAATGATTTGAATGTCGGGTCGCAGGTTGCGCGCCGTTAACGTAATGAAGACGTTTTCGGCATCGGTTGGTAACGCAGTCGCCAACGCCTTGGCCGCAGACAGGTTCGCCTGTTCAAGCACGAGTTCCGATGTCGCGTCGCCATGAATCGAAAGTTCGTTATTCGATTGAGCTAGTTGGACTTTTTTTTCATCAAGATCGATGATAATAAAGGGTATTCCCCGATGTTGCAGCTGCGTCGCCAAATCCTGGCCCAGGCGGCCAAAACCGCAAATGATCACGTGGCCGTCGAGCTTGCTGATTTCTTTAGTCATTTTTCTTCTGCCCAAAACATGTTCGACTTCTCCCTCTAAAAGCAGCTGAATAAATCCACCGCACGTATACACTGCGGACGAAACGCCGAGCAAGATCACGCAGATGGTCACGATCTGAAGGGCCGGAGAATTTTGACTTTCCTCTCCAAAGCCGACGGTAGAAATCGTGACCACGACGATCCAAACCGATTCCAACCAGTCGTAGCCTCCGATGTAATGAAAGGCAGTGATTGATAAGATAACGACGAACGCCAGTGAAATTGCGCCAAACTGGATTCGCTGCAAAGGTGATTTCATCTTGCATCTGGGCTCATCGTGATCATCTTCCTGAATTAGTGCCTTGAGCGCAAACGAATTGCAAAGTGCATACCGCGGACCGATTCTGTAGTTTCTTGCGCCCGCGTGCTCATTTCGATAAAAAGGCGTGCGGATCCGCTCACCCTAATCCCAATCGCCGTCTGCGAAAAGCCGAAAACGGTTTGGCCAGCCTGAAAAAGCTCTGGCCAGTTAAGGACTCTCGTTTTTTTCGAGACCTTGTTTTCGTCTTGGCCAACGAAGGTACTCTTTCATTGAACTGCCATGTTATGCGAGACGCCCCAGATGTCATCCTGAACCGAGTGGAGCGAGGTGAAGGATCTTTCGTTGGGTTTGTTCGCACGCGAGGTCCTGCTATCGTCGAGGCTCCTTCAGAATGACAGATTACGTTAATTCGGTCTCAAACCAGGTTCATTTGTTGCGTTTCCCCGCGAAGCGGATTCGGAGCTCAGAATGAATACCGATTTTAAATGGGTGCAATTCGCTTGCCTCTATAGAATTGGCAAGAAACCCCCGCGTTCACGCGGCGGGAGATTCATCTTCGACCTAGCTTTAAAAAGCATTAGCAAATATCAGAAGCCCCCGCATTTATGCGCCGGTAGCGTCACCTTTCGCCCGATGGGGATGCCAGATGATCGGTAAAAAGTGAGCGTCTTGAACTCACATTTTACGGTAACGAGAGTGACTCGGCTATTGAGAGCATGATTGATCCAATTGCTCCGTTTGACCCGTGAGTAACGCCTCGGGTTTGGATGGCAGAACGGGTGACTTTGGCACCGGGTTTGCATTTGTGTCCGGAGTGAACGCATTTGCCCGAAATGGGAGTATTCGATGAAGAAAATTGGCGAATTAAAAGTATCCGACTATATGACCGATCAGGCCACGGTCGTTGACGATACGGCAAAGCTGTCCAAAGCGATCGGTTTGATGGAAAAGTACCGATTGTCTGTTCTTCCGGTTGTCGACAACCAGGGAGAAATAGTCGGGATCCTAACCAATACTGACTTGATCGGAATCACGCACGAAATTCAAGCGGATATCAGCGCATTGAATTATGTCTCGGAAGCGACTCGAGATTTTTTGATCCAGATGATCATGGACCAGGGCGATACAACCTTTGTTAGTGATGTGATGACTTCGCCAGTTGAAACGATCACTCCCAAAACCAATCTTGTAGTTGCGGCGAAGAAGCTCGTTGATCGAAACTACCATCATTTGCCGGTCGTCGATGAGTCGGGCGCGCCGATCGGCATTTTAACCACGACGGACTTTGTTCGGGCAATTTGCGATCATGGTGCGATGGTGGCCGGTTAGATAAACTCATCGGGAGTTGCTTCTTAATTGAAACAAGCACGCCAAACAAGTCGAGAACGTCATGGTCGTAGATTCAATCGTTGTTGTTCCTTGGGATTTTTCTGAACATTCCCAATCCGCTTTGGATTTTGCCTTAAAGCAGAACCTGCCACAGAATATTCGCGTCATTTGCGTGTTAGAAAGACCCAGTCCCTATGCAGCTCAGATGCTGTGGGGAGATGATGCCGAGCAAACCGCCTGCAATAAATGTGCAGAGCAATTCTTTGAAGTTGTCGATAAGTCAAAATATCCAGGTCTGGAATTTGTTGCCGAATTCGGAGATCCCGCTGCCGTAATCGTTCGATTTGCCAAGCAATTGGAAGCCGGTGTCATTGTGATTTCAACGCATGGTCGAACCGGGATCAAACGACTGATGCTGGGATCGGTTGCCCAAAAAGTCTCGCAGTCGGCGGCTTGCCCTGTGATGCTGTTACCAAATGCCTGGTTTGAAGCCGAGAAAAAACGGATGTCAGGCGTTTCCGCGGCATCGAGCTAAAGAAGAGTCGGTATTGATAGATAAAGGCGTTACCAAAGGTGCCTTCGTTTAACCGCATGCCCAACGGGCTGCATAATACCAAACCAAACGAGGGGGCGAGCTGTTACCCACGCGGTTAAATAATGCGCCGATACCAATCTCTGCGCCATCAATCAAATCCCCATCATCGCCAAGACATCCGTTATCTGGGACAGGAATCGGGTAACGCGCGGGTGCTGGGTCTCGAATCTCATCACACGATCCAGTAAATCGTGTCGCTCAGGCAGAACAGCTTCATCCTCGTTCGTGTCATTTGCTTGATCGACAAGGTCGCACGCGTCGGTTACCAATTGCCCGAGAGCATCGATCGTGTCGTCGTCGACATATTCGACCAACTTCAAGTTGTCATTAATCGCGGCCAACTCTTCATGCAAGTCGCGCAGTCTGACGAGAAGTTCAGTGTTTGACATAAGGTTCTCCTTTTGTGTACAACGCAAAATTCGAAGACACGCTATGTTGAATTCCTCGGGGGTTGGAGCACTGAATTTGAGCTAGTCTCAAGGCTGCGCAACCGAATTCACGTACTTGTTAAACTGCAATGCATGCCGCGTGCCAAACCGATTTCGAAGGCCAGTTATCGGAGTTGGACTGATGTAGCGCCCAAAACCCACTGTGCACTGGCCAAAAACGATGTGCGTGAACGCTCGCTCCGGGGACTGACGGATTGCCAGTTGAGAAAAAACGGAGCAAAAACGAAATGGCACGGCGGTTGCATGGGCGTAGCCCAATTCGAGAGACTTCAGAGAGATCATCGGCTTGGCTCTGAAAAACCAAATTATTCACCGCTGACACAGAAGCTGTACTGAGCGGGGAATCTCAATCGAGGAGAAAAACGGATGGTCAACAAAGTGCCATTTAATAGTTTGCTGGTTCCGACGGACTTTTCCGATAACGCCTGGTCAGCCTTCCAACACGCCCGATTACTGGTGGATGGTGATGAGTCAGAAATTGTTGTCGTTCACGTAATCGACAAAACACTAGTCGATCAAGTGGTCCAGCTTGGCGTTGGCGATCACGATGAGGTGTTGGAGTCAATCAGGAAGAATGCACTAATGCGAATGGAACAGTACTCGAAAGCCTCTGACGATTCCACTAACGTCGACGTACTCGTTTGCGAAGGCGAGCCTTTCTTCGAAATCATTCGTAAGGCCGAAGACTTTGCTGTCGACGCGATTGTGATGCATAAACTTGGCCAGCGCAATCAGCCAAGGTCTTTGCTGTTTGGATCAACTGCTGAGAAAGTAATTCGAGGTTCCAGCAAACCGGTCATCGTTTTGCCGAGTTCGACCTAGTCCGACATCGCCAGTTGAAACCACGGATCGCGCGGTTCGGCACGGATGTTTTCACTTGACGTTTTTCTTGATCGGAATGAAGTCGATTTACATTCAGTTCCAACGGAGCGATCCTATGTCAGCCCAGGCCAACGGCGCTAATGGCCTCACCCTACCACACAAGTCACCCAGACGTTTAAGTCGGGCTTGCCCCGGTCGGCATGACAATTGACAGGCTACCAAACGATGCCGAGTCAATTTGGCCCTCGGTTGTGGGCTTGTCTCGGCGGGAGCAGCGACTCTTTCACGCCTGGCGCGAGGTGAAGGATCGCTCGTTGTTTTGCAACAGGTTTTTCAGTCTCCAAAGCTTTCGCCCGGTATGAAGGTACTGTGGTGAAACGCCTGCTCCCAGCATTTCAAACGGGCTGTCCTAGTCAAAATTGCGAGTGTGATCGTATACTGACACCGATGCACTAATCAACACAACCAGAAAGAAAGAAATATGGATCTCCTCGCAGCACGATCACAAATGGTTGATTTCGATTTCTTCGGTGCATCGGATGTTGGCAAAGAGCGCGAAACGAACCAGGATCAGTTTTTGATTGCTCAACTGCACAAGTTTATGCGAGTTGAGCGGTCGAGCATCGAGTTCGGCAATTGCGAGATTGGTGGGGAACCGATGGGAACGCTGATGTTCGTCGCCGACGGAATTGGCGGTGGTCCAGCGGGTGATATTGCAAGTCGCATGGCGATTGAGGAAATCTGCCGCTTTGTACTTAACTCGATGCATTGGCTGCACCTGGACGATCCGTCGCCTCCCAAGAGTTTTGTAAACGACTTGATCACTGCCATCGATCGCAGCCATCAAGTGGTCCGCAAAAACGCGCAAAATCATGCTGAGCGTGCTGGCATGGGGACAACTTTGACGCTGGCCTACATTGTTTGGCCAAATTTGTATGTCGTTCACGTCGGTGATTCGCGTTGTTACCATCTTCATCAAGACAAATTAATTCGCATTACGACGGATCAAACCATCGGTCAGTCTCTTTATGACCAGGGAATATTGAAATCCGATCAAGTCGAGAATTCCCGGTTCGGACATGTGCTTTGGAGCTGCATTGGAGCCACGGACGATCCTACGGCCGTCATCTACCAGCGAGAACTGACACTTGGCGACGTCGTCCTGCTTTGCAGTGATGGTGTCACGAAGTATTTGTCCGATGATCAATTGAACGGTTTGATGTCATCGTCGCTGTCTTGCAGTGAAATCTGTGACACCGTCATCAAACGATGCAACGATGCCGGCGGTTCGGACAATATCTCGATCGTCATGACTCGCTGCCTCGGGCCAAAATGAACGGACTCGGATCCGAAGGGTCGGACCCATGCCAGCCCAAGGCAGCGCCCTGGGAAATGTTCTGTAAGTTGGCAGCTCTCGCGCCGTTCTTTTGGCTCGTTACAAACCCGATAGCCCGACACCACAGCACAGTGGCTTGCGAGTATTCTCAAATATTGCGCCAGCGGTCACCGAAGTTTGGTGACGACACGCTTGGCAGACTCAACGGCCCCGCGAAGCGGACCGGCAGAGGAATCTTCACATCGGAGACAAACGAATCCATTCGGCCAGCGAAGCTGATAAAGTATTCGCGGCACGCGTCTTCCGTCGCGAACCGTCGCTCCAACTCCAAAATCGTTTTCGGATAGTCTTCCATGACGCCCACATACTAGATGTTGGGGGAGGTCGAGACAAGTGGATAGCCCTTTCGGTTGTCCACGTCACGTTAGGCCATGCGGAATCCGTTATTTCCGTCAAATTTCGACAGGCTTTTTGGTCCATTACGAAATCGCAGCTCTTTGCGGCGGTGATAACGAAAACGAAAAATTTCATGTCGCGTTAACACATGTTTCGCGGAAAAAGTATACAATCTTTTTTGAATTACCTAGCCAACATTTCGGTCGCTGAGCCGAAGTCGGCGGCGGTTTGAATCCGGAGTCAAGTCACGTTAACAGTGAGAAATCAACATTGAAAAGGACACTACACATGAATCAACACAAGTTAAAGTTTGTATTAGCAAGTTGTGCTTTGGTTTTGGGTTTTCAGACAAGTCTGATGGGTCAGATATTTTTCACCGAGAGTTTTGACTACGCCGATGGTGATCTGTCAATCGTATCCGGCGGCCTCTGGGTCGGACACAGCGGCGGTGCGCCGGACATCCAAGTCGTGTCTGGTGATGCGATCGTTACCTCTCCCGGTAGTATGGACGACAACCGGCTGACAGGGTCCATCATGGATCCCACAGATGTCTGGTATTATGCCGTCCGGTTTTCGGTGGAGTTGGGCTCCGGACAAAACATTAACAACGATCATTTTATTCACTTTAAAGACTCCGGAACTTTCAATTTCAACGCGCGATTGGCATTAGACGATCCAGCCGACCCTTTGAATGATTTTTCATTGTCGATATGGGCCTCATCGGAGGGTGACGGGCAGGCAGATTGGAATGGCGATTTCGCGTTTGGCGAAGAGATCATTGCGGTTGTCGAATGGAATAACGGAACCGGTGATGCGACGCTTTGGGTGAATCCAATCGACATCAACAGTACCAGTATTACAGACAACGAACTGGCTGATGCCATGCGAGCTGTAGAGTCAGTGGCATTGCGGCAGGACAGTGGCAGCAGCAGCGTTGTTACGATTCCCGTATTGTCGGTCGGCACGGATTTCGACGCCGTGCTCGCCGCAGTAACTCCTGCAACAGGGCCCAACTGCCCGACCGGTTTCACGCTGGTGGCCGGCATCGAGCAGGCAGGTACTGATTTCGCTAATTCCTGTGACGCCGATGATGTGTGGTGGGGACTCCAGAGCACCACGTTTGTCGCCGCGTTTACGCCGCCACCCATCGATGTCGAACTCGACGGCGCCATCCCAATCGATGGCGGCGGCGCCAACCTGACTTTCTGTTTCGAAGGTCACCCCACTCTTGGCGATGGTACTGCTTTCATCACAGTGGCCCTGTTTAACTACACCACCGGCCAATTCGAACAGTCGGTGTTCTCAGCTCAACCAAACGGACCGCCGGACGCCCTTTACTGTAAGACAGTGGACAACTCGTCAGGCGACTACGTCGATGGCGAAGGCAACGTGAAAGCGCGGATCACCTGCGCCAAAACGACGCCTGGTCCCGTTCGCCTGTTCATCGATTCAATGTATTGGGAAGAAAATTAGCCTGATTAAGCGTCAAGCGACAGTGAGATCCAACAGTAATCGGACCCGCGGGCATAAGCTCGGGGGTCTGATTCACTCACTCAACTTCGTCGGAACACAAACAATATGAAAGCTCGCCGATGACTTTCTCATTGCGAACAATGTTGATCGTAATCGCCGTCAAATAACAAGCTTGATTTCCTGTTCATGCTCCTTTGCGGTTTTTGATAACGCCGGATTGGATGCAGGTCGTTCGAATCTGATATAGTCTAACCATGCGTTTTTATCTTATGGTAGGCGTCGAACGGGTGCCCAATTTGACTCGATCATGAATACAAGCTCTGAGGGACAAGGAAATTCGTCGGGTCGCACCTTTGCGACCACCTCGTGGTCGATGGTGGTGCAGGCTGCCACGTCTGAATCTCCCGAATCGATTTCTGCGTTGGCCGATCTGTGCGAGGCCTACTGGTACCCGTTGTATACCTTTGTTCGTCGCAAGGGCTATGATCGAGTCGAAGCTGAGGATCTGACGCAGGCGTTTTTTGCCGAGCTGTTGGAAAAGAAACAACTTAGCGTTGCCGATCAAGAACGAGGCAAATTCCGTACGTTTCTGTTGACGGCACTTGATCATTTCGTCAACAAACAATGGCGAGCCCAGCAGGCACTGAAACGCGGAGGTGGCGAGTCGATCATTTCGTTTGACTTCCAGACGGCGGCCGAACAATATTCCAACGAGCCATTTCACGAATGGACGCCTGAAAAAATATTCGAACGCAACTGGGCGCTGGCGGTATTGTCTAAGGCGCTTGCCAGCGTTCGGCAGCAGTACATCGACAATGAAAAAGCCGATTTGTTTGATCAACTCAAAGTCTATCTTGGTGATGGACGCCAAGTGCCCTACAAAACGGTCGCCGAGACGCTGGGCATGAGTGAGGGTGCCATCAAAGTGGCGGTCCACCGTTTGCGGGAAAGATACGGCGAGCAGCTTCGACTTCAAATCGCTAGGACCGT
>JAHEJI010000109.1 GCA_024638965.1 Planctomycetaceae bacterium
AGACCCGACGACCAAATTGCTCGCCTACTCCGAGGCTTGGGCCTTCAACTATTTCCTGCTCGAGAAACATTCCAAGAAATTCGTTGAATATCTAAAACACATGTCGACGAAAGAACCGCAAAACTTTGACGGTCCAGAAAAACGACTGAACGAATTCAAGCAGTTCCTGGGTGAAGACCTCGATGCCCTCGATCGCGAGTTCATTCATTACATTCGCAATCTGTCAAACTAATTAAGCCTAACACGAATTGCGTAGTTCGTCCGGCTTTATCTTTGAGTTGCTTGACGGAGCCTGAATCAATGTTGTTTGAGTCCGAACTTCGGTTCGGTGACAACTATCATCTTGGCCTTTCGGAGGTATACTGTCTCATTCTGAATTTTGTTGACCGACGTCAATTATTTATTTAAGATTGTGGTCAGCCCCACCCAACTCGAACTTTCGGCGTCATTCCTTTCTGGTTGAAAGTTCGTGGCTTGTCGTAACGGAACTCGACAAGCGAATTCGCGTGGTACACAACCGAATTTATTTTTTTGTCGGATGCTCGAAATGATCCGCCCAGGTATTATCCGCGACTTTGGCATCGCAAACCTGGGACTTTCCCTGGTTTGGTTCGCCACCGTCACTTCGGGGACAATCGTATTGCTGAATTACGAATCGCGCCCGGGAGAGAACCCCAGTCAATTGACTCAGTGGCCCCCCGATTCGGAAATGGCCCGTTTGGCAAATTATCCAACGGTTGTCATGTTCACCCATCCTCATTGTCCGTGTACACGAGCCAGTGTATCAGAGTTTGCACAACTCGTATCAAT
Source organism: Planctomycetaceae bacterium (assembly GCA_024638965.1). Classification (GTDB taxonomy): domain Bacteria; phylum Planctomycetota; class Planctomycetia; order Pirellulales; family Pirellulaceae; genus Mariniblastus. Next base: position 811 of record JAHEJI010000109.1, read on the forward strand.
GTGTCGCGAGTTGGCGGACTTCCGGGTCATCGCATTTGACCCCGTCGACGCTAACGACGACTGGCGAAAGTCAGATCTTGTTCAATCCGCCGCAGCCGTTCCTGGTGTGAACGTGTTATGGGATAAGGATGGTCAGGAAGCACGTCGCTTTAACGTCAAGACATCGGGACATGTTTTGCTGTACGATTCGACAGGGCAGCTCAGGTTTTCCGGTGGGATTACAAGTTCACGGGGACACCGGGGTTCTAATTTCGGTCGTAGTCAATTGGTAGCCTGGTTGAGGAAGAGTTCTGAACAAAGAGCGCAGCAAACGGACTTGCTCGATTCGCCTGTGTTTGGTTGCGCCCTCGTCGATGGTTTAGAGGCGAATTAAATGAATGAGGCGAATGCGACCACGCAGATCGAACAACGCGTTCAACAACTTGTTGACACGCAACTAACACAGCTGCACTGTCGTGTCGACCGCTTGTTTGCCGGGTTGATGGTGTTTCAATGGATCGCTGTGATTGCGGCGGCGGCATTCATTTCACCTTTGACCTGGATCGGTAGTACCAGCCAGATTCATATACACGTATGGGCTGCGGTATTGCTGGGAGGTGCGATCGCAAGTTTGCCGGTATTCCTGGCGATTGTTCGACCGGGTCATTTGTTGACGCGGCATATCGTCGCCATATCCCAAATGTTAATCTCGGCGCTTTTGATCCACGTCACCGGCGGACGGATTGAAACCCATTTTCATGTGTTCGGCTCGCTTGCGTTTTTGGCCTTTTACCGAGACTGGAAAGTTCTGATTACGGCAACGCTCATTGTTGGTATCGATCACTTCGTTCGAGGAGTTTTTTGGCCTCAATCTGTTTTCGGTATTTTGACAGCCAGCAAGTGGCGATGGCTCGAACATGTTGGTTGGGTCGTTTTTGAAGATATCTTTTTGCTCAAATCGATCAATGACAGTATTGCCGAAATGAAGCGTATTGCGTTGGGGCAAGCCAAACTTGAATCAACGAACGAAATCATCGAAGCTGAAGTCCAACAGCGCACTGCCGAATTGAAAGCCAGCCAGGAAAGCTTGAGTAGCGCCAAAGAACTGGCAGAGAGCGCGAACCGGGCCAAGAGTGCTTTCCTGGCGAACATGAGTCACGAAATCCGTACACCGATGAATGGCGTAATTGGAATGACCGAACTGGCGCTCGACACCAAACTAGATCGAGAGCAGCGAGAATACCTTTCGACCGTCCGTTCTTCGGCCGAGACACTACTCACGTTGATCAATGACATCCTTGACTTTTCCAAGATCGAAGCCGGCAAGATGGAGTTGTATAATACCGACTTTTCGTTGCGCGAAAGCGTCGGCGACTGTCTTTCCACGCTGGCTCTGCGTGCTCACGCCAAGGGACTGGAATTGGCTTTCGAAGCCAAACCCGAGGTACCGGAATATTTGGTCGGCGATGTTCAGCGGCTGCGACAGATCATCGTCAATCTTGTTGGTAATAGCATCAAATTTACGTTTCAAGGTGAAGTTGTCGTCCGTGTCGAAAAATTCAACGGCGAGGCAAATCATTCTAATCGAGATTTGGTCGGCCTACATTTTACTGTGGCGGATTCCGGGGTCGGCATGTCACATGAAAAACTCGATGCTATTTTCCATCCTTTTGAACAAGCCGATAGTTCCACAACGCGTCAGTATGGTGGGACAGGACTGGGGCTCGCAATTTCCAAACAGCTTGTTAATTTGATGGGCGGGAGAATCTGGGCAGAAAGTTCACCCGGCGACGGTTCAACGTTTCACTTTCAGATCAAATTCCCAAAAGGCCAACAACCCGAACATCAAGAGCAGCCCGTGGCGGTCATGGGTCTGCACAATCAAACCGTACTTGTGGTCGACGATAATGAAACCAATCGACGAATCCTGGAAGGAATGCTCCGCATGTGGGGCATGCAATCGGTCTCGGTTAGCTGCGGACTCGATGCGATCGCCGAATTGGACAGGGCGAAAAACGCAGGAGCTCCAATCCGCCTGATGATCTCGGATGTTAACATGCCTCAAATGGACGGGTTCATGCTGGCTGAAGAAGTGCTTAACGATGAACAAAACATTACCAAGATTATTCTGTTGACATCCGCCGATCGTTCCGGCGATATCAAACGATGCGCTGATCTGGGAATCGAGCACCATTTGGTCAAACCTGTAATACAAAACTCATTGCTCAACGCCATCATCGACTCGTTGAATTGTCGGGTCGATTCGATCACGGCCGCGATCAACCAATCGGAAAGCAGCGATCCGTCACGAAAGCTTCGAATCCTGTTGGCCGAGGACAATTTGGTGAATCAAAAATTCGCCGTTCGTGCCATTGAAAAACGGGGCCACGAGGTTGTCGTCGCTCAAAACGGAATGGAAGCTGTCGAGTTGTGGCAATCTGAGCCCTTTGATCTGGTCCTGATGGATGTTCAAATGCCTGAAATGGACGGGCTGGAAGCCGCCAACAGGATCCGCCAACTCGAAATCGAGAGCGGAGAGCGTACAATCATCATTGCCTTAACTGCCCACGCCATGAAAGGCGACGACGAAAAATGCCTCTCCGCCGGAATGGACGGATACCTCAGTAAGCCGATCAAGCCGAACGAACTTTTTTCCACTATCGAAGAATTCCTCACAACGCCTGAGGAAAAAAACCAGTCAGAAATCGATCACAGAAGTTGAACCCATGTCTATCATTGATCGTGAGCAATTACTGGATAATCTCGACGGCGACCTAGAGTTACTCCGGGATGCCTCCGAGTTACTGCGTGAAGAGAGTCAAATCATGCTGTACGAAATTCGTGCGGCTCTAGCAGCAGGAGACATCGAGTCGGTTCATGCAGCCGCGCATTCGCTTAAAGGCATGATCTCGAATTTCATGGCTGATTCAGTCTGTGAAACGACGATGCAAATCCTGATGATTAATGACCCACGCTTTCTTCCCAATGCGGCGCCAAAACTGGATAAGTTGAGCAAACAAATCGAATTGATGCAGACCGAAATTCAACAAATCCTGGAATCTGAAACATCCAAATAAGCGATTCGAAATCAGGAGATCACCGCCCCTTCGGGCGGTTGGCGAAGTTCACTCGAATCGTCTAGACTCAACTTCGAAGCAATCTCATACGAAAAAAAGCGAGTCCACAAAATGGCACTTTGGTCAAAATTTTTCGGCGCCCGCCAGAAGCATACGAATGATGCACCAGAACTAATTCAGAAAAACATTGCTGACGGAAAGGCCCTTATGCTCGACGTCCGCAGTCAGGAAGAATGGAACAAAGGCTACTTAAAAAACGCCGTATTGATTGCGATTACCCAGTTGAGATCACTTCCACCGGAAACGGTCGAATTGGAGGAGTTAGACAAAAGCAAGATTATCTACTGTCACTGAAAGGCCGGCGTTCGGGCCGCAGTTGCGGCGGAAATCCTCGCTCCAATGGGTTACGAAGTTCGCGCGATCAAATATAGCTTTGAACTGTTAGTCGCTCAGGGATTTGAACCCGAGCAATAACCTGAACTCGTTTCGGACGTGACAACACAGGCCGATATTCGATTCTTTCTGTTTATCTCAAGTTCAAGCGTTAGCGAGCCGGACAAAATTCCGTCAAAATCGGCAAAACGAGCCGATGCCGGTAGGCTCGCCAACAAAGAAAAAGTTAGACGACCTGGTTTTCTGTCGCCGTATCAAAGTCCGTTCCTATCTCAACGAGAGAAAATAGTAGATCAACGTCAACTCACGTGTAATTTCACCCATCGAGGTCCTGATCGTATCGCCACTTTTTAGGCTGGCAATCCGGGCCTCGTATTCTTCGCGTTCTTGCCTGGTCATCGTCGCGATCCGTTCCCGCATTCGATTCAGCTCAGAGGTTTGGGCGTTGTTTTCATAGTCGAGCTGAATCTCGGCAAGTTCGCCTCCGTCGAGCCAAACGAATTTGCAGTTTCGGCATTCATCGACGTGAAACGACAACCCGCCTCGTAAAAGCTTTTTGTCCATCCGATTTCGACACCTGGGGCACCGAAGATCTTGCCCGGCATCTCTACTGTCAACGGCAACGATCTCATGAACTAAGCCAAGCAGATCTTTGTTGATGCGTCGTTGGATTTTGTTCATCCGGAATTGCTCAACCAAATGTCCTCGGCATTTTTCGCATTCGAATAACTTGTTTTGCAAGTACAACTTCGAAGTCATCGGAACCTGGCAAATCGGACAATTCATCATTCAGTGAACCGTTTGTCGTCTCTCAGTTGAGCAAAACACTATTCGTATTTACGAGTCATTATTGTAGCGATTGTAATCTGGACCGTTGACAGATAAATTTTGACGACTCATGTGGCAAATACCGCAAGATCGATCTGGAATTTGCGACAGTCCAGAGTCTAAAATAGAGAGCTCTCACCAAAATTATCACATGTTAATTATTTGCGACGACGCCATCCTTGTTTTTGATTCAGGAGTTTTCCATGATCGCTCAAATATTCAGCCGCTTCGTTTTGGCCTGCGGCGTTATGACCTTTCTAATTGTCAACTGCAATTCCGTGTCTGCCCAAACCGGCAACTTTGATTTCCTTAACATCACAGGCTCCGGAAACGTCATCGATTTTAGCCCGACCGAAACTTATTCTTTTTCTCAGTTTGTCAACCAGGAGACCTTCGATGTTGACGCAATGGAGATTTCGGCTTTTAGCGTAGATCGTTACACGAGGACAGATACTTTAAGACTCGCAGAAGACGGGGTTGGAATCGGAGTCATCCCGGAACATCCGCTCGATATTTACGCATCCAATGATACGACTTTTAGCGATGCGCGAATTGTCCTCGAAAACTATTTTCCTGACGACGTTGAAGCCAGCACGATGTTGCGAATGAAAAATAGCGGTCCCGTCCGATTTGAAATGAAGAATACGGATACCGGCAGAGTATGGACCTTTGTGGCTGATAACAATGGCCAATTTCAGATTCGTCAAAACGGATCCGGAACCGCAAGTTTTGCCATCCGAGACAACGGCAGGTTTGCTTTTAACTACGCTGGCATAAGCCAAATGATTCTCCAGGCTAACGGCAACTTACGAATCAATGGAACCCTGACTGAGTTGTCCGATCGGGAAACCAAATCCAATTTGGTTGCAGTCGACCGTCAAGAGACATTGGAAAAAGTGGTCGAGTTGCCGATATCCCAATGGAGCTACAAGAAAGACAAAGGCCAAATCCAGCATCTGGGCCCGATGGCGCAGGATTTCCACCAGGCGTTTGGGTTGGGCGAAGATGAAAAAGGAATATCCACACTGGATACGTCTGGTGTCGCGCTGGCCGCCATTCAAGGACTTTATGAACAAGTTCAAGAAAAGGACGCCCGGATCGAAGTGCTCGAACAAAAACTGGCCGAACAAACCGAAAGCACATCCGATCGAATCGCCCGACTGGAGTCAATCGTCGAATCATTGATCGAAAAATGATTGACGTCATGACAATTGACTCGAGGTCCTATTCAACTTCAATCCACTCCGCATCTTCGTTGAGTTCGGCGAACGCATGCGCTTCGGAGGCGTCTTTGAATCCGTAAGTCAAAATTTTTTTGCTCGCGGTAAATTTGAAAGGCGGTAGCCAGAAGACTTCCCACAGTACCAATGGGCTAACTCAAATAATTACCGCACCCAAAATCGCAAAACGGCTAAAGGGTTTGTCCCGCCGTTACGCGGAAAAGTCCTTGTTCACTCAAAAAAGTGAGCCCCAACGTCGAGGCGTCAGGGCTCTTGTGTGTTTGTGAGCAGAAGATCAACGCGATTGTTGCATGTTCATCAGCTGCTCAATGGCATTCTCCAAACTCTCCATCCGTTCATTCATCTGATCTAATTCAGATTCCAAATTCGCGATCCGATCGTCCTTGGACTTCAATTGGTTGTTCAACGCCTGGATGGCGGCAAGTGAGGCACCGATGGTGTCGACAGGGGCAATCGTCTTGTCGTCTTGCCCCAACTCAAATGCCCTGCGGAAATCCTGAGCTATAGGACCCATATGACGGATCGAATCGTCGTTGGATTTATAATTCCAAGTCGAGATCGGTAGCTTGGCGATCTTATCCAAGACTTCCTCGGCATTGACGGGTTGAAAATTCTCTTTTTGGTCTCGATCGGAAGTTTGAAACAGCGTGCCGGCGATGATTAGATCCCCGTTAGGACGTGAATCCAATGCCGCGAATCCTCCGGGGCCAGTTATAAACCGTCCACCCGAACTGAGATTAAATTCCGCGCCGCCCGTGCCCACCAGCGAAATGGCGAAATTGTTAGCCTGGCCAAGCGTGAAATCCCAACGATTGGAGGTATCACTGTTTTCCATCGAAAACCGAATACCTCCGTTGTTAATCAGATTCATCATTTGGCGAACGGACGTGGTGCCATTGGCTTCTTCGACTCGAAATTGTGCAGTGCCATCCGATCTCAACACGTGCACTGACGAATCGGGAACACTGGTGCCCATTCCAATGTTGCCCGATCCTCCGCCCTCGATCGCCAAACTGGCCTCCGGAGCATCGTTGTTGAACATAACGGAAGCGGTTCCATCCTGGTCGAACCACAGGCCCATGCTGCTCGGGTTGAGCTGCCATTCGGCCGCTGAGTTGTCGAGCAGAAGTTGTCCGCCGTCAATGGTTAGATCGATCGCGGGATCCAGCAACGTCTGCCCCACACCAAGCCCGACATTTCCGTCTTCAGAAATCGTCAATGAATCGCTGGGAGCATCGAGATCAATCACAAACGGAGTTGAATAACTTCCTGAGGCGCCGCGGGTATTGATGGCGGATTCATTGGAGGTGGTACTGATTCTCAGACGAGTCGATTCATTACTGCCACTGTCCGGTGTGATCGCAATCGCAGAAAATGTGTCGCTAGAGCTATTTCCAAATACCTCCAATTCATTAAACGTCTGGGTGGCCTCAGCGTTGATGGCGACGTTGCCGTTTTCATCCAGAGTCAGTTGATCCTCGTCTGAGTCAGTATGAATCTTGAATTGCCCAGTGCCATTCGTGGAGCCGTCAGGCGAAATTTCCAGAAAACCTGCTGCGACTGATGTTGCTCCGTGTGCCTCGATTTCCCAGCTGGGGTCTCCTGAATCCGTATCCAAAAAACGGATTTCAGGATTGCTACCGGTCACGGTCGCAATAGGACCAATTTCTAATAGAGCTTTCGTACCGTAGGTTGCGCCGAGCGACAAAACCGCCAGAATCAAGATGACGTAGCTTAGATGAAGTCGTTTTATTTTGTTCATTGTTGCATCCAATTTATTGTTTCGAGTTTAGATCGTGGAAAAATAAAGAAACGAGTAGAGCAAATAGCAAGAAGTGACTCAGGTGTCTGTCCCGGGTTCTTCTTCGCGCTCTAAGGCTTTCTTTCGTTTCTCTTCTTTGTCGCGTCGTGCGGCTTCTTGGAGCAATTTTTTTTCGTCGAACTCCTTGATGGCGCCATCTTTGTCGACGATGATCCGTCCGGTCTTGGTGATGAAGTCATACTTATTTTCTTTCTGCATTTTCGTCATTTGCTGCGCGGCAGAGTTGCGCAATTCATTGGCTTTTTGAAGCAATTCCTTTGCAGCTTCTTTGTCGCCTTGTTGCATTTTCTTCTCGCGTAATTTCAACAAGTCCTTTCGTTGATTGACGTCGTCTCGAAAACGATCGCGATCCTTCTGGAGTTGATTCGGAATGAATTTGATTTGATAGGTGTAGACACCAGGCGTCAAACCTTCCTCAAACGCGTTAAAATATGGCTCCTCTCCGACATCGAATCGCTTTTTCAACTTGACCTTTTTGCCGCCAATCTGAAATTCAACCTTGCCGTGCGTTTCAATCGTTTTCCACATTAGTTCGTATTCAGTTAATTGAGGCGCGTGTTTTGATTTCTTCACGGCTGTTGAGCTATCCAACCCCTTCGATTTGATTTGAGCCTCGGTCGACTGTGTTACCGACATGAACAATAGTGCTGACGCACTGATCCACAAAAGCGTTTTTTGTTGCATCGTTTTTTCTCCCGCAATCAAAAGTTGGCAATTCAAAAAAAGCGCGGTTGGTAGACTTGCGATCGCCGACGAAATCAGAATGATTTTCGTCTCCTGCCGCCCGCCTGTCCGCCGCTTCTCAATGTAATGAAGCCTGCATCAGATACAACTGTTTTCGGGACGGTTGGGTGCCAAATCGTGTAATGCGTGTCCGACTTTCTTAAATTCGCGGTCGACTGTAACGATACCGCACGAGGTGAGCGATTCGGCACAGCACGCGTTTTCATGTCATGATGAAAGCTGGGGTAAACCAGCTATACATTACGACTCATATAACAATGTCCGTTACTGCAATGTGGAAAATAATAGACTAACATGACCTGGCTTATGGTTCACAACTTAAAGGATTCATCAACACCATGTCCCAAAACTCGATCACAGTTATCAAGCCTTACAAATGGGAAGGGATGTGGGTATTCGACGACGATCGAGTCGGCTTGGTCAAGGAACCTTTTGTGGGTGGCGCCGACACATTGATCGACCTTGCCGTGGAAAAAATGGAAATCGAAAACGCAAACGACGGCTTCCTGATGTTGTTCTCGGCCACTCCGTTTCCAGGCGCCGAAGTTCACCTTAAATGGGTCCGTGAGGATATGGGCGGAAACGTTTACATCTGGCTTGACGCGGACAGAGAAGGTTGGCTCTGTCCGGCACTATTGAAATACTTTGACAAAGCGCCCTCAGAGTTGTACGTGCAATTGAAGAACGCAGGTTGACCACCTCAAGCGGTGGTGCAGGCGTGTGAAGCAGGCAAAAAGGTGCCCGAATGACGGATAAGAAATGGCGATGGGGGTTGATTGCAGTAACGGCATTCGTTTTGCTGATTTTGATCGCAGTCGTAATCATTCAATTCCGACCAGGAATTCGTGTAACGATTCAAAACACTGGGACCACAACTTTAAGGTCGGTCGTACTACATGTTACCGGGGCGACGTATAACATTGGCGATATCGCCCCCAGTGAATCAGCCGCAGTCAGAGTCAGACCAACGGGCGAAAGTCAGTTGGAAATTGAAATCACGAATGCTGACGGACAGGTGCAGCGATTGAATGCTGGCGGTTACTTTGAGTCTGGCTACCGGGGAACCATTCGAGTTTCGATTAAGGATGGTACAATCGACGAGAACGAACCAGATATTCGACTTTGGTGAAACGCCTGAACCATGAACAACAGCTACACCCATATTGTAAATCTCGCCAAAGAAGTTAAGCCGCCTTCGGACGGCATTCTTACCCGCACACTTTTCAATGGCGATGATGTCAAGGCAGTGATTTTTGGTTTCGGGCAAGATGAAGAATTATCTGAGCATACAGCATCAATGCCGGCTATTCTCCATTTCCTCCAAGGCGAGGTGAAATTGAGGCTAGGCGACGATACAGTTGAGGCGCAGCCGGGAACCTGGATTCACATGCCGCCAGAATTAAAACATAGCGTAAAGGCGAAGACGCCAGTCATTATGCTATTGCTGTTGTTGAAGAAGTAGTCCGGTCATCGTTAACTATTGGGCAAAAACTTAAAAGCCTCGCTTGCTTCCGTTTCAAAGAGAGCAAACCTGATGCGACAGATCTGGATTCCCAAGGCTGGACCTCCGGAAGTGCTTGAGATACGCCAAGCCCCAGACCCTCAGCCGCAAGCGGGCGAAATCCGCATCCGGGTCGAAGCGGCCGGCGTGAACTTCGCCGATATCGTGGGGCGGCTCGGTATTTATGCCGATTTGCCTCCCATGCCAGTGGTTGTCGGTTACGAAGTGGCAGGGCGAGTCGACGAAATAGGCGCGGGCGCTGATCCGGACTGGCTCAATTGCAATGTACTTGCACTGACGCGGTTCGGCGGCTACAGCGATGTGGTTTGTGTTCCCCAGACACAAGTCGCGGTGCGACCGGAAAACATGAGCGCCACTGTCGGAGCAACGATACCGGTTAATTACCTGACGGCGTACCAACTCGTCTGCGTGATGGGCGGGCTGCGAGCGGGGGAAACCTTGTTAGTTCATTCCGCCGGGGGTGGTGTGGGAATCGCCGCAATCCAGTTAGCGCTGCACGCAGGGGCCAATGTGATTGGTACGGCTTCGGCCAGAAAGCATGATTACTTGAAGCAAATCGGTGTCGAACACTGTATCGACTATCGCACGGAAGACTTCGAGAAGCGTGTGCTGGAAATCACTAATGGAGACGGAGTGGAACTGGTCCTGGACGCAGTGGGCGGCGTCTCTTTCAAAAAAAGTTATCGGGTCCTGGCCCCGACTGGTCGACTGGGAATGTTCGGAATCTCGTCGGCTGCCACGGGCAAAACCAGGAGCCGGTTGTCTTTTCTGAAAATGGCGGCTGCGTTGCCCTGGTTCCAGTTCACGCCACCTGCCCTGATCAATCAGAACAAGGGCGTCTTCGGAGTGAATCTCGGTCACCTGTGGGGCGAGATGGCTCGAGTCCGCGTTTGGTTGGACACGATCCTCGACTTGTACAGCCAAGGTGTCGTCAAGCCAGTGATTGCTGCCCAATTCTCTTTCGCCGAGGCAGCTGCAGCTCACCATTACATCCAGGATCGGAAGAACATTGGAAAAGTGATTTTGATTCCGGGCGAGTAGGGCGGCCGAGGCTGGGGCCTTGGGTTTACCCCACAAGTCACGTCTGAATTAAATTCGCCCCGCGGTCACGTTGAGTGGCCTGAACAAATGTTTCTTCCTTAAATGAGGCGGCTTACAAAACTTCCTGCCGAGTCGCATATCGACTTCCCGGCCGTTTATGGAACTTAAAAGACTTGACTGCCGAGCAGAGTTGGCCCACCGGATGACGGCAAGTCTCGTCAATCCCATCTCAAAACGCACACATTCTTGATCTTATTGAGGCGATTTCGCTCGCCGCAGTCACTCCCTGGCTCTCGATAAATCTGCGTGTAAGAAACGAAGCCACAACCACTTCGTGAGTATTCTGAGATAATTAGTCTCTAAGGCATAAGATCTGCATGTACGCACATCAATCATCCAATATAGGGACGATTGTCCTGACGATACTCAGCTGCAATCGTTCACGTGCGTTCTTGATGAGCCTTTTCAAGGAGATATTCCCATGGCAACCTATCCCGAAGCAGTCCAGGAGCCCGGCAACAGTGGCGGAAATTTTCTTGGAACCACGCCATGGCGAATTGTCTGGCACACCACCGAAGGAAATACGGCGGCTGGCGCCATCAGTACATTTCGCCGTAACAATTCTTGGCCTCACTTTACCGTGGATGAAACCACCGTGTACCAGCACGTGGATACCGATGTGGCGTCGCGAGCTCTACGTAATCCGGCTGGCGGAGTCCAAACCAACCGCTGGCACGCCGTCCAGATCGAACTCGTGGCCCGCGCCGCCAGTGAGAAGTCAAGAGCGCTGTTGACCAACGCGGCTGCCCTCGCGCGCTGGATTGAGCAAACACATAGTATTCCGCGCACGTGGCCAGCCGGGTGGCCCGCTACGTCACCAGGAGGCTGTCATCGGGACGCGACGATCTGGCGAGCCCGCGGCGGACATTATGGCCACTGCCACGTTCCGGAAAACACCCACTGGGATCCTGGCAGTTTGGACATGTTCCTGCTGATGGGTTCGGATGCATTTCCTGGCGACTTCCCCTTGCCCGTGGGCGATACTCGGCTTGCCTGACCGATGTTTCGAAACCGGGTCGTTTCAACTTCAGCTCACCGGCGCCGGTCATCAATTCCAGCGAAGGCAAATGACGAACGAAACGGCCTGCTCGACCTATTTCATCCACGCCACAATGTTGCCGCCGGAATTGGTGGACTACTAAACATGACGTTTGCTTCCACATCCACTATGATAACGGTTGCTAAATCATCTTTTCCCGATGTCGTTGTGCGGAACCAATCGATCGAACTCAACCAAAGGCGAGCTTTATGAAGTTCGAAAAACATCTCTTCATCAGCTTTGCGCACATCGACAATAAAGCTTTGACCCCCGATGAAAATGGCTGGATCACTCGGTTTCATTCGTCTCTCGAGTCATTCCTCAGTATGCGGCTGGGTGGCGAAGCTGCTATTTGGAGGTCCAACAAACTGCAAGGGAACGATATCTTTGGGGACGAGATCGTAGATCAATTTCCAAAAACCGCACTGCTCGTTTCTGTTCTTTCGCCGCATTATCTCAAATCAGAATGGTGTGCCAAGGAAGTCAATGCCTTCTGCGAAGCTGCGGAACAAACGGGTGGAATCGTCGTCGAAAACAAAGCCCGGATTTTTAAGGTCATCAAATCTCCAGTGAAAGAGCAAGACGCTTTACCCTCGGTCATGAAGGACACCTTGGGTTATGAGTTTTTCACGTACCAAGACGGAGCGCCCCTGGAACTCGATCCGCAGGAAAACCCCCAGGATTATCGACGCAAGGTAAGCAAATTGGCTTGGGATATCTCGCAACTCCTCGAAGATTTGAACGCCGGTTCGAGCCAAGACGAACGCAGCTTTGAGGACCAGACCAGCGACGATGCAAAACTGACCGTCTACCTGGCGGCATGCAGCTACGACCGCAAAAAAGACAGAGAAATCGTGGAAGGAGAATTGCGACAACATGGATACAAGGTGCTGCCTGATCGACAGATGCCCGGGGAAGAACTGGAATATATCGAGTCCGTTAAGAGCCTCTTGGAGCGCTGCAAGCTCTCCATCCACCTGGTCGGCAACAGCTATGGCGGCGTACCTGATGGACCGTCGTTGAAATCCGAGTCGATTCTGCAAAATGAACTCGCGGCAGAGCGAAGCAAAAGCGACGGATTGCAACGAATTATCTGGTTGCCTGAGGGAACGATTTCCGAGCAAGAGCAACAACAGACGTTCATCGACGCTCTGCACCAGGATGCCGAAGCCCAATTTGGAGCGGACTTGATCACTCGCGAACTCGAATATCTGAAAACATCAATTCTCAGCACTTTGAAGAAACTCGAACAGCCTGAACCGGCCCAGCCCGAACCGGCTGCCGACACGGACGGAGCCAAGTTAGTCTATTTGATCTGTACCGAAAGGGATCGCAAGGCGACGGTTCCTTTTCGCAAGTTTTGCCGAGACAAGGGTCTCGAGGTCGTCATCCCGGCCTTTGAAGGTGACGCCAAAACGGTCCGCCAGGCGCACCGGCAACTGATGACCGACTGTGATGCCATCATTCTGTTTTACGGTGAAGGAGATGAGGGCTGGAAACGAACGATCGACAGCGAGCTGAAAAAAATGCCCGGCTATCGAGGAGGAAAAACCTTGCTCGCTAGTTTTACCTACCTGGCCAGTCCCAAGACAGCAGATAAAGAAGATCTGATCGATATGGAAGAGCCCAACCTGATTACCGGCCTTGATGAATTTTCGGAGGCCAACATGGCTGAATTCCTCCAAGCCATGAATCCGAATGGAGCAACAACATGAATCTAACCAAAACAACCCTTGTAAATCCCTTTCCGGGTTTGCGACCGTTTCGAGAAGATGAGGAGCATTTGTTCTTCGGGCGGGAAAACCAGGTCGATTCCATGGTCGACAAACTGGCGGCGACTCGTTTTCTGGCCGTCGTCGGGACTTCAGGCAGCGGCAAGTCCTCGTTGGTCAACAGCGGGCTGTGCCCCGCCTTGCGCGGCGGATTGATGACCAGCGCAGGAACTTCCTGGAAAGTGGTTCGGTTCCGACCGGGGAGCGACCCGATCAGGGCCATGGCCCGCGCAATGTCCGAGGATGGCGTTCTGTTTCGCGATTATAAATCCGAAGGACTGACTTTAGACGAAATCCTGGAAACAACACTGTCGATGAGTTCACGGGGTTCAGTTGATATCTACGAGCAGTCGCAATTGGAAGACGAATGTAATCTCCTGATTGTGGTCGACCAGTTTGAAGAACTATTTCGGTACCGGCAAAAGGGGAGCGACAAACAGGGAACGTTTCAAGGCGTGAGTGAGGAAGCGGTCGCCTTTGTGAATTTATTGCTGGAGGCCAAAAATCAGACAGAGCATCCGATCTACGTGATTTTGACCATGCGTTCAGATTTTCTCGGCGACTGCGCCCAGTTTATCGGGCTGGCCGAGGCAATTAACGAAGGCCAATATCTCGTTCCACGGATGACTCGGGACGAACGCCGCGCGGCAATCAGTGGCCCCGTCGGAGTCGGCGGTGGGCAAATCTCGCCGGTGTTATTGACACGCCTGGTCAACGACGTCGGCGACAACCCGGACCAGTTGTCCATCCTGCAGCACGCGCTGAACCGAACCTGGGCGGAGTGGCAGCACGGCGGTGGTGGCAAAGGGCTACTGGACTTGCCGCATTACGAAGCCATCGGCACGATGGCTCATGCGCTGGACCAACATGCCGAAAAGGCTTACGCCGAACTGACAACCGATCGACAAAAACAGATCTGCTCGAAGATTTTCAAAGCCTTAACCGACAAAGCCACCGACCCCCGTGGCACTCGCCGCCCAACGACGCTCGGCACATTATGTGCCCTCGCTGATGCGACCGCTGATGAAGTCAAAGCAGTGATTGATGTCTTCCGCAAGCCGAGTCGTTCGTTTTTGATGCCACCAGTCGGTGAAGCTTTGGAGCCCGAGACGGTGATCGATATCTCACACGAGAGCTTGATGCGGGTCTGGAAGCGGTTGGACGCGTGGGCCAATGAAGAAGCCGCCTCGGCACGCATGTTTCAGCGTTTGACCGAAACTGCCGCCTTGCATGCCGCGGGGCAGGCAAGCCTCTGGCAGGACCCGGACTTGCAATTGGCCCTCGACTGGCGCGACGAAAACCAACCCAACCAAGTCTGGGCCGATCAGTATCAACCCGGACACGACGTGGCGATGAGTTTTCTATTAGATAGTCTGGAGGAACGGGACAAGACACTTCGCGCGCAACGATTGCGATCAATTGCAAGTGTGGCTGGAATCTTGGCAATTGTTCTAATCGTCGTGGTGTTCTTCGTGATCATTCAAAATAACAAACGAGCAGCCTTGGAAAGAACAAATAGACTAACCAAAGCAGTTGCGAAATATAGTCAGGGCCTTTTTGAAAAAGAAAAGGGCAACGTTGTTGACGCCCTTGTTTTGTTTAAGGAAGCCGAAAAGGATCAAAAACAGTTTTACGACCTGAACAATTCGGACAAGAAACTTGCATTAGACTATAGCAACTCATTGACCCAAATCGGTAGTATTACAGATGGGACTTTTTCAGAGACACGCGATCTTTCGACCGCGGAAACAAGTTATACACTCGCGCGTGCAATACGCGAAAAACTTTGTGATCCAACAAACGGAGAGGATCCGAATGGAGTTACATTTAATCTTCGACTTGCCGACGCGGTCATGAACATTGCGATTTTGGAAGAGGGAAAAATTGATTTCGATGAAGCACATGTAAAAAATGATCTAAAGCAGTTCAATTTGGTAAAGGGCTATTACACGGAAGCAATGGAGATTTACGAAAAAAAGATTATTAAATTACAACTTGGCAAGTCAGAAAAGTCAGAAACGGCACTTGGCTTGGGGAAATGCTTTCAAAATCTACAAGGCTTGTACCAATTAATTTATAACAAAACAGTCGATGATTATTATGCGGCTAAGGAAGGCGGCGATGAAGCCGAAACAAGTCGCCTTAAACAAGAATATACGTCTTATCAAGCTGATGTAAGGAAGTATTGGCAGAAAGCGACTGAAACGGTCAAGGCGCTTGCGGACGCAGAGGATCCCGAAGCATTGTACATTACCGCTAGTTGCAACAAGAATTTGGCAGCGGTAACTGGAGACGATGATACTTTTGAGGAGGCATACCTAGCCTTAGTTGAGCTTGTCCGGAAAAACCCTGGAGTTGCGAAATACAAAGACGAGTTCGAAAAACTTATTGATGAAGTTTACGAAGATCCAACGTTACTAAAAAAACACAGAATGGAAATCGCAAGTTTTCTCTACGATTGGGGACGTGCTGCCGACAGCCCCATTATTAAACAGGGTTATTTCAAACGCGCTACGACTGTGCTGGACCAAATTCTAGAGGAGAATTCTGACGACGCTGTCGCAAAGGATTTACATAGCAAAGTGGACGCGGAAACCAAAAATGTTGAAGAACTAAATGGTCAAAAGTGACCGTCGAGTTTCACTCTAGTCCATATCGTGCTGTTGCTGCGCGTCCTTATAAAGTTGCGTAGAACTTTGTATTCATTCGCGATGCCACCAATCTGTCGATCACGGCGATCCATTTTCCACCAATTGCCCAACCGACAAATCTTGTCAAATCGAAATGGATTCCGCGTTTGTTAATCTTTCACCAATTGCAACGAACATATCAGAAATCATCATTCTCAAATCCGGTTTTGAAATCATTCTCAAGAGTTCCCTGTTTCCGGCTCGATTCGAATATTACGATCAATCTTCGCGATCGGATTATTCCATTTCGTGGATAATTGTAATTATTCTTCAGTTTTTCCCACGCTGTCACCTCGACTCAATTTCGAAACGGCAAATGAGAACTCCATTCCGTCAATCTGTAGTTTGTTACGCCATAACGATTGCATTGGTTGTTGTGATGATGCCCAACACATTGATAAGTCAAGAAACCTACCGGTCATTTTTTGAAGAAATGACGATGCTGGAGCCGAATGACACGGACTTATTTCGGCAATCATCTTTTTCTCAACCGACCATTTCGACGGCTTCAATTTCTCAAGCTGCGAGTACCGGTAGTCAGCAAAATGCCGAAGTGTCAAATACGAATAACGATGAACCTCGCAGAGCAAAAACCAAGCCATCCAAGAATCATGGCAAATCCATCACAACTCAACAATTTGCCTTTCAGAATTCCACGTATGGCACCAGTGGCTACGCCGAATACGTCGTGGCCGGAAGATTAAATATTGCGGACTTCAATTCTGCGGATACGGATAACCGGTTCATTTTCAGGCAAAACTATTACCATAACGCACTCGACAGCAGCCTCACGGACTGGGCTGGCACGTATTACAACCGCAGTGGCAGCGTGAGCCAATACGTCGTCGGATTTGAAAAGATACTGGATCGCTCCGAGTTGATGTCACTTGAAATGCGATTACCACTCTACGGATCGTCGGATGAAGTTTTCGATGACGGGTTTAGCACACAAAACTTCTCGACTGGAAATGTCCAGGCAATTTTCAAACGGATCATGTATCAAGATGAAACTCGCGTTCTCTCGATGGGCGTCGGCGTAAGTGCACCGACAGGCGACGATACAAGCTTCATTGCGGGCCTGGAAGAGTTTACGATCAGAAACCGCGCAACACACATCGCCCCGTTTCTGGCAGGATTGTGGACGCCCTATGAAAGATGGTTTTTTCACGGGTTCCTGACCTTCGACGTCCCCGCCTCAAGCAATCCAGTCGAATATCGGGACCTGATGCCCTGCGGATGTCCTGGAGGTTATCTGGGAGAATTGACCAGTCAAACTCTCATGTACCTCGACATGTCTGTCGGATACTGGTGGTATCTCGATCCAAATGCGGCCACGGTGACCGGTGTCAGCTCGATGTTCGAGCTTCATTACACGACATCGCTCAACGACGCTGACGTCGTTACCGGATACACGCCGACGAACGACGTCCTTTTCACGAATCCATTGCAACAGTTTGACACGCTCGAAGCCACGTTCGGGATTGACGTTTTAGTCAGAGACCGAATCAACATCCGCACCGCAACCGCCTTGCCGATGCGAGACAGCTTCAATCGATTCTTCGACGCCGAGTTTCAAACTTCAGTCAGTTTTCTCTTCTAGCCCGCATTTCTCACAAGTCGTAGGCCGGCAACGAGCAACCGTGTAATTCCCGGAACTGCAGCCGCTTTTTGGAAGCAACGCAAAAACAGTTTGCAAGTCGAATGAGTGGCGTTTGCGCTGTTCCGGCAGAGCACATTCGCGACTTTGTTCCGGCCAACGGTAGAGTCGAAATGTGGCGCGGTGGTTTAGGTAATGCATAGTTCTGTTGCCGACCCTTTCGGTTGTCGGTGCCTCAGTATCATTGCCGTACTCCGTTTCCACATTCCGCTCATCAAAC
>JAHEJI010000110.1 GCA_024638965.1 Planctomycetaceae bacterium
GAACTTGCCGTCGTGGTTGCTGCCGTCGATTTTCCGTTTTGAAGGGGAAGCGCTTCCGTATTCATAACTGAACTCGGAAATTCGTGTTGGGTAATCGGCACTGGTGAACCTGACGGCTCCGAGTGATCTGTCACTTCTGGGTTCCCCGTATCACTTGGTATCGAGTTCGTGAGCGCATCAACGGAAGCAGGGATGAGACCGTCGTTTTGGTTTTGAATATTGTCATTCATGGGTAGTTTTTCCTCAAACAAGAAATTGTATGCGCCGACAGGATTGAGTATCCCTGCCAACTTGCGCTGACACGATTCGCTCGTTTCGAAGCAACGACGTGCCGATTGAATAATTGCTTGATGAATCAACGCACCGTTTGGCTCTTGGCCCAACATGAGCTGCCGACTCATTAACAATGCTGCTACGCCAGATACGATCGGAGTAGCGAAGCTTGTGCCCGAGCCACGGCGAGTCCCTCCTGGTACCGCACCCAGTAACTGATCGCCTAAGGCGACCACTCCGTTTCGTTGATATTTTTCACCCCAATTACTAGACTCCAGGGCATTTCCATTTCTGTCGTGCGCCCCCACAGCCAATACGGCCGGATGGGCGCTGGGAATATGATAACAAGGACAAGAATCATTGCCGGTTGCCGAAACGATAAGAACACCGTCGTCAGCGGCGCGTTCGATCACTCGATTCAGTAGGGGATGAGCGGTACCGCTGGCCGAATACTGGCCACCACTAATATTGATGATGTTGGCGCCTGCCACGATTGCTCGTTCGATTGATATCGCAAGTTCGACTTGAGAACAGGGAACGATGGATCCTGGCGTGTTTCCATCACGAAAAATTGGGATCACAATCCCGTTACAATCGGGCGCGATTCCGTGTACGCCGATCGCCCCCTGACCAAAAATAATGCTGCAGACCATGGTCCCATGGTAGGCCGCCGACTCGCTTTTTGACTTTTTCTGGCAAGACTCAATGTTTAGATCGGTAAGTTTGGCCGTTACCAGAGCTTCGTGCGCAAAATCCACGGGTCCATCGAGAACCGCGACGACCACTCGAGGGTCACCACGCGTAACGCGAGCCAGTCGTAATGCGTCGAGCCGTTGATTCATTATGAAATAAGTCAGTCAATTAGAGCGTGGATTTGGATTCCTCCAGACTAGGCTAGTTGGCGGTCTTTCGGCAATTGATTTGCGCACGACCGTTCGCAAATCTATGAATTCGGATCGTTACAACCGTTATTACCGGAATATTATTTGGAGTCCGCGTTGCAAACACGCGTTTTGGCACGCCATGCACTTGTTACCGGATTCGAATTGGAACAACAAACCGGATTTATGACTGCGGCAGCTCGGTCAAATTCAAGGATAAACTGCGGACGCCTCTCCCACCAACTGCTGTTAAAGCACACCAGGAGACTTGGCGATCTGCAGATGATCGGCTTGCATTTGTTTTTAAGTTGGCCGAAATAGAAGCTCGAAGTAAGTCGGTGAACATTCGAATAAACACTAAGACGTTCAGCGCAATGTGAGCGCTGAAGACTTCTTCAATAAACGCGTGTTTTTCCCGACTATTGCCGAGTTAAACTTTAGAGCGGAGGACACGGGACTCGAACCCGCAACCCCGTGAGGGGCAATTGATTTCGAATCAACCTGCTTGCCAATTCGCTTATCCTCCGAACGCCTCCAGTTTAGTGTTCTCGACAGGCGATGCTCAACCCGTAACTCAAAAAGTTATGAAAGCGGCTTTCTTAACCAAGATTCATCGCTGGAAATCCTGTCTGTTTCTGTTCCAATTGGACTCATCAACGGACACCGATTCGGGCCCAAAGTTCGCCCGCCCATCCCGTGAAAAATCAACCTGGCGAAAATCCGAATCTCCGAAGTAAGCCCATCATCAAGGGACGCGGCTCTGCTTTGCAAATTGCAAACCGCTTTGAGAAAGTTCATGTCGAGCCAGAGTTTGATCAACTGGACCCCGACGATCAAGCCGACCTGCTGAATCGAAAAATCCCAACCGAGTACTACTTTGACCATTCAAATTCGATCATCAGCCAAAACAACAGCCCGGACCTTGATTTCAATTACAGCCTCAATCCTTATCGAGGCTGTTCACACGGCTGCAGTTACTGCTACGCGCGACCAACTCACGAATTCCTCGGATTTAATGCGGGAATGGAATTCGAGTCGAAAATCGTCATTAAGCCGGATGCTCCCAGCTTGTTCCGAAATTGGTTAATGAGACCCGCCTGGCAAGTCGAGCCAATCATGCTTTCAGGTGTCACGGATTGTTACCAAAACTGCGAACGCAAATTCCAGTTGACGCGACAGTGCATCGAAACGGCTCTTGAACTGCGACAACCATTGCGCCTGATCACCAAGAACGGAATAATTCGACGCGATATTGAGCCGCTTTCCCAAATGGCCAACCTAGGACTGATTGAAGTCAGCATCAGTTTGACAACGATCGACCAATCGCTCATGCGGATCATGGAACCAAGAACAAGCTCGCCACAAGCCAGATTGGATACAATTAAAGAGCTATCCGATGCGGGAATCCCGGTCCGCACTTCTCTGGCACCGATCATTCCCGGTATCAACGAGCAGGAAATACCAGAATTGCTTAAAGCGGCGAAGCTGGCAGGGGCAATTTCGGCTCACTACATTATGTTGAGGTTGCCGCTAACCGTTGAACCCGTTTTTTTCGATTGGGTTGAACACTATTTCCCAGATCGCAAGGACAAGATCATCGGTCGTTTGCAGTCAGTTCGAAATGGCAAACTCAGCTCGTCAGATTTCAAGACTCGCATGATCGGCACCGGGGTCCTTGCCCAGCAAGTTGCCCAATTATTTACGACTTTTGCCACCAAGTACGGACTCAAAAAGGAAAAGGTCCGTTTGCGCACTGATTTGTTTCGGCCCGTTAACACCAACGGCCAATATCAACGACGGCTATTCTAAAGCAATCATTCAATGTAGACCGGATTATAGAATCCTTTTGACGTGAAACAAACTCATTACCAACACGTCCTACATCATTAAACAGGTCGATATCTTGGCATGCTCCTGAACACGCTAGCGGTTCCGTTGCATTCATTTAATCGATCTGTTGGCAGTCAATCTTTTGTATTAGCCTTACCTCGGATCGGGAAAAGTCCCGTATCTTGAGTCAAATTCGAACCAATTGGAACGCGACTTCGTAGCATTCCGATCTAGACCGAGAACAACGCTTCGGTCGGTTCTTCCTGATTACCGAAGGGAATCTGAGCATGGAAGCTCGTATCTCAAGAGTCGGCGAACGTAAACTTGCAAACGTCAAACCTGAGCTGTACATCCTTACGTTCGTTTTGCTGAGTTCCCTGATTTGCAACAGTCTCTTTGCGCAACAGCTTTATCAGGCGGAATCAACCAACTTTGTGGTGCGTGCTCCCGATGCTGGCTTGGCCCAAGTCATTGCTCGAAAAGCAGAAGTGTATCGCAAAGATCTGTCGATTGAATGGCTGGGTTACGAAATCCCACAATGGCAAGAACGTTGTCCGATTCAAGTCGAGCTCGCGATGCATGCTGGAGGCGAAACCAGTTTTGCCTTTGTTGGATCCGAAGGAGGAAAAGGCACTCCCATCAGCTGGCAGATGCGAATCTTTGGACCGCCCAATCGCCTGTTAGACGCCGTTTTGCCTCACGAGGTAACCCATACGATTTTTGCAACTCACTTTGGTCGTCCGTTACCAAGGTGGGCGGACGAGGGCGCGTGCACAACCGTCGAGCATTCGTCCGAACGAGAAAAAAACCATCGGATGCTGATTGACTTTCTAACGTCAAAACCGTCTCGCGGAATCCCATTCAATCGCATGTTTGTAATGCGAGAATACCCTCAAGATATTTTGCCACTCTATGCCCAGGGCTACAGTTTGGCAAAATTTTTGATCAATCAAAAAGGCAAAAGACAATTCATTGAGTATGTTAACGCCGGGTTGAATGCTGAGCATCCCGGGCGCGAAATCTCAGCATGGGATCAGGCCACAAACCAATTTTATGGTTTTGAGAATCTGTCCGAGCTACAACTCGATTGGTTGGCCTGGGTAAAAAAAGGCTGCCGTGCCGACGATTCGCCGGCCACTTATGCAATCGCCAAGAATGGTAGTGAGTCGTCGCGACCATCCAAACAGACACCTGCCGATATTGATCAGAGCTGGTATGAAAAACAATCGCAAATCAGCTCCAACGAGAGGTTTTCGGCAAACCGCCAGGCTCTTCCTTCAGCTCAGACTGAGTTGAGACAAGTCAAGCGAAATCGCAATTCCCTCCAGCTGCCTTCGGGGCTACGCTCAAAAACGATCTGGCGGTAGACTCGACCCTTAATATCGAGGTCTGAGCGAGATAAGCGCCAATGAGTTTGTTGGATAGCCTGTTCGGTAAACCGAACTTTTTGAAATTTGATGATTGTTATGCGCTCGACCGCGAACGTTTGTGGGAAGCGTTACAGAATGCCTTTCAATCGCAGCTTTCGCAAGACAATGTCGTCGTTCTAGTCTGCCACTTCGCAGCAACATTTTCGGCCATTCAGGACAAATTGATTTTCGCCGATGTCGAGTACGAGATTGCGACTCAACGATTGACGGCCGAATGGTTAAAAAATTACAAAGTTCATGCAGGCGGGACCGTGCTGCTCGCCTTGGCTGATTTATTCGACGAGCAGGCTGATTCACAACTGAAACAACCTTTTGACTCGACAACCCAGCTGGCGATTATGGTTTGTGAACGGCATCCGTTACGCAAAAAAGACCGCCGGATTGAACGACTGGGAAAAGCGATCCCACTACCGGTGCAGCTTGGTTACTTTCTTGCACTGGACGACGCCGTTGTCAGTCTGGCCGTGAACGAAACAACACTTCAGTTGCTGAAACAAATGGGTGTGGAACAACAGGAATTGGTAACAAGCAATATGGTCACCAGACGACTCAACCAAGTGCTTGACCGAATCGAAAAACAAATCAAATCCGACTTGCCTGCTGATTCCGTCGAAGACTGGTTGAAAATCAATGCGTTGACTCGGCAGTGAGTTAGTTAATCGGATTGAGAAAAATCGCAGCGACGACGCAAGCCAAAAATCCGCCGAATGTCAGCCAACCGAAAACCGCTCGATCACGCGTTCCGGTCGCTGAAAGGATCGGTAGGAATGCCGAAACCACGATCGCGATTCTGATTGCCATGCCTATTTTCATTTTGAATCCTACCGCATCGTAAAACAGCATTTCATTGGGAAGCCAAATAAACGACGTTGATGCGGCGAACGCAAACAAAGCGACTTGAAAGGCGTTGCCTTTGCTCCAACCTAAAAGTAATCCGACAAAACTTGCAATTACCGTCGGGACCAGGAACAAATAACTTGCTCCGGCAAGTCCCAGCGATGTCAACAAGGCGAAAACACACCACACCAGCAGTGATGCGTTCCAAGTCGACTGCGCGTTTCGCAACGGCGGTAAAACATGAACGAGCAAAACGGCACAGCCGATCGCCGCGAACCAACATGCAAGTTCAACGGGAACAGGTGATTCAATCCAAGCATTTTCAAAACGCTGGTCCATCGAAAAAGCGGTGCCTAAAAGCCAGACTGTCGCGGCGGTTAACAGCAATGTGAGTAAAACCATCAAGATGGCGGTGAATAGGCTGCCTCTTGCCAACTCGCATCTGCGCCTTCGAATCAGCACCGTCGACAACAACGCCAGGGTTGAGATTCCGCTCAAAAACAAGGACCAGGCTTCCGGCCACCAGACTAAAAACCAGCCAAACACATCAAAGTAAACTGCTTTACCCTTAGGCGTATTCGTCAGGTCCATTTCCACAAGTTCGCGGATCAAGGTCCAGGAATTTTGCCCGTGATGTTGCAAGCTACCTCGGTCAGCATTTTCGTAATTGTCATCGAGGGTGTGATAGTTTTTTACGTCCCCAATATAGGCGAAATTGTATCCTTGCATGCCGGCGCGACGAAAGATCGTGAAGTCCGTGTCATTGGGTAGAAACTTGTAGATCTCATAAAACAACGAAGTCGCCATCGGTCGATCGACTGCGCGAGCGAATAACTCGATGAGCCACCTTGAATCTTCACTGGTTTCAAACATCAGACTTGGACCCGTTGTACCCCGCGCCTCAAGGTTGATGACAACCCCGACATCTTTGGCCCACGGATGCTGCTCGACAAATTTGTCCGCGCCAAGCAGGCCTTTCTCCTCGCCATCCGTAATCAAGAAGATCACGTCGTTACGTTGTTGCGGACTTGACTTCATCATGCGCGCGATTTCCAACAAGGCGGCTGTTCCGACACCGTCATCGGACGCCCCAGGACCTGTTCTAGCGTCGTAGTGGGATGCCAGCATGGTCGCCGGACCACTCTCGCGGCCTGGCAATCGAGCCATCACGTTGACGAGCGGAATCTGTTCGGCGTCCGCTTTTCTCAGAAGTCGATGTTGAGTCTCCTGTTTAACTGCGTCGTATCCCCATTCTTCGAGCAACTCAACAATTCGCTGTCGCACGATTTTGATGTGCTCGCTGCCTGCTGGATGAGGTATTCCATCACCCACGAGGATTTTCAAAATTGCATCAGCACGCTCGGCCGAGAATTCTGTTGCGCTTGCGTCGACCTCACTCAATGGGGCAGGGGGAGAATATCGAATGTAACCGAGTACCACGATTGCTAACGAGACAGATAGAGTCAGCGCTAACAACCCAAAACCTCTTGGTTCGCCGGTCAACTCCGTCTTTTTCGCCTCGCGGTTCGACTCGTCCATGTTTGCAGTTCGTTCACTTGGCATTACTGACTATAAAACGATTTTCGCGAACGTCATAACGACTATTTTTTGCCTAACTCTCGTTTTTGACGAAAGAATTCGGTCAACAAGTTTCCACATTCCAGCCCCATCACACCAGGGACGACTTGAGCGACGTGATTCAGCCTGGAGTCCTGGAGAAGATTAAACAGCGAGCCAACCGCGCCACCTTTGGGATCGGTCGCTCCATAGACAACGACCGGAACGCGAGCCTGAACGATGGCACCGGCGCACATAGTACAAGGCTCCAGTGTCACGTACAACGTACACCCCTCAAGACGCCAATCTCCCATCGATTCGGCTGCCTGAGTGATTGCAATCATTTCGGCGTGGGCTGTTGGGTCGCGAAGTTGCTCGCACTGGTTGTATGCTGCCGCAATGATTTTTTCCTCCAGAACGATAACTGCGCCGACGGGCACTTCATCCGCCTCAAACGCAGCGACGGCCTGCTCAATGGCATATCTCATAAAATGTTGATGAGGCAATTCCAACGCAGACCTATCTTTCCTTGGCTGAATTGAGTTTTTTTAGATAAATCTTGCGATAGGCGGCAGTCGTCTCAAACGCACATATGCCCAGTGGCCGCGTAATCAACGTATCGCCTCTTAAAGAAAACCTTCGGCCCTCCGTTGAAATATCGACAACCCGTTTATCGTCAATCCAACATTGAATTTTCTCGTCCGCGACACGTACTCGTATTTTGTACCAGCGGTCGTCAGCAAAATTCATCACGCTATTGGTTTCGTTGCGAGAGGCATCTTTTCCGTCGACACACGACAATCCGACCACCGCACCCGCCCAGCCTCCTATAATCAACGTACAGTGAGCTTCGTTGACTGGAAAAGTCAAACCACAGAAGAAATCAATACCTTGCTCCCGTTTCGCTTCAAGGGAAATCTCGTAATCGTTTGTGGGCAAGTCTTCGCGCGCGCAGACCACGCCGGTTAATGGGGAGCCCATTTCCATTGTGAGTTCACCATCGGACGCATGGCATTCCCCTTCGCCGCCAAAATTCGCAACTTCCCAACCTTGGAGCGACGCTCCATCGAACAGTTGAATCGGCCGTGATTCATTTGAGTTGATTGATTTCGAATTGTCGGTTTTTTGACCATCATTTGAAATGGTAAGAAGTTCGTCGTTTTTTTCGCGTTGCTTCGAATCTTCCACCAGAGGAGTCACTCGGCTGCAACCAAATGAAATTAGCAGGCCGAACCAGAGAACAACCGATGCGATTTTGATATTGCAGGAAAAACAGATCACGGGCAGCACGGATAGAAAATTCACTTGGTAAACAACCGTTGTTTTGATTGTTACAGCGCAAAATGTCAACCAAGTTGTGATTTTTGCTGCACTTGAACGAATAAGAAACACGCCCGGCACGGCGTGTAAACGAATAGTTTCCACGGGAAACCAGAGGAATTCACTTCGACAGGAACTTGAGCCAGCTTTTTTTGCCTTTCTTGTCCTCGGATTCCTCAACGACGAAACCGCCAGCCAGCTTTTCGGCGAGTTCGCAAATTGATTGAGTAATGGCGGCTTTCGGTGCACTTCTGATCAGTGGCTTACCATTGTTTCGGCATTCCGAGACAACGCTGTAGTTGTTTGGAATCCTCCAATAGATTTCGCGATCAATGGTTTCTTCTGCTTTAGAAGAGCTAATCTGCGATTTATCCAATCCGGTTCGGTTAACAACGATCTTGACCTTGTCTTGAACGCCATCGTACAACTCTAGCGAAGAAAGCAGTCGAACCACATTTCGCAAGCAGGGCAAATCGAGCTGAGTCAGCAGCACGATGTGATCCGACGATTGTAAAGCCGCAACGTCGAGTCGGTTATATGACTTGGAAAGGTCAATTACGAGGTGCGAAAAGGAGGCCTTGAGAAGTCCAAGTACTTTTGTGAAATTCTCTGCGGAAATGGACCCGCCATCTTCGATCTGAATTGGCCGAGGCAAAACATAAACACCTGACTCGTGCTTTGTCAGCGATTTACGCAACAATGCAAGGTCAAGTCGTGAAATGTTTTGGGCCACATCCAAGAGAGTGTAATCCGGAATCATCTCCAGGAAAACGTCTGCATCTCCGAGAGCCAAGTCCAAGTCGACCAGTACCACACTGCGATCCGGGTTTTGGGCAAGGGCACACGCGATGTTAATGGCGATGGACGTTGTCCCGACACCGCCAGATGCACCTGCAACCGAGATGACCGATGCTGATTTCGAACGCGTTGCTCCATCGGAAGACGCAGCTACCCGATCCAGGGCACCGACAAGTTCTTCAATCTGAACCGGAGAGTTCAGAAACTCGCGGGCACCACTTCTCATCGCCTTGAGGATCAACTGGCCGTCCGTGCGACTGCTGACAACAATCACACCGCAACTTGGATGGGTACGCGACAGTTTTTCGATCAACTCAAGCGCTGTCGTCTCATCATCATCGATGTCGACAATTGCGACATCTGGAGTCGTTTGATCCACAATCTCAGAAAAGAACTCGTACCGGGAACAGTCGGCTTCGAGCCAGACTTTGTCCATCCCAATCAAATACTTCTTGAGATTGTCTCGCGTTCCTTCATTCGGATCGCAAATTGAGATTCTCAGAGTTCCACTCATCATTTGTCCGTTTGTTAGTTTTCCTGATACCGACTTCGGCTCTCGATAGATTACCGAAGTCGGTCAAGATCGTCTGGGTCACTGGTGAAATTTTTACTTCGACTTCACCACCGAAGAGTTAACACTATCGTCGTTTGAAACTGGGCCATAGGAATCCAGTTCGCGGTGCCGGGCGTTTGCCATTCGACGGGTACCCGAATGACGAAGCGTTGTTGTCACCCTGGAAGTTGTTGGGGCCCTGAAAGCTATTCCCTGGGTTTTGCGCGGGATTCGCTTTTGGGTCGACAATATTTCCGCTAACAGGAACAGCTTCCCCTTGAGCGCGAACTTGTGGAAGAAGGTTTTGTTGAACTTGTCCGGAAGGATCATCGAAACGATCGTTGATTGGACATCCTTCTACACACCGTGGAACTTCCTGGTATCCGTTAAAGTACAGTTCATGATCTGAAGGCGACGTCGTCATCTGACCCAGACCGAGGCGAGGAATCTTGTCATTTCCAACTTCGTCGATAAACTTCGGAGTAATCAAGAACACCAATTCAGTCTCTGTTTTCGTTTCCTGGGTGGCTCGAAAAATTGGACCGAGCAGCTTGCTGTCCATCAATGCTGGGAAACCACTGGTTTCAGCTTCTACCTCTTCGCGGTAGTCACCAGCCAAGGCAAGCGTGTGACCAGCACGCATTCTGACACCCGTATTAACGCGTCGAACACGGAAACCAGGAACGCCTGTTGTTCCCGAAAGGTCGTTTGCGACTTCCGAAACCTCCGCCCGAACTTCCAGGGTCATCTCTCCTTGACCATGAATGAGAGGCACAATATCGAGTTTCGTTCCGAAGGGTCTGAATTCAATCGAGTTTGTGCCGAGTCCGCTCGCGACCGAGATGGGAATCTCGCCACCCGAGAGAAATTCGGCCGGACGACCGTGTTGGGTAACTAGGGTTGGTTGGTCCATCAGTTTTGCCACATTGTTTCGCTCAAGTGCATTGATAAATGCATTAAACGAGCTGTCGTCGTTTAGAATACCAAACGAAAAATTCTGGCCGGCAGCGCCTACGCTCCCCGCGGATGTTTGAATCAAGTCAGCAACGCTGGAAACAATGTTGAAGTCGGGGCTGAGATAAGCCCAATCGACGCCCAGTTGACGTAGCTTTGAACGGGATACTTCATAGACCTTAACTTTGATTGCTACCAGTTGAGATCCGTCGATTTGAATCTGGTTGATGACGGTGGTTGGAAAGTAGTCCTGCGCAACTTTTAGTACGTTTTCAAGTTGACTTTGCTTGGCCACATAGCCTTTGAGAATCACTCCGGTTTGCAAAGCGTGAACTGTAAGCTTCGAATCTGGGAAATGCGACCCGAGTGCCTTCTCAAGCTTGCGAGTGTCAACGGTGACGTAAATCTGAATCGTCTGGAGTTGGCGGTCCGGGTCGCTGACAGTGATTGAAGAAACGCCTGGTTCGATGCCTGAGATCAGAATCTCATTAGGTGAAACCGGGCTCGCTTTCACAATTTCCGGATTCTCGACCATTAATTCAGGCACTTTGTACTCAAATTTCAGTCGACGGCTTGTGCCCGCAATTATCTCAATTGAATCGACTGATTCGTTTACTTCAAACCGCGCTCCATATCCTTGCCCAAACGCATTTGTTGAAAAGCCGGACAACGCCAGAACGGCAAACCAGCATACAATACTCCCAGTCCATCGCATAATCATCCGTGAATCCTCGCGTTGTGAAGACCATGCTGATACCGCTTCATATGTATGAAGCGGTGTTGATCCGCATGATGCTTGATTGTTCAACACCTGCTTTCGGCTGATCCCTCTGCGTGCCAGCAAGTGCTCTAGCTATACCTTAGAGTCAGAGGTTTTGTCTGAATCCGTATAGTTAGTTCGAACCTATTCGTCCGGATATTGATCTTCTTCGAGACTGCGGTCACGATCAGAGGATTGCTCGTAATCCTCATTATCCTCAGAGTTTGACTCCTCATCATCCTTGTCGTCACGAGAAAACCGAGATGTTTGGGGAGGACCGAACGAAACACGCTCTTCTGACTCCGGAAGGGCTCCAAATGCGTTGTATCGGAATGTCTCTACATCTCCGCCATTCCAGATTCGAGTCGTCCAGCCATTGGAGTCACCACCATATGAAGCGGACTGGTATTGTGATGATCCAGCCGCGTTCTCGTTCCCGCCGTTACCGTTTTCATCTTCGCCATCATCGAATATTTCCACCAGACTGCCATCACTCTCTTCTTCATCCGCGTCTTTGCCACGCAGAACGAGCTTGAGTTGAGCTTCTTTTTGGACAAGAACAATCTGTTCCGTTTGTTTTTCGTTTAATAGCACGCCAACGATTGCACTTCCGTTACCGCCTTCACGCTTCAGATCGGAGCGCATTTGATTTCCAACCGAAAAAACGGTGATTGCTTTCAAAAATGTCTTGGAAGTCGTCCTCATTTCGTTCTTGCGGCGGACTTTGAAAATGCCGATTACGTCGACTTTGTCGCCCGGCGTCAACAATCCAGCGAATGTGTCGTCGGCAGATACCGGAATCGCGACAACTTTGAAACCTGGTGGAATTACCAGTTCTTTGACACTGTTTTTGTCGACAAGGTCGGTCAAAAGAATCGGCAAGCCCTTGCTCAACCGAGTCACGATGGCCATGTTCTCAACCTGATCAAACGAGGTTGCCGCATTTTCGGGAATGATCTCAACCGGCCAGTTTTCCAACTTCACATTGGTTTCATTTAATTCATTGCTGTGTTCGAGCTGTTCGACAGAAACCAAAACAGGCCCCAACGAAATTTTGGGCTGCTCTATGGTTCCGCCGCGTCCCATGACTTGGCTGATACCTACGGCGGCAACCAGACCGAATCCCAGGGAGACGATCATCAGGATTAGAGATTTAGATTTCATCGAACTTTCCTCGGCAGTAGCCTGTTTTAATGGTTTCTAATTATTTGGGGTTACGAGCGTTTCCTAGCGTTTATCGCGACGTTTTGATTGGTAAACCGTCCTGGCTACTGCCCCATCCTGGGATCCAACAAACGTCATTCCGCGTGCAAGCACAAATGTGCAAGCATTTCCACATTTATCTTTAACTTCGGCCACAACGGTGATGGAATTCAGTTTCACGTGCGTTGGACGAAATCCACGAATAACTGACAAAAACGGAAGTGGGTCTCCAAGTCAAATTGTTCTGTTAGGCAGGAAGACCCGATTTCTAGATCAGCATTCCCATCCAGCCAAAGTAAATAATGGTTCCGATTGCGATTGGAATGCCATAAGGCAATAATCGCATCGAGCTTTTGCGGTCTGCTGCAATCGTAGACAGGGCCTCTGGATTTCGAACGGTCATGATTTCATTGATGAGAAAGAAGAACTGATTGAAGTGCTTCTTTGCCCCCCCCGAAATCACGATCATGGCGATCGCCAGGATCGCTCCGACCACTGCTGACACGCAAAAAGCGTAAAACGTTGTTTCACAGTACACCCACGCCCCGATGCCGGCCATCATTTTGACATCACCAGCTCCCATGCCGCCAATCGAGTAAGCAGGCAACAGAGTTGCCAAGCCGACGGCCGTTCCAGCCAGGCTCCATCCGAGCCCTATCATCCAGCCTTGACCTGTCATCGAGTAAGAGATCATGCTGTAGAACCAGCCAGCAATGATCATTGGGTACGTTATTTTGTTAGGAACTCTTAGTTCTTTTCCATCAATGTAGGCCGCGACAATAACAAATACTGTCACAACCCAATACGGCCAATTGTCGGCCATCGTAGCCATAAATTCGTTCATTAAACTCTCTCCAACCCCGAGTTTGTGAGTGATTAGTCTGGCTGTCGACTTGAATGTTATCGCAGCGACAAAGCGTAACTCACAAATACCGCAATCACGGTAAAAAAGCAGCAAATCAGTTCAAATGCCTGGTTATACGACTCCGGTGAAAATAGCCAATACACTTTTTCACCTCTGCTTTCTTTATCAAACTTGTTTCTTGAGTGTTTACACACAAAAAATCCCACCCAGCCAAAATGGCCGGGGGGATTCTTATTTCGATGACCTCAAAAATGTTGCGATCATCCGCATCGACGATTAAAGGAGAACACCGCTCTTAGACCGAACTGTGTTCAAGTCAGTTGCGATATCGTTAAACGCAGATGCTGCGTTTGTTCCGATTGCTTGAATCGCTGTCAAGCAGACGATAACGATCAAAGCCAGCATGATGGCATATTCAACAGCTGTTGGGCCATCTTCAGACTTTAGAAAGTTTTGCACTTTAGTAAAAATAGATTTCATGTCTTCCTCCGACGGATGTGACATCACTCTAGAGAGTGACAACCCAAAAGGGCATAAACATGATCCATTGACGCAGTGGTAACACCTTCCTGCAGTCAAAAGATCAACAATAAAACGTTTTAGTGCTTCCACGAACGGAAGCATTTTGCAGGTTTTGCAAAGGCGCGAGCCTTTGCGGGTGGTGCCAAGATCGGGCTTTTATCGACCCATTTCTTGAACACCAAAACGTATGTCACTTTGTGGGAGAGTCAAACTTGCACGGTCGAATAGATTGTGAATTCTCGAAACTGAATTAGGTGCAGGTAAGATTATTCAGTTTGTAGGAATGCACCGGTCGGGGGGAAGCTAAAGTAAGAGTTCGCGTTGATCGTTGGCATCAATTTCCACATGGCATGATCATCAAATTTAGAAACCCTCGGAATCGAGACTGTCTTTTCGTCGCCGGTAATATTTTAATCCGGAGAAAAAGAAACACGCCGCCACCACGATTCCAAAATAAGTAAGTGCATACTTGGGGGCGAGGGCCATCGCAATCGCCGTGGCGAAAAGCGCAACCGCCTGGATATAGAAGCCTCCGTAGAGAATCCCTGCTTTGATTAGAAACGTCATGCCCGCCACGACTCCTAAAAGTGGCGCTAGCGAAAGAACTTGCAATTCCAGCTTCATTTCCAATGGAAACAACAATGCGACGCAGCACATGCTGGCAGCCCAGACGTGAGCAATCTGCCGTTCTACAAAGGTAACTGGCCCCATCCGGCGGCGGACACACCAGAAAACGACTGCCCATGTGCCGAACCCTGCCGTCCACATCAGCCAGTAATGCAACGGGTTCCTGTCTCCATACAAGTACACAACGTTTGTAGCGACGCAGGCGATCAACAAGACCAGAGAGTGCCACATCCACAACAGCCCCCAGTTCTCAAGCACAGCCGCATGGTGAGTTTCGCGAAATAGGTTGGAAATCACCTGCCCCAGTCGTCCCTCCCGCGCCGAAATAGACTCGTTTCTCAAAAAAGCTTGAAATTCATTGGCAAGATCGCCCGCATTGGTGTAGCGCAGGTCCTGTGGTTTTTGCAGACAGCGCATCGCAATCATCTCGAGATCCCGATTGGCTCGTCGGTTGATGACTCTTGGGGCAACTGGGTCTTGCTCAAGTACCATGAGCACCGTATCTACGGGGGTGGCTCCCAGAAACGGCGGTCTTCCGGTGAGCATGTGATAGAGGATGGCACCCAAACTATAAACGTCACTCACCTGCCGGACTTCCCCTCGAGCCCCGGCGGCTTGTTCGGGAGCCATGTAGGACGGAGTACCGATTACGGCACCTGACTTCGTCAAACTGTGTCGACAGCGATCCTGTTTTGCCAGACCAAAATCCGCGATATATGGAATGCCCTCATCATCCAACAGGATATTGGACGGTTTCAAGTCACGATGCAAAACGCCCTGATCGTGCGCATAGTCGATGGCCTGGCTGATAACCATCATCAGCTGTGCCGCCCTTCTCGCCGACATTGGCCCTTTCGCCAGGCGATCGCTGAGCGTCATGCCAATCACGAGTTTCATGCAAAAAAAGGAGCGACCTTGATGTTGGCCAATCTCGTAAATCGGAATGATGTTAGGATGGTTCAAGCGAGCCGCGGCTTCTGCCTCAGCTTGAAATCGTTGACGATCAACATCCGAAGCGAATTCGCCCTTGAGCATCATCTTGATGGCAACTTCGACTCCGTCGGTCAACCGAGTGGCTCGATAGACGATTCCCATTCCTCCTCGCCCCAACTCTTCTCGCAACAAATAGTCGCCAAGTTGAAAGGGAAGTTCAAGTGACGAGATCGGTAATTCGGGCGTAGGAAACGAATTTGTATTCTGATCACGACCTGCTGCCTGAGTGACGACCAAAACGCCCCACAAATCGCGGAGATCGGATTCAAATTGAGGATATTGATTGCAAACCTCCTCCAGACTCACGTCTTCGCCCCGGCCAAATTCATCGCCCAATTTGGCAATCAAATTAGCCAGGTCTTGCTCAGCCGTATTCATGGATTCGAAGTTAGGATAGTTGGACACAAGTCGACTTTTATGAAGTGCTTATCACCTATCGGTTAATCGTATCATCAGGCGGCAGTCCTTCCTGCAACACAATTTTCAAACGGCGTACCGCTCGGAGATACCTCATGCTTGCTGCTGGTTCCGTCAATCCTAATGCCTGTGCGATGTCCTGGTTTGTGAGATGTTCATAGTGTCGCATCACGATGATTTCACAGTCTTTTTCCTCCAGTTTCGTGATCGCTTGTTCGACTTTACGGGCCATCTCTTGTTGCAACGCGGCGGCGGCGGGAGTCAGTCGATCGTCCCCCAACAGTCCCATTAATTGAATGGAAGACTGATCGTAGCCCCGTGGCGCGACAACCGCCTGTTCCCGGTCAACGCTTCGCCGA
Source organism: Planctomycetaceae bacterium (assembly GCA_024638965.1). Taxonomy (GTDB): domain Bacteria; phylum Planctomycetota; class Planctomycetia; order Pirellulales; family Pirellulaceae; genus Mariniblastus. Next base: position 16,180 of record JAHEJI010000110.1, read on the forward strand.
GCCGAAACTCGATGTCGGCGATGCGCGTCAATGATTCTGTCTTTGGCAATCTGACGAAGCCAAAGGTGAAACGGCATCACCGGATCGACCAGATAATTCTGCAATCGCCGGTTTGCTTCAACCAACACGTCCTGAACTACGTCACTTACATCGATTCGCCGCTGGATCTTTTGATCTAGTCGCATTCGGACCAACTGGCGAAGCGATTGACGATGTCGATCCATTAATTCGTTGACGGCCAGCTCATTGCCAACTTTGGCTTGAGCTAACAGTTCTTCGGTTTGGATCTGTTCAGGCCACATTACTCTATTATGGTCAAAATCCCGCTTTAGACCACTTGTTGTTAAAGGTGTTGTTAAAGGTGCCATCCCGGAACAATTGCGAAGTTGGGTGCGACAAAACGGCCTGGATCTGGTTTTCACGAATTGAAGTTCGCTAGGGTGCACTTCGTGCAGGCCTTGGGGCGACCTCTGACGCTCGTCCTGTCAGAGTTTGTAAAGACATTACGAGCGAGTCGATTTGACGAGTCGTGTTGTACAAGTGACAAGAGACGCGAACATACCATTTTTCTTCGAAATTAATTATCGGCACCTCGATTCCGAGACGTTCCCACAATTGATGTTGTAATTCCGTCCACTCGCCTTCGGGAAGCGGAACATGTGCCATCGATCCATACCATCCTTGTGAGCGATCTGCGATGGGAACTGTTGAAAACGCCTCGCACAGTTTTTGTTCTGCATAACTGGCAAGCCAACGCGATCGTCCGCGAAAGTTCTCCATCCCAATTTTTGAAAGATATTCGATCGCCGTCGGTACGGTCAGAAAAGGACTCGGATCCCGGGTTCCTTGCCAAGTGAACTCTTCGTCCCAGGTCTCTGGCAGCGCCGGAAGCAGACGCCCCCAACTCTTGATCGGGGGCTGAACGCGATCCTGGCAATCGGGATGAATAAAAAGAAATCCACTTCCTAATGGTCCGCACAGCCATTTGTGGCAGCTTGCCGTGTAGTAAGCGCATCCCAGCCGATCAATGTCGAGAGGTACTTGAGCCGGAGCATGAGGTCCATCGATACAAACGGGTATGTTCCTTTCGGTAAAAGCCCTGCAGATTTCTTCAACGGGCATGATCAACCCTGTTGGTGAAGTAATGTGGCTGATCACGAGTAATTTCGTCTCGTCAGTTACTCCAGCCAGCAAATAATCGACCAGCTGTTGTCTGGATTCAAATCGCTCCGGCAATTTCACCGTCACCGCTTTTGCTGAATGCTTGAGACACGTCCTTTGCCAAATTCGATGCACCGCACCGTATTCATGGTTATTCAGTAATACTTCATCCCCCGCCGCAAGCGGAAAACTCTCGGCCACCACATTCATTCCATAAGTTGCGTTTTCAACAAAAACGAGATTATTAAGAGTGGTCCCGACAAACTCAGCAAGTTTGTCACGCGCGAAATCCAGATACCCTTCCAAACGGCGAACGTAAAAGTCCATCGGTTGCTGGTCAAGTCGTTCGATCCATTCGCGTCTTTTTTCGCGAACCGGATAAGGCGTAACGCCAAACGATCCGTGATTCAAATAAATCGAATCGGGACGAATGTGCCAATCGTTCGCCAACTCTGCCCAGTATTTGTGATCATCGAAAGCAATCTGGTCAGTCATACGTTCAATCGTTTGAGAATCAGGCGTTGCCGAAGCTGATACAAAACGCAATCGAAAACTGTAGCCCGGTAACGTTTAAGAAATGGCGATTCGATCCTTTCCAGTTCTCACATTTTAGCCCCGAATCAGCCGCAACGTCTACGAGCCTTAAAATCATTTAATCGAACTTAAGTTATCCGGGATAACCAAACTTAATCATCCAAAACCGGAGCTTATCAGCTTGCCAAATAATCAACATCTGCGACTGGATTAGCTGTTCTTTTTCGGCGTCTCGTTCTCTTGTTTTGAAGCAGCCTCTTTCTCTTTGGTCAATGCCGCTTCCAATAATTCCGCGGGGATTTCAGGCTCCACGCCACTGTTCTTGAATTCAGATAACCAAGCTTTGGCGTCTTTAATGCCTTCCTCAAAACCGGCAGGGCCGGGCATTGCTGCTGTACCCAGGCGACCGTCGGTTCGAACCACAAAAATACGATCTGGATGCGCACGGTACGCATGATTCACCGCGTCATTCATGCTGTCGATCAACGTGGGAATGGTCAAACTCTCGTCATCGATCAACATTTTCGCAGTCGCGCATCTCTGCTTCGTGTTTTTGTGGTTTAGGATTCCCTTTTCACGTGCAGATTCATGCGGAGCGGTACTGTCGATCGCATGAGCCTCTTTAATGTAGATCATGCGGAATTCCGCGACATCTTTATATGCCTGGTACATCGTCTCTAATGAACCAACCTGGTCCAGAAACGGAGGTCAGGTATAACTTCCAAAGATAAGGACTACCGGAATCTTGCCGCGGAAAGAAGCCAGCTCTGTTTCGCTCTGGTTGTCAAACGACTTTAACTTGAACGGTGGTGCGATCTCTCCGACTTTGGGACCGGTGTTGTTTCTGAAGCGTTGGCTACGATCGCTTGAATCACGCCGCGCGAGCCGATCCAACTGCTCCGCATTTGTTTTCTTTGTATTCAGGTTTTCGCGGTTCTGCGGCATCATTGAAACGACGAAAAACCCACACACAACCGCAGCGCAAATAAAGAACA
>JAHEJI010000111.1 GCA_024638965.1 Planctomycetaceae bacterium
CCTGAAAACGCAGATCGTGAACTTGTACGCAACTTACGATTCGAATGTTGGTGGTTTTGAAATGAGTGCGGGCGTCGGATTGAGATATGCCCGTTTGGAGCAGACACTGAATTCCGTGGTCCTGGCTCCTACTGGTATGCCCATTCGGCAGTTGAGTTGGCAACGTCAGTACGATGGACTTGGCCCCGCGCTTTCCGTCGATGCAAAACGACGATTGGGTTGTTCGCCTTTCTCGTTTTTCGCTCAAGGTGGAGGATCGTTTCTATTTGGAACCAAGACGATCAATCGGACGGTCCTCGGCGATCAAAGTCCGCAACCAGCTGCACCATTTCTGTTGCTTGATCGCGCCGACGAGGTGGTTGGAATCGGCGAAGCCGGTTTGGGAGTCGAGTGGAGTCGTCGAATGTTCACGGGCCACAACCTGATCGTTCGAGGACTTTATGAAGGACAGCTATGGGCTGAGGCAGGGGCTCCGACTCTCGGATTTCTTGGATTCGAAGGCTTCGGTGTCATCGTTGAATTGAGCCGTTAAATTGAAGCCCGGTCGTTTCTCAGTTTGCCATTGTCAATCCAGTCATCTTGAATCTATTGGAGCGAGGTGAAGGATCTCCCTTCCATCGCGTGAGAAACTTCGTTTGCTGAAGCTCGTACAAACACTTGACCAGCTTCGATAAAATACGAACGGTCTTGCCGTCAAAGATTTTTTCGAGATGCGTAAACTGACGTTGTTGCTCACGGCCAGTTGTACTTCTTCTGCTTGCGAAATCCCGTGATTCGAATAGCTCCGTCTGTCAGAATATCCATCGTCGAATAACCGCTATTCTCCTTGCCCGATCCCTCGACCATCGCCACAAGGACGCAGTAGTGGATCCCGGCGATTGTCCGGTAGTCGTTTTTGTGACTGTGTCCCTGGAAAACGGCAAGCACCTTGCCGGATTCTTCCAACACTTTACGCACTTGCGCAGCATTCTTGACTCCGTAGCTGTTGCTCACGTCGAGCCGCTGATGCACGAAAACGATGGTCTTGCCAGCCGTCGCCTTGAGGTCCGCTTGAAGCCATTCGATCTGATCTGCAGAGATATTCGTGTCCGTCCAATTGAAGTTCTTGCGGCCATACGGTTCACCGTCGCTACGAAAACAGGCATCGAGGACGACAAAGTGAAAGCCGCCTGAATCAAACGAATAAAACGAACTTTGCTGGCCAACGCCTTCGAGAAATTCCTGCTTCGTCAACGTATGGACACAGTGGTTGCCAAGTACATAGTGCTTTTTGCCAGGCAACGCGACAAAGTCCTTGTTGATTCGCTTGAGGTATCCTTTTTCAACTTCGACGGAATCAGCCGCGTCGATAAAGTCACCCAACTCCACCACGAATTCCGGTTGATCTTTCCTGAACTGCGTCGCAGCTTCCTGAAGCTTGACGAGTGATTCCCGGTAATGCCGTGTTCCGGCTGGTGCTTTGTCGGCGTAATGCATGTCGGTGACCAGACCTATTCGCACCTCGCGTTTCGATTCGTCCGATAAGACGGCACTAACTTTTGTCAGCGCAAAGCCTGCGCCAAACAAATACAACGAGCCGTTGTAGACGAATGCCCTTCGATCGAGTTTGTTTATTACTCTATCAAGTTTGTTCATTTTTCAGGCTCGGGTTATCCTAGCTGTTTGCCCTGTTCGCAACGATTTTTTGAGTCAACGAGGTTACGGCGGCTTTTCTACAACACCCAAGGCCACCGAGAGGTTTCGTTGATTCATACCTTGAACATAATTGTTGAGTTTTTGTTTTGCGTTGTCGCCCATTAACAAGTGGATTCCGATCGGCGGCGGTCCGTTTGCTTGCATTTTGGTCAGGACTTTATCAAAGAACTCCAATGAAGCTTCGACTTTGTTCACCCATTTGCAGAGGCGAAGCCCGGACCGTTTCATCAAGACTTGCGCTTCCTCCTCCGTTGCGAGCGAGCTAATAGATTCGTCTTCGGCCCATGGCAATGGGTAGGTTGGATCTCCTTCGCCTCCGAATATATCGTGGAACAAAAATCGACCGCCTGGTTTGAGGACTCGCGCAATCTCCCCATAAAAACGATCTTTGGCTGCGATATTCATTTGGGCGTGTTCCGTCCAGACGAGATCAAATTCGGCATCACCAAATGGCAATTCCAGTGCACTTGCTTGTTGAAAATTGACACGGTTCGATAGTCCAACCAGTTCCGTCAGTTTTTTCGCGACGTCGATGTAATCGGGAGTGAGATCAATTCCCCACACTTGACAGGTGTAGTGATCGGCTAAGTAGCGAGCTGAGCCGCCTAGTCCGCACCCAACGTCCAGGACGAGGTCGGTTGATTCGGGCGTCATGAGTGAAACGAGTTCAGTTGTTGATTCCCGCCCCCGCGAGTGAAACGCGTCAATCGGAGCAAGATCATCAACGATTAGTGCATCCACGTCTTTGCCGGCCAAGCGCAAACCAGCTTGAATAGTCTCAAAAAGCGAGTCGGCTCCATAATGTTTTGAAACTGATTTTTCCATGCCTATCATTTATTCTCTCGATTCGAAGTTGAGCCATGAATTTCGGGCTCAAATTATTCACCACTCAAAGGACGTTTGTTTCTGATCGATCCGATTGTGCCAAAGCATATGGTGTTGACTGCAGGTTGCTGCAAAAAGCCACTGGAAATCCAACCAAGAACTCCAATTCAATAATAATCTTCGCCTTGAGCGCCTTTGTATTGTGCCCGCAAAGCACAATCGGCGGTCGAAACATTTTCACGACGCTATTCTGACGGAATGGGTGTGAATACTTCCAGCGTAATTTTCCACTCGCCGCCTCGGAGTTTCCAAATACGCAAAAAGTTGCCTTTTTCAACCGAATCGTCTTTCTTGGTCAACTCGAGAACGCCATAGCAATATAGGAAGTCGCCGGTGCCGTCGCATTTTGAATCAGAAACCCGCCCTGATTTTATCTCCGTTTGCTCGTCGAAGATTTGTTTCAGGGCATTTTGTTTTCCAATGAATGGCAGTTTCTGATCTCGATACAAACGTACACCTTCGGCGAGCAGTTTTTGATAAGCGGGGTGTTCAATAAAAGAATGCCCTGGTTTCGCGGTTTCAACTCTTGGTGCATTAGCCGCGACCTCGGGCCCCGTCCAATTCTTGTTTGTTGCGGCGGGCTTTTCATGTGAAATACCAATGTCGAGAACGGCTTTGAAATCACCATTCGCCTGTTTTTTCCAAATCGTAATGTACTGACCGACGGCAATCGAAGATTCGTCTTGCCGATCAGGCCGGAAATCCCAATCTCCCGTTGTGTAACCCATTTCTCCGTTTGAAGAGATATCGGCCCAGACTGGATTCCAAGCAAGTAATGCCGAAGTTTCCGGTCGCTTTGTCCAGAATTCCTTTGCGTTGACCGCGGCGGGTTGAAACACGACCCCCTCGTCGGAAAAAAATTTAAGAAAGGCTTGCCTAGTGTTTTTCTTTAGCGCGGCATCCGCGAACGCCTTTTCCGTCTCAACAAGTTTTTCAAGATCTCTCAAGACTTGATCTTCAGTCCTGGTTTGCTTGCGAACAATAAAAGAGCCGTCCGTCACCTTTTCGATCGACCAGCCTTCATTCAACTTGAGTTGCCAATCCGCCGTTTCGGTTTTTCGATCATAGTCTTCCGGAACGCCGACGATCAATTGTGTAAAGCCGTCCGAAATTAGCGCATCGCCAGTCGTCTTCAAGACACCCCATTCGTCAGATACGGTCAGTGTGAGATAAACTGTTCCCAGCCCGTCTACCGGGATGACTTTGTTAGGGTTAAACGACATTCTCATTTTTATTAGGGGCAAGACAAGTTTCGGACCTGTCGAAAACTGTTTGACATAATTTTCCAAAATAGCCTTGCGTTCATCGTCGCGATTTTTCTCCGTTGCCCACAACGACGCAGCATCGTATGAACCCGCGCGTTTATCAACGAAAGACTTGAGATCATCGGGCAATTGAATGCCCAGGATTCCTTTCAGGGGCTGCGCCATGTCCGAACCCGTTTTTAATGAATCGAGCCAGTCGTTTTTATGCCGATCTAAAAGAACTCCATATGCCGGTCCGGAGAGATAGGCGAACGAACGTACAAACGACTTGAGTTGTTTGGGACGGTGTTTTAATTGTTTGATCGTTCGCTTTCGTCTGGACTCTTCGTTCAAGGCGACTCGAATCCCAGTGTATTCTGCCAGGCCTTCGTGCAATTCCATCGCGGTTTCTTCCAGTGCTGCATTTTCAAACAGTTGATGACGGTATTCTCGAAAAGCGATCGCGTCTGTAACTGCCTGAACTTGAGTCTCTCCCGATGCCGCAATTGCCGATGCCAGAGCTCGCCATTCCAATTGCAGCAGGTAACGCCCGTCCAGCGTATTAAGATGGGCGTTGCGTGCCCCCGATCCTGGGAATCCAAGCTCGTCCTGGATCCGATGCCAAGCTTCATGAGCTAACAAAACTTTTCTTGCGTCTTCGTCGCTAGGCAACGGCCACATCAACATCGTCCATTTGACACCACTCCACTCGGTAGCCGTGTTGGCGATCATCACGTCATTTGGAATTCGACCGGTGTAGACGTCACCGACCCTCGTCAGTTGATTTTGTCGGTCCACGGTATTTGTTACTACCATCCTCGATCGCCGATCAACGAACAGGATTGGTCCGTCAAGTGATTTGCCCCAAAGTTCACCCCGATCGGCCGAAAACATACTTTTCGCCTCATCAAAACACAGTTGAGCCTTGGCGATATCAATTCCGTCGTCGGTAGCTTGTTGAGCAACAACATGGAATCGGCAGCTGGGAATCAGCCCAAGGCACCAAATCAATAAAGTGGCAAAGACTTGCAATCGCATCGCGAACCTCTCAATCCAATTCATCGTATGATTGTTGTGCCTGGATTATTCGCATCAAAGCGCAATCCCACAAGTCTGTTGCTCGGTCGATGGCATGCCCGCCCACAGCCCACTGGGCAATCGTAGATACAAATCATTCAAACTGAGCCAAATCGCACATTGACGACGTTACCAGGCTCATTCAAGATGCTAACGGGGCAAACGATGCATTCTCTCGGTTGACGACAATGAATTGCAGATTCGAGATACGATCAAAAGTCGTTGTATTGGCAATTGGACTGGTCGGTTTGGCAAGTACGAGTGTTTTCGCGCAACTTGACTTGGAAAAGGAACCGATTCTTTATTCGACGACGGCGGTGCACGATTCGGTCAGTGAGTTACAAGAAAAGGTAGACGAAGGAACGCTCGAATTGGAATGGGACGACCGATTTGGTTACCTGCCAGCGATTCTTGAAGCGCTTGATTTGTCACTTGATTCACAAACGCTCGTTTTTTCAAAAACCAGCCTGCAAATTCGTTCGGTTTCGCGCAACAATCCACGAGCGCTCTACTTCAACGACGATGCGTACGTCGGCTGGGTGCCGGGCGGCGACATTATTGAATTGTCCGCGGTCGACCCACAACAAGGCGCGATCTTTTACACGATCGACCAGGCACGATCAGACCATCCAACGATCAAACGAGACCAAAATCAGTGTATGACTTGCCACGCCACTTCCAAAACGGCCAACGTACCCGGTTATTTGGTTCGGTCCGTCTACGCAGGGCCCACTGGTCATCCGCATTATGCACTGGGAACGATCAGGACCGATCACAAAACGAAATTAGAAGATCGTTTTGGCGGTTGGTTTGTCACTGGACAGCATGGCACGATGCGACATCGCGGCAACGTGATCGCACGAAATGACCCAGTCAATCCGATTGATGCGGAAGAGGGAGCCAATCGAACCGACCTCAATTCGCTGGTGAAAACGGATAACTACTTGCGACCGACCAGTGATATCGTGGCACTGATGGTGTTAGAGCATCAGTCGCAAATGCACAATCGAATCACGGCAGCTTCTTACGAAACGCGACGTGCGTTGCATCATCAGCAAACCATGAATCGCCTGTTAGACAAATCATCTGATTTTCGAAGCGAAACTACGACGCGTCGCATCAATTCCGTCGGCGATGAGCTGTTGGAATATCTTTTGTTCTACAACGAGTACGAATTGGAAGACCAGATCAGCGGCTCCGAGCAATTTGCCAAGGACTTCAGCAGGATGGGGCCGCACGACTCGAAAAACCGATCGCTGCGAGATTTTGATTTGACCAAGCGATTATTTCGTTATCCGTGCAGTTACCTGATTTATTCCAAGTCGTTTGATCAATTGCCTGAGCCTGTCTTGGACTATGTCTTGAACCGGTTAGTCAGAATCCTGCTTGACTTGGATCCATCCGATGACTCTGCACATCTCACGGATGATGATCGACAAAACATCCTCGAAATCCTCTCCGAAACCAAACCCGGGATCAAGCAACGCGTTGAAGCGATGCAAGCGGACAGGCAAGACCATTCGCCAACCAAAAACTAAGATGTCAGAATTCCATTCCGTCTGCAAAGTGGTTGATGTGCCGGCAGGCGAAGCCCGCATGTTCTCCCTGAATCAGATGATGGTGGGAGTCTTCAATTTGGGCGGAAAGTTCTTTGCATTGGACAATCGTTGTCCTCATGCAGGTGCGTCTTTAGCACATGGTTTGATTGAACACGACACCGTGACCTGTCGAATTCATCATTGGAAATTTCGAATCAACGATGGAATTTGCCTGGATGATGGAAATCAATGCAATGCCGGAACCTATCCTGTTCGCATTGTCGGAGACGAAGTACAGATCAAAATCTAGTCTATCTTAGTCGTAGATCCTTCGCCAACGCGCCTCGGGTTGGCATAAATGTTGCCACGTTTGGTGTCCAATCGTTTCCAGGAAGCGCAGACAAGTTGTAGTTTCGCCCATTTCCATATATTCCAAGCACTACGACAGTCAAGATGCGATTCTTGGTCCAAAGTTCGACGATCGATTCTCATCAATCCAGACGACTGTGCGAAAACAAGGCGTGCTAAATCGCACGGTCGGGGTAATCGGGTCGCCGGAATTTGCCGGAATGTCGCCAACTTTTGGCTCTTTTGAACGAATAGAATCCGAAATGAGTCTGTTGACCTCCGTCAACGCAAAGGAGTCCATCGTTACGTGGCTGATATTTCGAAAATCCTGGAAGCAATCGAATTAGGTGACGCCAACGCTGCGGATGAATTGTTGCCACTGGTCTACAAAGAACTCCGGACTTTGGCCGAGAGGAAAATGGCAGTTGAACCGGCGGGATTAACGCTTCAACCGACCGCGTTGGTTCATGAGGCCTATCTGCGTCTGACCAAAAACAATGACCAGGAGTGGAAGAGTCGATCTCATTTTTTTGCGGCTGCAGCCGAGGCGATGCGGCGAATTCTGATTGAGGACGCAAGGCGAAAAAACCGACTCAAACATGGCGGGAAGTTCAACCGAATTGACTTGGATCCGGCCGAGATCTCGGAAGTCGAATCGTCGGAAGACTTGCTTGCGCTCAATGATGCTTTGGCAAAGTTGTCCGATGAAGACAGCGTAAAAGCTGAGTTAGTCAAGCTTCGATATTTTGCCGGTTTGACCTTAGAGCAAGCCTCCGAAATTCTGGGCATTTCACGCACAACTGCGGCCAGATATTGGACCTATTCGCGAGCTTGGCTGTTTCAAGAAATAAAGCGTGGCGAGTCTCTGAGTCAAACGTAGTTACGGGCGAGGTAGCTGCCATAAATGAAGACGGCGCAACTTGAACACCCATCCCCGGTCCAGTTTTTGCACGTTATCGCCAAAATATCAGCGCCAACTTGGCCTCGATTGTCACGCCATCAGTAATCCCCGTTTTCTTTTTAAGCTTTTTGGTGGGACGTTTTGGGCAGAGACGTCGCATTACTTATGAGGAGGTAAAGGTCCATGCAAACTGACCTGGCTCGAATGTCGCACAAGGTTGAAGAGATCTTTGATGTGGCAATTTCAAAAAAGACCGATGCCGAACGGGATGCCTATTTGGACGGTGCCTGTGGACGTGATGTCGATTTGCGCCAGCGCGTCGAGTCATTACTCAAAGCCCACATCGCTGCAGGCAGTTTTCTGCTGACGCCTACCGAAAATAAAGGACCAATTGAGGGCCCGGGCGAAACGATCGGTAGCTTCAAAGTTCTTCAAAAAATCGGTGAGGGCGGATTTGGAACCGTCTATTTGGCCGAACAACAGTATCCAATCCGCCGCAAAGTTGCCCTGAAAATCATCAAGTTGGGAATGGATACAAAGCAAGTCATCGCTCGATTCGAGGCTGAGCGTCAGGCGCTTGCATTGATGGATCACACCAACATCGCCAAGGTCTTTGATGCGGGGGCTACAACTTCCGGTCGGCCCTATTTCATCATGGAACTTGTTCGCGGAATCCCGATCACCAAATACTGCGATCGCAATAAGTTGTCGACGGGCAATCGATTACAACTGTTTATGGACATCTGTCGTGCCGTCCAACATGCCCACAATCGGGGAATCATTCATCGGGATCTGAAGCCCACAAATGTGTTGGTCACGGTTCACGATGGTCAGCCGGTACCGAAGATTATCGACTTCGGAATTTCAAAAGCGACCAATCAACGGCTAACCGAAAAAACTCTGTTTACCGAATACCAACAGCTGATTGGCACGCCTCAATACATGAGCCCGGAACAGGCGGAAATGGGCGGGCTGGATATCGACACTCGCAGTGACATTTACTCGCTGGGTGCCTTGCTCTACGAATTGTTAACCGGCACGCCTCCTTTTGAGACGAAAACAATTCAAGAAGCAGGGTACGTCGAAATGCAACGGATAATTCGAGACGTCGAACCCGACAAGCCTTCAACCCGAGCTGCCACGCTGATTCAACAGGATACAGAGATTGCCAAGGATCACGGTGCCGATCCGCAGAACTTCGCTCGTTCCCTTCGCGGTGACCTGGATTGGATTGTGGCCAAAGCGATGGAAAAGGACCGGACACGCCGTTACAACACCGCTAACGAATTCGTAACCGATATTGAGCGTTATCTGAGCAACGAACCGGTGTCGGCGGGTCCTCCTTCGACGGTGTACAAACTCGGCAAGTTTGTGCGACGCAACCGAATTAAAGTTGCCGCGAGCGCGCTAGTCGTTACGGCTCTGTTCATTGGCTCCGTTCTGGCGACAGCCGGATTCGTCGCGGCAAGTCGAGATCGCGACAACGCCCGGATAGCCGAGCAGAAAGCCAATCAAGCCGCCGAACGATCGCAGGCAATCGCGGATTTTCTTCAGGACGTATTAACTGCCTCCGATCCGCAACAGGCAATGAGTTTGAAAGTTGACGCACGATCGGTGCTTGCCAAGGCGCGTGAAGTCTTCGGCGCCGATCATGCAACCGTTGCGACAACGCTCGCCAGCCTGGCCCTGCAACTGCACAGCGCCGGGAATTATGATCAGGCCGAGCCACTTTTTCGCCAGTCCATTGAAATTTGGGATACCCAATTCTCCAAAGATCACGTCAACAAGGGTGTTGTCCTAAGTCGGCTGGGAACTCTTTTGCGATTAAAGGGTGATGAAGTGGGCGCGGAAAACGTCTTTCAAGAATCGCTGAGGATTTTAAGGATGCAGCCCGGTGACGATGGAATTGTTGTCGCCGATACGCTGATGGGATTGGCAGAAGTATTTCAAAACCAGGGCAAATACGAAGATGCCGAGACCACTATTCGCCAATCGCTGGCGATTAGACAACGGGAAGCACCTCACCAACATTTACAAATTGCTTTGACACTGAATTTCCTTGCCAACTTACTGATAGTCACCGACCAAACCGAAAAAACAACTGAGCTGATGGATGAATGCGTCGCCGCATTTCGAGTCGCGCTTCCAGAGCGTAGTAATGCGATCGCCAAAGTAACGATGCAAGCGGGGGCCTTTTATCTCTCAATCGATGATCTTGACAGAGCTGAAGACTACCTAAATGAGACGCTGTATGTCTACAAGCAAAGTAGATCTCCGTCGGCGATGAACCGTGATATCGCGGTCCGGTTGCTAAGCAAGCTAGTTGATCGCCAAGATGACGGCTCGGATGCGTTCGTACCAAAAAGAATGGAGTTTCTAGAGTCGGTACGCGAAGTCGTGGGAGAGGAGCATCCCAAGTTGGGCGAATTCCTTGCCAAGGGTTCAGCCTATTGCGTTGAACATGGTCGCTATACCAAGGCAATTAGTCTTGCAATTGAATCGCTTGACAAGCTTCAGGCCGCCTATGGCGGTGAGGAAAGTATCAAACAAGCCCTGGTCACGCTGAGTGCGGCGACACGCACGATCGCCCTAGACAAAAATCGAACCCGCCAGGACTATCAATTGGCGTTGCAAGGTGTGAATCGTTATCTGGAGATTCAATCTGATGATTTTCAAGTTGTGGGAACGAAGGGAATTCTGCAGTATCGACTTCGAGAGTTTGAAAATGCACGTGAGATGCTTCAGCAAAGTGATCAACACCATGTTGAAGAATTCAAATACGGCACAGCCGAGGACATCGCGTTTCTCGCAATGACAAATCAGTGTCTCGGAAACAACGAAGAAGCAGAGCAAGCTCTTGACCGACTTCAAAATCTGAAGCACCGAGACGGATTCTCAATAACGGAACAGTATACCGAGCTATTGGAGGAAGCCACCGCTGTGCTGGGCACGAAGGTAAATAATTCGCCAGTCGACAACAGCTCGAACGATTCGGGCTAACGGCTCGCCTTGAAAGGAAAACAATATGAGTATCGGAGCTGGATTCGCCGCGGGCATTGGTGCCGGAATTGCAGTCGGAATGTCCTCGGGTCAAAACAAGGGACAAAAGAAAGTGTGCGATTACCTTGAAGCAAACGACATCGTGTTATTCAACCAGGACGGAAAGAAAATCTCCATCGACGAACTCAGGGAACACACATCGTTGCGATGTCACGTTAACAATAAGGCCGCATTGTTGTTGGGCATCCTTGGCTTGGTTTTGCTGTTAGCCATTGCGTTGGTGGTTTACTTTTCGCTGTAAAATTCTATGACTGAGGAAATATGATGACAATTCGTAAATTCTTCGTGTTCTTGGTCGCCGCAATCGTGTTGATTTGCATGTCGCAGTCATCGGTCACCAAAACAAGTGCTCAATCAGATGACGTTGCCCAGGCCAAAGCATCGATTGATCAAATGCTAACCAGGTTCCGAAACGCGGCGGAAAATGCCGATGCAAAAGAATATTTTGGCTGTTTGGACAAAGACGGAATCTTTTTGGGGACCGACGAAAAAGAACGATTTACCTTGGAAACCCTCAAAGCGACCTTTGAACCCTATTTCGTAAAAGGTATCGGATGGAAACGTGACATCAAGCAGCGGTACATCTTCGTTGGACCCAGCAATCAGATCGGTTGGTTTGAAGAACATGCACAACGTGAAAACCTGGGAGCGATGCGAACAACCGGCGTTGTCAGAAAAACGGACGACGGCTGGAAAATCGTTCAATACAACGTTTCTTTTCCCGTGCCTAACGAAGTCGTATCCGACGTTGCGGCTATCATCCGCAAGTCAAAAGAATCGGCGGGCACCAACACAAGTGCAGCGTCGAAAGAGAAACTATTGACCGACGAACAACGGCAACGGTTTGATGAATCATTTGAATACGTTTGGGAGAAAATCCGCGACACTTATTGGGATCCGGAGCTTGGTGGCGTTGATTGGCAGGCTGTCTACGATGAATTGAAGCCGAAATTGGACAACGCCAAAACGGAGATAGACGCAGATCGCGTTCTGGACGGACTCGTGTCACGGATGAAGGTTTCTCATTTCGCGATCATTCCAAAAGCTGCTTATGAGGAATTGGGGCATTCGGAAGAAAAAGGAGCCCGCGGCGGCGTAACCGGAATGGACTTAAGAATTGTCGACGGCCAAGTTCTGGTCGTATCGGTGACTCCTGACTCGCCAGCCGATAAGGCTGGAATTCACACGGGTTGGATTCTCGAAGCCATCGACGAAATCCAGGTCCCGGCCAAACTTGCGGAAGTAAAAAAAGAATTCGAAAACAATCCTCATCAACGCGTTATCTTGGCCTCGGCAGCAAATTCGCGAATTCGTGGTCGAGTCGGCGACGATATCACGGTCACGTTTCGAGACGGTAATGACAAGCTGCAAGAAAAAATGATCGAGCTGGTACCTGCACCAGGAGAAGTCGTGCAGTTTGGCCATTTGCCGGAATTTCGGGTGCGGGTTGATGTCAAGTCTTTTGATGACGATATCGCTTATTTTCGTTTCAATGCATTCATGAATCCCATTCAAGTGATGACCGCTTACAACCAGTTCATGACGGACAACATGGATGCCACCGGAATCATCATTGATGTCCGTGGAAATGGTGGCGGTGGCGGCGAAATCGCCATGGGCATGATCGGATGGCTGATGCAGGGTGAAAAAGCGTCATTCGGAAAGGTCATCCTGCGCGACAACGAATTGAATCTAGTCGTGCGTCCACGTGCGGTGACCAATTCGCAGCCGGTTGTTGTTCTGATCGACGAAATGTCGGTTTCGGCCGCCGAGTTCTTTGCCAGCGGTATCAAAGACCTGACGAAAGCTCGACTGATCGGAACACGCACCGCCGGTGCTGTCCTCGGCAGTCAAATTGAGCGATTGCCAACTGGCGACGGATTCCAATTTGCTGCTGCCAACTTTATCTCAAATCGGACCGGGAAAACGCTGGAAGGAGTTGGTGTAACACCGCACGAGGTTGTTGAGCCGAACCGTGAAATGTTGCTTGCCGGCAAAGATGCGGCGATCGAAGCCGCGATCGAGTGGATTCATTCGCAAAACAAATAACACGTATTGACCATGTCCCAATCCTTATGGAGCTCGAAAAATGAACTTCTCTATATTAAGGCAACAAGTAAACAAAGCCGTAGTGACGATTGAGTTTGTATTGATTATCGGAACTTTGATTCTTGCTGCCCCACATCTACAGGCACAAGAAACAGAAACCAAACCAACCGAATCGAAAACAACTCAAGACTTGCCCTCCGGCGAAGACGTGATGGCAAAACACATCGCGAAAACGGGTGGGCAACAAGCCTACGACAAGATCAAGAATCGGGTTTCAGAATCTACGATGGAAATTGTTGGCCAAAATGTTTCCCTGGACATCACAACCTACGCCGCGCGACCGAACAAGACCTTGGTCAAGATCGATTCCGAGTTGACTGGCAAAATTGAAAAAGGCTCGGATGGCAAGGTGATCTGGGAAAATTCGTTAATTAGTGGCCCTGTCATTCATGAAGGCGTCCAGCGTTCGATGGGACTACGCGATTCTACATTTGAACGGTTCGTACATTGGAAGACTATCTACGATTCCGCTGAATGCGTTGGTGTAAAAATGGTCGGCGATTCAGAATGTTATGAAGTCTTGCTACAACCGAAGAAATTCGATCCTGCTGATGAAGATGAGAGTCCCGTTCATTTGTTTCTGGATACATCCAGTTACCTGATTCACAAACTCCAGACTGTGATCGACAGTGAAGTTGGAAAGATCGACGTCGTCGCCTATCCGGAAGACTACCGGACAGTTGACGGAATCATGATTTCACACAAAGTGCGAATGGAGCTCTTGGGACAAAAACGCGAAGTCATTGTCAAAAGCACCAAACACAATGTCAAATTACCTGAGAACTTTTTCGATTTGCCGGACGAAGTAAGAAAACTCGTCAAGTGAATGCTCAACATCCGACCGTAGCTGAGCGAGTTGATTCGCTCAGCTGCGGTAAAATCCCTTCGCAAAACACCGAACGCGAAAACTTCTGCGCTGGAAAACACTGCTGGGTCCGTTCGAAAATTTAGGAGCAACAAATTAAAGAATAAAGTCCCCCTGCGTAATCAGCAGCCTGTCGTTCGACAGGAAACAACATCTCCAAAGCGGCAGGCAGTCGTTTTGCCCAAGCGGATTCGTCGTGTCGAGATTTGGGATAGCTTTTCCAGGAAAAGTCTTTGCCAGCGCTCAGACCCTTGCTTTTCATTTCGTTTAGTCACTCATTCGTAGGGTAAGTTTCGATACGTTCGCCAAATTCGTCAATGCCGACAAAATAGGTTGTTGTCGTCTGGCAATTAGCGACCCCAAAACTCGTTCGCAACCTAAACTTTTGTGTCCGCTTACGGCCGCATTTCCCGACTCCTGCGACTGCGAATCGATTGTTCAAACTTCAAAATGCCATGGGCTTTAGTCTTTCGAAAGCGTTTTCTGTGTTTGGTTCAAACCAGATACCGGTCACTGCTGCGCTTTCGAATAACCCACCAATCCATGTCAACGCAATCGAATTGGAGCCGAGGATCCTTTATAGCGCTTCGCCAATCGATATCGAAATTCTGGCCGAACATCAACTCAATCCGAATTGGGATCACGACGCTTCAGACGATGGCTTCGTTCAACAAGAAAACGCTTCAGCTGATTTGAGCTTGCTGGATGCAAGCGAAGAGACTTTCCGTTTGGCATTCGATCTTGAATCGGTACAGTTAATTGACTCGTTTGCTTCATTGAGTGACTCGTTTGAATCCACGGCTCAGCAAATCGTCTTCATCGATACAAACGTCGAGGGCTGGGAGCAACTTTTCACGGACTTGAATTCGGTATCGAAAATCAATGGCAACATTTCCATCGTGTTGCTCGACGCAAATCGCGACGGCATCGCGCAAATCAGCGAAACGCTCGCACAACATTCGGACGTTAACGCGATTCATTTGATTTCCCACGGTAACAACAGCCAGCTAAACGTCGGAGGCACGACACTTACAAATCAAAACCTGAATGATTTTGCGTACGAGATCGCTGAATGGGGTGATGCGCTTGTTGACGGTGCAGACTTTCTAATCTACGGATGCGATCTGGCGTCCAGTCAGTCAGGACGCGATCTAATCGACGGCATTGGCATTCTTTGCGATTGCGATGTTGCGGCCAGCGAGAACTCGACCGGACATGAATCGCTTGGTGCCGATTGGGAGTTCGAGTATCTGACCGGGCAGATCGAGGCAGATGTTGTTTTCAGTGAATCGTTGCAAACCGAATGGTTCCACCGGCTAGCGACATTTACCGTAACTTCCACGCTGGACGATGGTTCGGTTGGAACGCTCCGTTGGGCAATCGCGCAAGCCAATACAAATGGCGGCCTGGACACAATCGAATTCAACATTCCCGATTCAGATTTAGGACACTTCTACTATCGGGACGATGGAACCACGGGATCGCTGTCACTGATTGCACCGACCACGCTGGACGATAGTTTGATAGCCGATTTTGATCCAGACTATCCGTTTGCTGCTCATAGCTGGTTTCGGATCGATTTGAACAACGCGTTGCCTCAATTGACGATTACGGATGCGCTGATCATCGATGGTTATTCTCAGTCAGGAGCGTCCCAAAATACTCTCGCAATCGGACACGACGCCAACCTTCGAATCGAACTGACCAGTTCAGCCGCCGATGGCAATCGTGGGCTGACCTATGCGACCGGTTCAAACGGATCGATCTTAAGAGGTCTGGCGATTAATGATTTTGACGCCGTGGGTGTTATGGTCGACTACGATGTCCACAATGTCACGATTCAAGGAAACTTCATCGGCACGGATATTACCGGGACCGTAGATAAGGGGAATGGCGACGCAGGAATTCAAATTCGCTCCAATGACAATTCAGTCGGTGGTCCCAACGTGGCTGATCGAAATATTATCTCTGGCAGCAACGGTAGGGGGATAGCGTTCTTTACGTTTGGGACGATTACTGGAAATGTCGTCGAAAACAATTATATCGGTGTCGATGCAACCGGCCTGATGGGACTTGGCAACCGAAGCTATGGAATTCAGCTCTACGACACCGATGGCACGAAGATTATCAATAACGTGATTGGTGACAGCCAGTTGGAAGGAATCTTGTTTCGCGCAGGTGCCGACGTTCACAACAGCATTATTCAGGGAAACATGATTGGCGTTGGAGCTGATGGAACCACCATCGTCGGCAATGGCTCCGATGGTATTCGAATTGAGAGCAATTTTGCCTCTGGCAATCAGATCGGCGGAACCGGTGTTGGCGAGGGAAATGTGATCGCCAATAACGATGGCAGTGGAATCGTTCTAACAGGTGCTGGTGTCTCAGGTACGACTATCGTCGGGAACTTCATTGGAACAGATGCTACCGGATTGTTGAATCTAGGTAACGCCGATTACGGTGTGTTAATTGAAAACGGTTCCTTCAACAACACGATTGGCGGTACGACTGCTGGTTCTGGCAATACGATTGCCTTTAATCAGAAAGACGGCGTCACACTTAAGAGCGATTCAGGCAATGGCAATGCCATTCTGGGCAACTCGATTTATGACAACAGCGGTCTGGGAATCGACCTCAACGATGATGGCGAAACTGACAACGACGATTTCGATGGCGATGGTGGTGCAAACACCCGTATCAATTTCCCGGTCTTGACCGCTGCGATTACCGATGGAGCTTCGGCCATCACAATATCCGGCTGGTTCAATACGACGCCCGGAATTGCAACGTATCGTTTGGAGTTTTTCTCAAGCCCGACGGCGGACCCTGGTGGAAATGGTGAGGGAAAAACATTTATCGGTACGATCGATGTGATTACCGATGCCAATGGTGTTGCCCAATTCAGTCAGACTTTCGCAGCCATGGTTGGATTCGGTGAAGTTGTTGCGGCAACGGCAACCGACGGATCAAACAACACTTCCGAGTTTGGGTTGGCCATCACAGCGGGAACCAATGCGGCAACCACAGACGGAATCTGGATTTCGACTGAGAACGATGTTTCTGCTGGCGGGGCACCTGGATTGAGTGATTGGACCAAGGGCGAAGTCATCAGCTTTGGCGGCCCCACACTTGAACTCGAACCTGTTAACACCGTTGGTAGTTTTGCGTCTGTCGTCAATCTTGATTTGCTAGGCGATGGCGATGTTGACATCGATGGGATTCATTACGTCACACAGGCAGTGACCTTGGGAACTGGGCTTAATTCGATTGACCTATTCGCCGGCGACCTGTTGATCTCTACGGGCGACAATGAATCATTCTTCGGCGGTACATTTTCCGTCGACGATGCTGACCTGTTCCTGTATCGTCCGATCACAGCTGGTGACTACAGTGTCGGCACAATGACGATGGTCCTGGACATGGATTCGCCAACAATGAGCGATCCGGATTTGTCGTTCGGGGACATGTTAAGCGTCACTTTGGTGGAAGAAGACGTTACATTGGGAGGCTACGACCTGTTTGCCGGCGAGATCCTCTTTACGCGCGATGGCGGTGGCGATCACCAGGATATTTATGTATTTCATGTGACCGATGTTGGCACAACCGTAACCGACGGCACTGCCGACAAACTGATCGAAGGCTCGACACTCGGATTCTCTCAAAAGATTATTGGTCTCGACATTATCGAACGTTCGATATTAGTAGGGGATGAAACGATCGTCGAGGGTACGCTACTGATTTCATTGGGAGGCGATACGGACATACTCGATACTGACGCCGATCTTTTCAACGACCTCTCGGTGACACGATATGACATCATCTCGCTCGACATTACACAAACTGAAATGAACGGAGGCACACTTGCACCAAATGCCACGCTGATTTTTGAAGGTGCTGATGTCAATATCGACAATTCTGATGAGAACATTGATGCGTTTACTATCGTTGGCTCATCAACTTCCAACGTTGCGGCAACAGATATTAGCCCAGATACGGTCTCAGCCGATGAACTTATCGACACCACCCTGGGATATTCAGTTGCAACGCTCACCAATAACGACCCGGATGCTGGTGACACCTTCACCTATACCATTGTCGGCGGTGCGGATGCAGCCAACTTTTCAATCGGCGGAGCCGGATTTGATGAGTTGATCCTGACCGATGGCGTCCTTGACTTCGAAACGAAGAGCACGTATTCGGTGGATGTTGAAGTCAAAGATTCCAATGGAAACATATTTGTTGATACGGTCATCGTTAATGTAAATGACCTAAATGACCAGCCCGTTATTACAAGTGACGGTGGCGGTGCGGTCGCCAACCTGAACGTCGTCGAAAACACGACCGCCGTAACCACAGTTACTGCGACCGATCAGGACATTCCACCCAATACGTTGGCATACAACATTTCCGGTGGCGCTGACTCGTTATTGTTCGCAATTAATTCGTCGACAGGCGCGTTGTCGTTTATATCGCCTCGCGATTTTGAAACAAGAACAGATGCGAATCTTGACGGCATTTACGAAGTCCAGGTTACAGTCACGGACGGAAATGGTGGATCCGATGTTCAAACAATCAATGTCACAATCACCGACGAAAATGAAACACCAATACTTGGCGCCAACCAGTTGACAATCACCGAAGGAAGCACGGTTACGATCACGGCTGCTGAACTTTCTGCAACCGATGTTGACAATCCTGATCCAAGTTTGACATTTACCGTTTCCAATGTAATAGGCGGCCAGTTTGAATTGATCTCCGCAACTGGCGTGCCGATCACGTCTTTCACCCAAGCCCAGGTCACAGCCAATCTCGTTGTGTTTGTCGATGATGGCGACGAAACAGCGCCAAGTTACGACGTAACCGTCAGCGACGGCGGCTTCAATGATGGACCTCAAGCGGCAACCATTACTTTCTTCAACGACAACGACGCCCCTGTCCTGGG
>JAHEJI010000008.1 GCA_024638965.1 Planctomycetaceae bacterium
TGACCGGGCTCAGCGAGGAAGAAGCGACAACACGTTTGTTGAAGCTTCTGGAGGACGAACTCCACGACGAGGTGGGCACTCGGATTCTCAAACATGAAAAAAAAATGCAGGAGATCTGCGAGGAAAAATCTCGTGAGATTCTGCTGATGACGACTCAGCGATTTGCCGCATCGCACACCGCGGATTTAACGACCAGCACGATTGATATTCCCAACGATGATATGAAAGGCCGGATCATTGGCCGAGAAGGCCGCAACATCCGTGCCTTCGAAAAAGAGACCGGAGTCGACGTGATTATCGACGATACTCCGGGCGTCGTAATTGTCAGCGGATTTGACCCCGTCCGTCGTGAAGTTGCCCGCCAATCACTCGAAAAATTGATCGCAGACGGTCGCATACACCCAACGCGAATCGAGGAATTGGTGAAAGAAACGCAAAAGGAAATGGATGCGTTTATTCGCAAGAAAGGGCAAGAAGCTCTCGAGGAGGTGGATGTTCACGGACTCAATAAGAAGATCGTGGACTACCTCGGTCGGCTTCATTTTCGAACCAGTTACAGCCAAAACGTGCTTCGACACAGCATCGAAGTCGCGTTTTTGTCGGGAATGCTGGCGGAAATGATGGGACTGGACTCAATCGTCGCCAAACGCTGTGGATTGTTGCATGACATCGGGAAAGCGGCTGACCACGAACTGGAGGGTGGACATCCCAAGATCGGCGCCGATCTGCTCAAGCATCACGGTGAAGATGAAGACGTTGTTCACGCTGCGTTTGGACATCACGCTGAGATCGTTGTCGAGCATCCGTATACGGTAGTCGTCGCGACGGCAGATGCCTGTAGCGCGTCTCGGCCCGGCGCTCGCCGCGAATCGCTCGACCGCTACATCAAACGAATGGAAGAGTTAGAGACGATTGCCAAAGAATTTGCCGGAGTCCAAAGGGCGTTTGCGGTCCAGGCCGGACGAGAGGTCCGCGTGATTGCCAGTGCCAAAGACACGGACGATCACAGGGCGTCGAAAATCTGCCGCGACATCGCCTCCGCATTCGAAGAACGTTTGACCTATCCCGGAGAGATTAAAGTAACGGTAATTCGCGAATCCCGATTCCTTGAGATCGCCAAATAGAACTCGAATCTCATCTTCAACTCGTTTCATCGAAAGAAAGTAGCCTCAGTGAGAATTCTGTTCATTGGCGATATTGTCGGTAAGTCGGGCGTCGATATCGTGATTCAAACGTTAGCCGGTATTCGGCGTGAAGAGTCTGTGGATCTTGTGGTCGTCAACGGCGAAAATGCTGACGGCGGTTCTGGAATTACGCCTTCGATCTATCGGAAGCTGATAGCCGCCGGGGCTGATTGCATCACACTTGGCGATCACATTTATCGCAAAAAGGAAATTATCGACATCCTTGAGCAACAGTCGAATATCGTTAAGCCGGCAAACTACCCGAATGATGCGCCTGGAAAAACCTGGACCGTTGTAAAAACAGATACCGGCAAAAAGGTCGCAGTGTTTTCGCTAATTGGACGCGTCTTCATGAAGCCCGTCGATTGTCCTTTTGCGGCAGCCGACAAAATCCTCGCCGAGATTCCGGCGGACGTTAATATTCGGTTCTGTGACTTTCATGCAGAAGCTACGAGCGACAAGCATTTGATGGGTCGATTTCTCGATGGCCGCGTGTCGGCCGTTTGTGGCACACACACTCACGTTCAAACGGCCGACGAGCAAATCTTTCCAGGTGGCACCGCCTTTATCAGCGACGTCGGGATGACCGGTCCACATCACAGTATTCTCGGAAGAAAAATCGAAAGAGTCCTTGAGGCGACACTCACGTTTCGCCCGATCCCCTTCACCGTCGCAACCGGCGATGTAAGGATTAACGGCGCCCTGATCGAGATTGATCAAAATTCGGGTAAAGCCCAAGGGATTCGCCGGATTAACATCGATGAAAAACAGGCCGATCGGTATCAAATCGAAGATTAGCTGGGGATCTTCAAAAATTGGTATTCAGCCTCTGTCATTCTGAAGGAGCTTGCGACTGAAGAATCTCTCCCTGGTTCATGGAGATCCTTCACCTCGTGCCTCGGTTCAGGATGACACGAGTGCAAATCAAATTTGGAACTGCTCTAAAGGTCGTTTCAATACGAGTTGAATACTCGTTCCCCATTCCTGATGTCGTGCACGATTTCACCAGTTTCTCGATCTTGCTATCACTTTGCTATCGCTTGGATGCAAGTGATCTTGAGATCGGCCCGCGAAATCCCTACTCTCCGCCGTGATTGTGTGGATGCGAAACGGTCGTATTTGAACAAAACGATCGCTGCGTCGTGGAGCGAACTTCATTCGCACGACTAATAATGCTCAATGGATAGGACACGAACGATGGTCGTACAATCTAATACCCGTAAAAATTCAATTACACGGGTCGTTTGCATTTGCGGATTGGCGGTTGCCGTCGTAGGCCTTGGCGGGTGTATCGGTGCTTTGGCCGAGATTTTGTATGTCATCAAAGGCCACAAAATTCCTGCGGCCTACAGCGGGCTGGAAGATAAACGAGTTGCTGTTGTCTGCGTTTCGGATGCGTCTGCGTACGGCCCCGATACGCTAACTTACACGGTGAGCAAAGTGATCGGCATGAAGCTGGCTCAATCGGTCAAAAAGATTCGAGTGGTTCCCGCTCATGAAATTGAGAATTGGGTTGACACAAACGGCTGGGATGAAACGGATTTTGTTGCGCTCGGCAAAGGCGTGAATGCAGAAGTCGTTTTGGCCGTCGAAATCTCTTCTTACTCGATTCATGAAGGCGCGACGATATTCAAGGGACGCGCTGACGTCACGGCAACCGTTTTCGATGTAACCAATGGTGGGCAAGTTGCCTTCGTGCACGGGCCCAAACATTTTACGTTTCCTGAAAATGGCCGTCCGGCAATTCAAACGACCGATCGCCAATTCGAAGCGATCTATCTGGCGAAGTTGACAGAACACATTACGCGCCAGTTCTATGATCACGACATGGAACTTACCGTTGCCGAAGATGCTTCATTGATGCATTAGTTGGTTAGCGCCTTGCCGCTCACAGCTGCGTGAAACATCGTGTTATTCGGTGCGAGATCACAGCTTTGGCGGTGCCCGACGCGGTTTTGGAATGGCGTTTTGTCGCGGCTGCGGAACTCTGCGCGGCCTGGCGTTATTACTGTTGTTATTATTGCTTCTGGCTACCTGGCGTGGCGGAGCCGTATACGTCTCTTTCCATTTCCAGCCAATTGGAGTAGCTAACTCACGAGTCGCGAGCATTGCCCAAGGCGTATCCGGATGTGAGGTCACGACCCGGTTCAAAAGAAACTTTGCTTTTTCCGCCATTTTGGCTTGCTGACTGCCGGTTTCGATATTGTCGGCTGGCCGCAATCTCCAGGTGTTGTTTTGGGGAGTGTCTTTGTCAGGAGGCGGCGAGAACTTGAGTTTCGTTTTCGCCATCGCCAACATCTGGTTATAAGACGACGCTCGAACCTTGGCCGCCAGGGTTCTTCCCAAAGCCAGATCGTATCCAGCTTGCCAGCGTAACGAATCTTCGAGTTCCCGGTCTTTTTCACCTTCTTTTAGAATTGCGTGTAAACGATCGAGTTCCGGTTCAACGCGAGCCGCGGCTTGTTGGGCTACGGTAACCGCGCGAACGAATTGAGCTTCATTCAGTTTCGGGAATACGAGATTGGGTGGTTGGAGCACGCCCGTATTCGTATACATTGCCGCTTTCACAAGTGCAGCCCGGGCCTTGTTTTTTTCCAGTCGCTGCAGGTACGTCGCCTGCGAAACGTAATCTGGTTTGTAAGCCCGCATGACTTTGGGATCAAAAAAGTATCGCAAATAGGCCGAGTAGTTCGACGTCTCCCACATCGACACGGCTTTGTTGGTGCGCCGGTTGGGATGAACCGCAAAATAGATGCCCCCGGTTTCATAGCAAAGTCGCGTAAGATTAAACGGACCAAACCCAGAATCGATCATGTCGAGATCATTGAAGGTCCCCGAAAAATCCAATCGAATGCGCTCGGGGGCAAGTGTTTCGGGGCCTTGTGAAACGCTTGCCATTTGCGGGGATTGATCGTAGTTCGGATCCGGATCGACCCATTTGACCATTGTTTCTTTGCGTCCAAACGGTGCTGGCACGCCAATGACGAAAACGGGTGTTTCATATTTATTGCAAATTGCTACGCATTCATCGACTTGTGCGGCATCGTCACCCGCCTCATCCGAAACGATGATGATCATCACATTCCGACGGCGGTCTCCGGTTTTGGGATCTCGTCGATGAAAGTGCTTGTATTTTTCAGCGACTTGGGTGACGGAAGAAAAAACATTTTCTTCGCCGCTGCGATCAAGCTGGACGTTGGCGACCGCTTTCTTGATCTTTTCAAGGTCATCCGTAGGCTCTTCGAGCATCGGGTGAAGAAACTGTCCAAAACCGACGATTTGTGTGAGCAAAGGCTTGTCAAGGTGTTTTGCAAATGCTTTATTCCCGGCTGTTTGCAGGATTCCCAGCTCTTCGTAAACCTTGTCAAATCGGGCGGCGATTTGGTCTCGCTGTTTGATTAGGCTGGCCGATTCATCAAACATCCACACCACAAGCGTTTTGCGTTCGTCCAGCGAAAGCACGATTTCTTTGGAAATACGATCAACTGCGCCAGCCGCACCGGTTACCGAATGGCCGACCGACCCTTTGACCGATAGGGTCGACATGTTCTCGGAGCTGGCTTCGATGAAGTCGTCGTCAGTGAGAAACTCGCCGACGTCGTCCGTCGCCAGATCGATTTCAACGGCGTCTTCGTTGATGATGTCGACTTCGGGAGCTTCATTCGCTGCGACTTCGAGGCCATTTTGGCTGTCGGCCCCGATTTCTGCATGAAACTCTTCATCAAACTCGAATTCCGTTGGCAGCTCGGTAATCTCGACCGCCTGAGTGGTGTCCAACACCAACTCGACTTCCTTTGCCTTAGGATTTGGAATGATGAGTCTTGCCAGCAACAGCAGCAGAATTAGATGAAAACAAAAACTGGCAACCCAAAAAGGTATTTCTCCGTCAAAGGGAGTATCCACGCGGCCAGTTTTGATCTGCCACCGTCGTCGCAAATTCTGAATAAACAAACCTCGATCCTCAAAATCCGAACTGCGTTTGTAACAAATCGCCAGTTAATGCTATTGTCTGAAGAATCAAGTCACCGGACAACCCAAAACAATTGAAACCCTTGAAATTCGTTGTTTTGAACATGAAATCCGGCTAATTATTGATCCACAAGATAAAAATATTGGACAACAGCACGCTTCGCCGTTCGATGAAAAATGATTCGTTGACCCATTCTCGGGCTGACTCTAGGATTAGTTAGAGTCGTAAACTTGAGTGGCTGATTTAATAATTACGATTGTTGACTTCCGCTTCGTGTCAAATTCCCATGGATAGCCCAGATGAATTCTAATTCTCCAAACCTGGCTTTGTCTCGTCGTCACGGTGGAGCCTTGCTGGCCATCATCGCGGCCCTGTTGATGTTACCCACAACGGTTTTTTCTCAAACGGCCGTTATGGGTGCGCGAGAACAGCTGGGGACTAACGGGCGAACTTTTGTCAGGCACCTCCAAGTCCGCAACGTCCAAGAACAGGATGAAGAAGAAATCGGTGAACCTGAAACCATCAGTCTAACCACCAAAGACGGCGTTGTTCTTCGATGCAAGCACTACCCCGGTGCAAAAAGCAAAACCACCGTTCCGATCATTTTGCTTCACGATTGGGAGGGAAATCGCACCCACATGGAAGCGTTGGCCGAGTATTTACACCAAAATCACAAACACACAATCATCGTGCCCGATCTTCGCGGACACGGAGAAAGCAAAACGGTCAACGGAGTTGATAAACCGCTTGATCTCAATCGGTTCAAAAAAGAAGAAATTATTTCGATGACGAATGACATCGAACGATGCAAAAAATATTTGATGGAGAAAAACAATCTGGGCGAGTTGAATATCGAAATGTTAACCGTGCTTGCCGTTGGCAAAATGGCCGTTCAAGCAGTTCAATGGAGCCTTAACGATTGGAGTTGGGAGCCAATTGGCGGTGTCAAACAGGGCAAGGATGTAAAAGCCGTGATGATGATTTCACCGGAACGGAAACTTAAGAATCTAAGTATGATGCAGAATCTCAAGTCAAACCTGTTTACTGGCAAAGTCACCAAACCCATCGCGGTGTACGTCGCTTGGGCGGAGGATAATAAAACGGCTGCCCGGGAAGGTAATTCAATCGCGAAAGAAATTGAAAAAAGTCGTTCCAAGCTGGCGATCGGCCTGTATGAAGTGAGGAATCCGCCGTACCCCACGCCACTGAATGCAACGGGACTTATCGCTAACCCCGAACATCAACTTGTTTTCAAAGATGTTGCCGATTTTATAGATGCGACTCTTGTGGCCAACAAGGACGCAATGCCCTGGCAAAATCGCGCGAAGAAATAGTCCTGACTGCAGATAACGCGGCAACCGGCATAGCAAAAACCTTGGCCTCCCGACCGCTTAGATTCAGGCAGCTGGTTTGATCGACGACCGTTTTTGTGGCTGAGTCTTTTTCTTTCGCGGCTCGCTTTTCCACCGCCGGTGCAGCCAGAAATATTGATCGGGGTAACGTCGGACGATTCGTTCAAGCGCAGCAGTGTACCGTTGGGTGATGGCTCGGACCGCTCCTGGATCGTCCTCGTACTCCTCTGGCATAATTTCGTCTTCCAAAAACATCAAGTGTTTGAGCGGGGATCCGGTGCGCATGCAGCCAAGGACCATGATGGGTGCATTGTATTGGAGGGACAAAAGGGCGATCGATTTGAACGTGGATGCGGGCCGACCGAAATAGTCCACAAACAGGCCCTTGGGACCGGCATCCTGATCAAAGACTGCACCCAAGTTTCCGCCGCGCATCATCGTTTTGGTGATTTCATCCACTGCCCCATCCTTGTCCACCATCGTCATCCCTGTCGACATGCGAAACTGGCGAACATGACGATCCAAATACGGGTTATCCAAAGCCCGACCGATGACTGTCGCGTTCACGCCCTCGGCTGCCATCCCGAAACTAACTACTTCCCAATTGCCGACGTGGCCGGTCAAAAAGATCGCGGGCCGCTCGGATCGAGTCCAGGCAATGGCCCGTTTGTGATCCTCAGGGTCTGCGTGACGGACATATTTGCCGACCGTCATCGGATTGAGTCTCCGCTCGAGAACAGCGCTCTCAACCGAAACCGTAAACAGGTGACGAAATGAGGCTCGCACAAGTTTGTCAATTTCGACTTCCGAAAGCTCGGGAAAGGCATGGCATAGATTGTCGTGGGCGACCAGCCGGTGACGTTTGTCAATCTGATAGCCAAGCCAGCCAGCGAATCGCGCCACTAGTAACGTGCACGAGACCGGCATCGTCTGGATGACCCAGGTCAGGCAGCGAAAAAGCAGGTAGATTGCAAAGTCAAAAGATCTGGAGCGAGCTTTTTTGGCCATCGGTAAGTCCCTTCCATGAGCGCAGCCGTGGTGTCTTGTGTAGATGCAGCACGACATCTAATTCAACTCAGCAATTATTCGACATCTGAGCCAAATCTGAAACACCAGTTTTGCGCAACAACTCCCGGCAAGGGGTCCTCAATGGGCGACATCGTGAGCGCCCAGCTAAGACGTCGACGTTTCGGTTTGATGCGACGGCGTGAAGAAGTTGTCTCAAACCTTAGATACCACTCATGATGGCGAGCGATTGATAGCATGCTGTAACTTGCAGGAGCCCGTTTCAACTTGTCTTCTCTTTCTGGCAACTCGCTGAAGACAATCCGCTTTTGCGCGATTTTGCTGAAGTCCCCCCTCCTGCAAAAAAAAAATCGAGAAGTTCATGGGCCGAAATGACAACGGCCAGCAGCGCGCGGTGGAAAATTTCTGCCAGGGATTGGCCGGGTGCCGAATCCGGCGGATTCGGTTCTGAATTCGCTTTTCGAATTGTTACTCATAAAGTGGAATTCTCAACGTCTTGCCGACTGGCACTGTGGCAGGGTTCGGGAGGACGTCCTGGTTGGCCAGGTAGATGTCCAGGTAATAGTCGGGCTTGCCATAGTACTTCTCCGATAACCGCTGCAGCGTCTCACCGGATTCCGTCACGTGGCGAACGAACTGATTGGTTTCCAAAGTAATTCTGTTCACCCGTTTTGATTTGAGACTTACCATTCCACTCTTCGCTTGGGGCGTCAAACCGGCCGGTACCCGTGGCTGAGCCCGCACGTCAGCAGTCGTCGGATCGACCGGGGGGATTTTGCGGGCAATCATTGGAGTTGTCGTTTCGCGCGTCGGCAAATCGCGAACACCAGCCTCGGCCAGAGCGATGGTTGACCGAATTGATGAATCGATTGGTGCGGCGGGACGCGGACTTACTTTTCCAAGAGAATTCGCGGCTTGAATCTTGGTTGATCGTGAAAACGGCTGAGACTGAGCTTTGCCCCCAACATCGTTTGCTGCGAGGCTTCTTTCATATTCCGACTCCATGTGAGTAAAATCCGGTTCAACGTCGACCTTTTGAACGACCGGTTTAGTAGGGGCTATTTCCGATGTAAGAACCGGTTTTTGTTTTGTGGCAACTAAGGCAGGTTGTTGCGAAGCGGATTGATCGGTTGGCGGAATCGTCGTTTCAGTTGCGGCTTTGTCAGGCGTCTCACCACCAGAATCGAAAGCTGGGGAGGCGACTCGACGTTTGGCGACGGGCATGTCGATGAGCCCTTTGCTGTCGGAAGCCTGCTGACGGAGGTCTTCGATTTTCTCCGGGCGTTGCCACAACACTTCGGAGGACGAGTCGGCTGACTGGTCATTTGCAACGACGGAATCGCTTTGGTGGTTCCGAAGTTGGCTGCCAATAATAAACGCTGCGCCAAGAATCAAGATTCCAATCGCGACTTGTGCAACTGAACTCATTTGAATTTTCC
Organism: Planctomycetaceae bacterium; assembly: GCA_024638965.1. GTDB lineage: Bacteria > Planctomycetota > Planctomycetia > Pirellulales > Pirellulaceae > Mariniblastus. The sequence goes on from JAHEJI010000008.1 coordinate 8,972, forward strand.
CGCCAGGATAAACGAATACGACTAAAATTCGCCGAAGGCATTCGCCCAGCGGCGTGTAATTATTACACGAAGATTCGGCGACTATACGGATATTCAATGGCAATGGGTCGCCAGTTCGAGTTCAAAATTCCCGTTTTCTTGATTAGGTAAAGTTTGTTGTTTGTATTCGGATGAATCAAAGTTGGTTGTTACTTACAGCTTGCAATTGCTGCGACAGCAATAGTTTCCGCAGTCGTTACAACCGGAACTGCTCGGATTGGAAAAGAGCCTCAGACCGCTGCGGCGAAAAGAATCTCGCGTGAAAATACGAGAGCTCCTTCAGTCGCTTGAGCTCCTTCAGGATGAATTAACCGTTTTTGTTAGGCGTCAAGGCAACTTGCAAAACCCAAGCGCAAAAAAAAACTGAGCCGGTCAAGCCGACTCAGAGTCTTGAATATTCAACCGAATTCTCGCGAACTCAGTTACAGTGTGTTGCGCTACTCAGCTTCGACAGCTGCTCCGGGATTAAGTCCAACACGGTTCATCAGCCATAACAAAGTTGGCGATGCAACAAAGATGGAACTGTACGTTCCGACGATCACACCGATTACCAGCGCGAACGCAAAACCGTGAATGGCGTCGCCGCCGAACCAATAAAGAATAAATACCACGATAAAGGTGGTCATCGAAGTTAGAATCGTCCGACTGAGTGTCTGACAGATACTGGTGTTGATCATATCAGCTGTGATCTCGGATCGTTTACCACGAACCTCACGGATCCGGTCAAACACGACAATCGTGTCGTTGAGCGAATATCCGATAATCGTGAGCAGCGCCGCGACGATTGGCAAACTGATCTTAAAATTGTCGATCCCGATAAAGCCCAGCGAACCTGCCACAAAGTGACTGAGCGCGATGGCTCCCAGCACGATCAAGACGTCGTGAATCAAAGCCACTACGGCCGCAAGCCCAAAGGCCACGTTTTGGAAACGGATCCAAACATACGCGATGATACCGAGCAGACTGGCAATGATCGCCGCAAGCGCCTGAAGTTGTGTTTCGCGTGCAATTTGACCACCCACGCCACTTGTCGTTGGGAAATAGGGTTTGCCGTTAAATTCACTGGACCAGGTTTCAAAGATCGTTTTTGCTTCTTCTGAGCGCGGTAGATCCAGCGTCACAGTCCAGCTTTTCGATGAAACCGAGGTCGCCGATTCGCCCTCTGGAACGTCCTCCGAATCGGTTTGGATTTGCTCTTCTTCCAGCGTGATATTCAAATTCTCCGCCGTCTGCACGAGAAATGTCTTGAGGGCTTTGCCCGTGATGGGCTGGTCAAAAGTCAATTCGGTAACGGTTTCGTTTTGATTGATTTGAAGGCCAGGTTTTTGGCGTTCTGGAAAATCTTTCGATTCCTGCTCCGCAGCATCCGTAGGCGTCTCAGAATCGCCAGCTGGATCTTGCCCGGCGTCGGATCCCTCATCCTGTTTACCGGCCGCAGAAATCGCCGGTTCTTCCGCCGGAGGCGAGGTGACTTCAGGCTCTTCCTGTTTTTGTTCTTCGCCGGTGTCCTGGAGCATCAACGACGGGTTGACCAGAGACAAAGCCGTTAACGCAGGTGGCACACCTGAACGATTGATCGCACCGAGACCCTCAGGCTGATCGCGAACTTGCGAGACCGTTTCGCCGACGTTGACGTGCAATTTGGTCAATTCCCCTTCGAACACGCGCTCCAATACGTCGCTGAGCTGGTCATAAGGGGCATCGCCGATCCCATCGTAGGTTGGAATGTTACTGTCGACTTTAAACACGCGACCGACGAAATTATCGTCGCGAATTTTGGAAACCGAGAATTCGATTTCTTCATTGTTCACCTCGATGTCTTCCTGATCAAGTTTGGTTCGTACAAATTCAATGTCCTTTTCTTCCTCGAACACAACTCGAGCGGTTGAGCCACCGCGAAGATCGTGATTCAAGATCCTGGGCCCAAGCACATACATGCCAGCGATTCCCGAACCGATCAGCACGATTGAAAAGATTGCGGCCAATCCGCGTTTTCCAATGAAGTCGATCTTCGGTTTCGAGAGGATTCGCATCATGCTCAGTTCTGTCAACCAGCGTTTGCGTTCGGCAATGTCGAAAACGGTTCGCGAGCAATAAATCGCCGTATACATCGACATCAAAATACCGAGGATCAAAGTGACGGCAAATCCTTTGATCTGCTCCGTTCCAATAACGTACAGAACCAGAGCCGTAATCAGCGTCGTGACGTTGGCGTCGATGATGGTGGTGGTCGCTTTATCAAAACCGTTACGAATCGCCATCCTCAAGGCGGAGCCGCGGTCAAGTTCTTCGCGGATCCTCTCAAACACCAGTACATTTGCATCCACAGACATACCGACCGTCAGCACCAGACCGGCTAATCCGGTCAGCGAAAGCGGTTGTCGAATTGCCATGATCAATGCCATGATCAACAGCAAATTAATCAACAGCGCGGCGCAAGCGACGACTCCTGCGAATCGGTAGTAGACGAGCATAAACCCAAGGACCAGTACGAAGGAGAAACCGATCGCAAACAGGCCCTTCTGTTTAAGTTCTTCCCCGAGAGACGATTCGATATACTGCTTACTAATGGGGTTCTTATTCAAGGCAACTTCGAGTTTACCGGAACGAAGATTGATGATCACATCGTCAACTTCTTTGCGCGTGAAACTTCCAGAGATGCGACCGCGATCATAAATCGGTTCTTCGATTGTCGGGGCTGTATGAAGATTGCCATCGAGGACGATTCCCAGACCGCGCTTGCCCTGATTATCGGGTTTGTTCAGTTGAGTCATCAGGCCCAATCTTTGCCCGCCTTCATCCGACATGTTGAACGAAATACAAGGGCGAGCATATTCGTCAGTGTCTGGCCGGACTTGCGAAATGTGTCGACCTTCGACATTCGTGCTTGCGTCCTCCGGCTCAAGCATCAGGATTTGAGGCGTGACCTTGTTTTCTGCACACCATTTGGCTAAGTCTTTACCGTGGTTGTCGCGATTGACGCTGAAGTTAACCTGGTCCAGGTCAACGAGCTCAAGTGAACGAGCGTCGCGGACGAGGTTGCGGTTGTCGGGAACGTATTTGAATCCCAGCAATGTCCCCGGCTCAATGGGGCCATCGACATCTTCTCTGGCCAGGCCGTACCATTTGGCCACAACGGTTGTGGCTCCGTCCGAATCTACCCTTTCGACCAGTCGAGACGGACTTCTGGCTTCGACCATTTTTTGGGCCAGGTCCATTGCGGCTCCATGGTCACTGAATTGACGCGAAGCCACGATGCGGAATTGCAGATGGCCAGCTTTGGCAAGGCGGTCCCAGATCGCATCAGCTTCTTCGGAAGTCACCGAAGGAATCGTGACTTCAATTTTGTCTTTACCGAGCGGGCGAATCATGATCTCGCGTGTACCGGAAGGGTCGACACGCTTGAGCAAGTTCGGGATCAAGTCTTTGGCTTCGGGAGGTTTTGAACCGGGGTCCAGATTCTCGAACTCTTCCATGTTCAAGGAACCGATCAGATTCATGCCGCCTTTCAGGTCGACACCAAATTTGGGAGGAAATTTGGCAGTGACCAGCAATACGCCGACCAGAAGGGTGGTCATGATGACAAACAACCGACCGCTGTACTCTTGCATTCGCAATTTTTTGGCAACGGCTTTGGCGGTAAACCAGCTGATGAACAGCAAGGCCAAAATACAGACGAACATGAACGGACCCGTTTCGTAAAACGGAGTTTTCTCGATTTCGCCTGAACCATCATTGGCGGCTTGGGCAAGAAGCAACAAGTTTGCAGTGGAAGACTCAAACATCTGAGCGGATCCTGAGAATGAATTGACTGATTTTCGCGTGTATGTAAAAGCTCAATACGAAATCCTTTCGTATCATCATGAAAACGAGATCAACGAACTGAGCTGTTAGGCTTCTTTTTCGTCGTTCAATACGCGAACAATTGATTGCTTCAAGATCTGCATTTTGGATCCTGTAGATTCATCGACGCGTAGCGTAACATGGTCGACGTCCTGCCGCATGTTAACCACGGTACCGATGATTCCCCCTGCGGTAACGACCCGGTCATTCTTTTTTAGATTTTCGAGAAGTTCAGGAGTTGATCCTTTTGTTTGACCTTTTTGTTGCGATCGCCCCATCAACAGGAAATACAGGAACATCACGAGCAGCATTGCCGGCATAAAAAATGCCAGGCTTTCCAACAAGCTGGGTTGTTTTTTGGCTACTTCGCCCGCCGCAGCTGCAGGAGCAGCGGCCCCGTCGACGCCACCGGCGCCGGGAGTTACTTGTGCCAAAAACAGCCAACAAATGTGATATAGCTGAACCATCGATTTCCTGATAACGACCGCGAATTTGCACACCGAAGTTCGAGCCAACATCGACTCGCAAACCGGCTTTTATCAAATCGCGAATTGAAATTGCCAGCCAATATTTTCGTCTGGCGTTTCGACGCTAAAACCTTCGCACAATCATAAAATTTGGACCCCGGATCAACAAGGCCATGTTGCGATCAAACTCCCGCAATATCAGGCTTTTTGCCCCAACCCGCCATGCGTTGTTCGTAAAAGTCCAAAAACGAATCAGCCTTAATCGCTTCTCGGGCCTGTCTCATCAAGCGGTGATAGTAGGCCAGATTATGAATGGACAGCAGAATTGGTCCCAACATCTCTTTTGCCATGAACAAATGGCGAATATACGCACGACTAAGATGCGAATACTCGGTTTCAACCTCCATCTGCAGCGGTCGTGGATCGGTTCGGTGGACTTGATTTCGCAGCTTGAGATGGCCGTTGTCGGTAAAGGCCATTGCATTTCGCCCGTTACGGGTGGGCATCACACAGTCGAACATGTCGACTCCCCGTTTTACGCTTTCCAGCAAATCGGTCGGCGTGCCGACACCCATTAGATAACGGGGTTTTTGTTCGGGGAGTACCGGGCAGCTTACGTCCAAAACTTTGTGCATTTCTTCGGGCGGTTCCCCGACACTTAGGCCACCGATCGCATAACCGGCGAAATCCAGGTCGCCTAAACTGCGGGCGCAGTTCCGTCGCATAGCCGGATCAAGCCCGCCTTGCACGATGCCAAATTGAATCTGAGAGTCCCGTGTATGGGCATCCCGGCAGCGTTTGGCCCAGCGAATCGTTCGTTCATTCGCATCTGCTACGGCAGCCCGATCAGCAGGCAACTCAATTAGGTGATCGAGCACCATGGCAATGTCGGAACCCAGTTCTTCCTGAATCTGAACCGATCGCTCAGGAGTCAATTCCAACTCGCATCCGTCAATGTGGGAGCGAAATGTTGCGCCCGCTTCTGTGATCTTTGTCAGTTTCGCCAAACTGAACAGCTGAAACCCGCCACTGTCCGTCAAAATCGGATGCGGCCAGTCCATAAACTTGTGAAGGCCACCCAGTTGTTGAACGATTTCCGATCCGGGACGCAGCGAAAGATGATAGGTGTTGCCCAACAAAATTTGTGCACCCGTCGCGCGGACTTGCTGAGCCGTGAGGCCTTTTACGCTGCCGCAAGTGCCGACTGGCATGAACGCAGGAAGCTCAACCGTTCCGCGCGGAGTCGTCAGTCGACTGAGTCGCGCGCCGCACCGCTTGTCGATATGAAGCAGCTCGAATTCGAAGCCAGCGGCTTTCATGGAGCGAAGAATGAAGAATGAAGAATGAATGAAGAACAGGAATGCAGAATGCAGAAAGACCGTGTGCAGTATTCCGAGTTGATTCAAGTGTTACGTTGGGCGGAGTTGACACTTGCAACGAAAATCGAAATCAACTCATCGCATTCAATAATGATGAATCTAAGCGTTCTGCGCGTTCAATTAACCGTTTTTCCCGAATGATCTGTAACCAAATATGCGATTCCCGAAGTTCTTTTAGCGCGATCTTCATCTTGTGGACAAAGTCTTTTCGAGACTCCGCGCTTTGGGCTTCACCATAATTTGGAGCAGGAAAGGTTCCCGAACGTATCAGCTGCCCTGCAATCTGTTTGCCTGCTTTTGTATCGGTAAGTGATTCGACAACACCGATTATTCGAACCGCAAATTCGATCAGCCAAGCCTCCAGAGCAACACCGTGCCGATCAATTCCCTTTTTCGATCTTAATTCCGACCGATCAAGCTCCTTCTTCATTCTGCATTCCTTGTTCTTCATTCTGCATTCAATAGCACGCGATGAACAAAACAGCAAGTTGCAACGAATTCAGCGTTGCAACTTGTGAACTAACGACCTATTCGCCGCGTAGTTTTAGTCCTGCTTGATCCAGTTTTTCCCGAACTTCGGTCAAACTGGTCACGCCAAAGTTTTTGCATTCGAGCAGATCATCCGCCGTCTTGCGGACTAATTCACCAATCGAAGTGAGACCCAGACGAGTCATACATTTTCGAGCCCGGACCGAAAGGTTGAGGTCAGACATCGGGCGATCCAGCAAGGCTTGTTCGTCGGGTGAAAGGTGGCTGAGGTCGAGAGGTTCGACTTCGTCTTCTTTCTGGTGGACAAACTGGCCAATCATCAGTCCTTTGTTGGTCATCATTTCGCGAATTTCGACGAGCGAAGTTTCGCCGAAGTTCTTGCTGTTGAGAAGCTCGGTTTCCGAAACTCTCGTGAGGTCACCGAGCGTTGAGATACCCATTTTTTGAAGGCAGTTTCGACTTCGTACAGAAAGTTCGAACTGAGCGATCGAAACGCCCATCACTCCGGCGATCGCTTGCCGTTGTTTTTCGCTTTCGTGATCATAATGCTCGTCCAACGAAGCGACCGAGTCACGGCGATACAAAAGCGCGTGAGAATGAGTCGGGAACGATTCGAGAATTCGATCGTAACATCGTGCGGCTCGATCGTATTGATCATGATCTTCATAGAGGAGTCCCAGATTCAATAACGTGCCCACATTTGACGGGAATACTGCTGCAGCGCGTTGATAAAGCTCAATCGCTTTTTCATCATTTCCGCGTCGATCGTTTTCCAGGCCCAAACCGAAGAGGGCACCTGGATGCGACTCGTTCAGCTCGACGGCCCGCTCGTAGAGTTTGATGACTTCGGAGGGGTTGTTTCCCATCGCGGCGATGGTTGCACCGCGTTGATACAGGTACTCCGCAGTCTGTTCGACGGGTCCGAACATGTTGTCAAGAATTTCCATCGCCTCTTGTATTTCGTTGGCGTGACGCTTGGATTCCGCGATGACCAGACTACATTCGTCTGGGTCGTATCCAGCCGTTTGAGCGGACTGATAAGCGGTGATGGCGCGGTGATAATTGCCAAGTGCGTAATGCGCCTTGCCCTGGTAGAAATGAGCTAATGCGCCGCCGTCTGCATTTTCCAGAGTCTCAATCGCGTCAAGGTAATGCCCCAGCAAATACTGGCAGATGCCCAGCCGTACTGACGTCGCCGGCGTGCGGTCAGTTTGAGCTTGAAGTTCCTGGGCAACTTCTTTGAGAACTGGAAACTGTGTGTAGTCGGTACTAATTCGATTTGAGACGAATGATATTTCGGCTGGTCCGAACGAGCTGTTCGAGAGGAGAACGTCTTTCAATTCAACTTCTGGTACAGGTAATTGAGCCATCAAGGCACTCCGGGAATTTTCCAAGAAATGGTCTAATATTTAACGCTTTGAAGCTTGAGATTTTTGCTGACGTAGGAGATTGCAAGTAAGCCAAGATCTCTGGTGCACGTCGAATTTGGCCGGCAAACGCGGATTGATCAGGAGCCAGCGGCGGGAGTCGAACCCGCAACCCCCGCATTACGAATGCGGTGCTCTGCCGATTGAAGCTACGCTGGCCGTTCACCGCAGCGGCAAGCATAATAGTTTAAGAATTTGGGCAATTTTGGACAAGGCGTGAATTGGGATTCGGGCGAATTCGCAGTGTTTCGTCGAATCAACAAGTCATTCGGGCGAAATCATTTGTCGCGATGTACCAACCCCAACCGTTCGCTACGAAATGCGGTCTTCGTACCTCCAGTAGGGGCTTCCAAACATCTTCCAAGGCGATGCTGGCGTGCCCCTGGACTTTTTTGAGCTGAATTTCCGCGCGCTTGGGATGACGTCCTTCTTCATTCTGGATTCCTTGTTCTTCATTCTGCATTCCTAAGCATTCTGCAGGTCCGAGAGAACCGTTGGCGAATTCGAACAAAGACAAGATTCTGTGAATCAGCTTTGATTTGCCGGCCGATCGGCTTGATTGCCTATTTGCTGCCAATACACGAAGACAAAAGTCTAACTCTCGACCAGGCGCCACATGGTCATTAACTTATTCTCAAACAGGCCTTCGCGCAAACATTTCATCGTTTTTCAGGATCGCCGAGATTTGCAAAAATGATAACAGCCGAACCATTGGCTCGTTTGCCAGATGACGGGAATCGTTACGAATTGATTGATGGAGTCTTGAGTAGGATGTCACCGGTCGGAGGCCACACGGACGAATCGCGGCCAAAATCAAAAAGCTGTCGGCCATTCATGTTGACGATAACAATCTCAAGTCGACAACAAAAACGGCTTGGCCATCAAATCGTCCTTGATCGCCTCAATTTCAAAGCGATCTTCCTGCTGCAATACGAAGAGTCGTTCATGGAGTTCGCGCAAGCGACGGCTAACCTCACGCCCCATGTTCATCATGATGATCGCGTACTGCTCCAGATCTTGTTGAAAAAGGGAGAGCAAGGCTTGACGTGGGATCATGATCGCCAAACAATTCTGATCAGCTTTGACTGACGCCGATCGGTGCTGCAAATCAATTAGTGCCATTTCGCCGAAACAGTCTCCGGTTGCGAGTCGACCAATCTCCACCGTATTCGCTTGCCAGTTTTTTTCCACGATGACCAAACCGGACTCGAGGACAAACAGACACTCACCGCGTTCCCCCTCATGGAAAAAGAAATCGCCAGACGCAACCTGGATCATTTCACTCGAATCCAGAATTAGATGCAGTGTAGCGGGCTTAAGCCCTCCGAAGACCGGCATTTGTTGTAAAAGCTTGATCTGTAAATCGGCCATTTGCGAATCCACGGATTGGTTGTCTTAACCTTCGACCTCATTGTAGCCAAAACGCTTCATGTAGCTGGAGCACACAACTCCGATCTCTTGTCTTACTTCTTCGCTAAGCTGGTGTTGGTTGAGTTTGTAATCAACTCGCTCTGAAAAATAGTTGTCAACTTTGCGACATACTTCATCAACGTTGGCGAGCCCAAAATGTGAGTAGATCTTTCTAATTTGCTCGACAGGGTTTGCGGTTAAATCCTCGAACCGAATTTCAAATAGATTTTCAGCGGGGATCTGAGCAACTTGGTTCAAATAACCATCATCATACATTTTTCCAAACACATCAAAGCAATATTGAAGCAATTCTCGCTGAGAATATCGAGGTGTCTGAAAGCCCTGAATGTGGTCCATGATCATCCACATTCGCAACGTCGATGAAAATTGAGTGACAGGATTTCGAGAAATATGGACAAATCGGGCGTTTGGAAAGAGCCTGAAAAGATGATTGATTCGGCCCGTGTGAGTTGGCGACTTCAGAATCAGCCGTTTCTTTTTGGCAAGCGTCAAGGCCTTGAAAAAGTATGTCAAGTCGCGATCAAAACGTTCGGTGTCGCGGGGCGACGAATTTTCCATATTGTAAAACTCTTCATACGGCGGTTTGTCATTAGGAAACGCCAAGCGAAAATACGGAGACGGCGATCCCATGCAAACCAATGCGAATTCGTCTTCTTGTGGTGAGTCAAAACTGACTGGCATGGAATCCATAGGACGTTTGGGTGGCACCGTAAACGATAACAGTTTGGGTAGCCACGATGACGTAAAAAGAAAATGCTGGGGTGCAAAGCATTCATAAGTGGTTGGAAACGCATGATTTTCGTCGAGCGCTAATAGTTCATGCAGCAGCGTTGTGCCACTTCGCCAATGGCCAACGACGAAGATGGGAGCATGTTCGATCTGCGTACGCCAGATTTTTCGACCAAGAAACAATGCTTGAAGGAGAACTAGACAGGAGTTGGGTACACTAAAGATCGTGATCAAGAAGGCCATTCCCCATCGCAAAAATGATATGCGAAACTTTTTTGCGGCCAGCAATTTCAGGTAGTTCAGCGTCGTCATACCGTGCCAAAGTCGCGCACCGGATCGCGGATATTTGCAGTCGGGAACTTCGACGATATCGGTTTGACGATCGGCGTTCATCCCAACTTTCGGGAACGTGAAACTAGCATGGTAATCTGGCGTTTGAGAATTCAGTTATCGTAATTCTCCAAGGCATTCTTAGCCACCGCAGATTGTACGTTCAAAATCGATGAGGCTGGTTTCGCTCTATACTCAGTATTAAGAAGAACGTGTCGGTTGAGAGGAAAAGAGTTACTTTACTTCGCCTGCGTTCGTGGATGATCTCCGACGCGTCGGCACGCTCAGGCTTTTTCAAGATCCTTTTACAAAAGCAGCACGTGTCATTTTGAAAGAGCTTTGGTAGGCCAGAACAAGCCCCCGCGCAGTTCCGGCAATCGAGTCTACTGCAATGCATCGCCGAAACAGCGCAGGGCTCGTTTTGGCCTACTTGTTTGGTCCGCCGAGGCCTGCCTTTCACTCGGTTCCAGGAACAGTACGATTCTAGTCTTCTTTTTTCTTTTTGGGAGTTGGGTTCGAGTCAGGTTTGGCTTCGGGAGGTTTGGTTTTTGTATCGGACTTCTTACTTTCGGATTTGGGACTCTCGGATTTGGGACTCGTTTGCTGAGCGTCCGTTTTGGAAGTTTTGGACGAAGTGTCAGATTTGTTCTTCGCTTCGTCAGCGCCTTTTTTGTAGGAATCGCTGCGGTAATCGGTTTCGTAAAACCCTGAGCCTTTGAACATGATGGCGGCACCGGTTCCAAACAATCGTCGCGCTTTTTTCTTTTTGCACTCAGGGCATTTTTTTTCGGGATCGGCCGTAATGTTCTGAAAGAGTTCCCATTCGTGACCGCAGGCGTCGCATTCGTAATCATAAGTCGGCATGCTGTGTGCTCCTCTCCTAAGCTTCCGGGCCCGTCGAAACGAAAACTTGACTTGGCCGAATGACCCGATCGTGCAATTGGAAACCCGTTCTTAATTCCTGCATTACCGTATTAGCGTCATATTCATTGCTGGGTTGCATTTGGACCGCTTGATGCAGGTTCGGATCGAATGGCTGTCCGATCGCTTCGATTTTCTTGCAGCCCTTGTTCTCGAGAATCGTGGCAATCTGCTGTGCGACTAACTTGACACCTTCGAGCAGTCCTTCACCTGGCGCATCGGATTCATGTGCCGCGATTGCTCGATCCAAGTTGTCGATGACCTCAAGGAGCTCGTTCATCAAAGGAACCGATGCGTATTTAAGCTGATCTTGCGTGTCTCGGCGGGTGCGGCGGCGAAAATTTTCCAAGTCCGCCTGGGCCAGCAGTGTTCGTTTTTCAGCTTCTGCCAATTGGGCTTTCAGTTGCTCGACTTCGCCCATCGGCTCGACGACCGGAATCGAATCAGCAGATCCTTGAATGTCTTGATTTGTTTCCAGGTCAGCGAACAGTTCGTCAACGGCTTCGCTGGATTCTGGCGGTTCTGCGTTTTTTTCTGGTTTCGTATTCATCTTTTCGTCATGCAATTCGAGTGGTTGGAGCATCGAAGAATAGGACAACTCGGCAGCGAGGTCGCCCGCCGAATTAGGCCTGGGACTCCGATGCCGCGAAATACTCTTTCAGTCGTTTCAAGAAATTCTTGCGTTGCGGCAAGACGTCTTTATGTTCGAGTTCCGCCAGTTGACGCAGCAACGCATCTTGTTCGTCTGAGACTTTCTTGGGTGTTTCGATAAAGGTCTGCACGAGCAGATCACCGGTTGCACCCCCTTGTGGATGTGGCATGCCTCGTCCACGCATTTTGAAAACTTCACCGGATTGCGAACCCGATGGTATGACCAATTTGTCTGGCCCATCAAGCGTGGGAACTTCGATTTCGGCGCCCAAAGCTGCCTGCGTATATGAAATCGGCATTTGCAGGATCAAGTTCTGGCCATCCCGATGAAAAAGTTTGTGACGGCGAACCGAGATGAAACAGTAACAGTCCCCATTGGGTCCTCCGTCGGGACTGGGCTCACCTTCGCCGGCCAAGCGTACTCGCATGCCATCGTCGACGCCTGCCGGAATGGCAACATCCAGTTCGACTTTGCGACCGACGTACCCGCGCCCGCGGCAATCGTTACAAGGATTAATAATGATCTGACCCTGGCCCCGACAAACTGGACAAGTTGTCTGAACCCGGAGAATTCCCGTCGATTGCAAAACCTGTCCCCGCCCTCCGCATTGTTGGCACGTTTCGGGCCTACTTCCAGGTGTACTTCCCGTTGCTTCACATGTCTCACATTCCTGTGAACGTTCGAAGGACAGCGTCTTGTTGACTCCGGCGGCAGCTTCTTCGAGCGTGAGTTTTACGTCGGCTCGAACGTCGGAGCCGCGCCGCGGACCGCGCCGCCCTGTTCTTCCGAAAAGATCACCGAACACGCCACCGCCGCCACCGAAAATCTCTCCGAAGGCAGCAAAGATATCTTCGGTAGAACTGAATTGGGTGCTGCCTTCGAGGCCTGCATGTCCAAACCGATCGTAACGGTTTCGTTTATCGGAATCGGACAAGACTTCATAAGCCTCCGCCGATTCTTTGAACTGTCGACTGGCATGTTCATCTCCCGGATTCGAGTCCGGATGATACTTAACGGCCAGTTTCCGATAGGCTTTAGCGATATCGCGATCGGAAGCGCTCCGATCGACACCGAGAATTTCGTAAAAATCGCGTTTGGCCATGATATTGTGGAACGAGTGTTCTAAAAAATACCGGTGGTACGTTGCTGCAAATCAGTGGCTGGCGGTTGAAACCGCCATTACCATAAAACGGGCCACCTTTCGATGGCCCGTCTGTTGGTTATGTAGACCGAAGATAAGATAAACTTTTTCGGTGATTTAAAGCGATACCGTTTTGTGAACAAAAATCACTACGAGATCGCCCCTTCAATCTTGTTTTTCTTGTCTTCGTCTTCAAAGTTGGATACCATCGCGTCAGTTGTCAGGAGCAGGCCCGCAATGCTGGCGGCATTGGCAATCGCGGTACGAACGACTTTAACCGGGTCAATAACGCCCGATTTGTACATGTCAACGTATTCGCCGGTATGAGCATTGAAACCGGTGTTGAGCGGCTTTTGACTGACGATATCGGCAACCACCGAACCGTCGATGCCACCATTGTTGGCGATCTGCCGAATCGGTGAGTCCAACGCATTCAGCACGATTTGGACGCCGACTTTCTCGTCGCCTTTGGCGGTTTTTTTGGCAGCTGCAACTGCTTCGGCACAACGGAGTAGAGCAACCCCGCCACCGGGAAGAATGCCTTCTTCGACGGCCGCACGAGTGGCGTGAAGTGCGTCCTCGACACGAGCTTTCTTTTGCTTCATTTCGGTTTCAGTTTCGGCGCCAACACTGACGACCGCAACGCCGCCGGTAAGCTTGGCCAATCGTTCCTGAAGCTTTTCTTTATCGTAATCGCTGTCCGTCTGATCGATCTGTTTGCGAATCTGATCGATCCGGGCTTCGATGTCTTTTCGTTTGCCACCACCCTCAACGATCGTTGAGCTGTTCTTGTCGACCGTGAACTTCTTGGCCGTCCCAAGCTGGTCGAGCGTGATATTTTCGAGTTGCAAACCAAGGTCTTCGCTGATCAAAGTTCCTCCCGTAAGCGTGGCAATATCACCGAGCATCGCCTTGCGTCGATCACCAAAGCCGGGAGCCTTGACGGCACAGACATTCAGAGTTCCACGAAGTTTGTTGACGACCAGCAGCGTCAGCGCTTCGGCGTCCACGTCTTCCGCGATGAGCATCAAAGGTTCGCCAGTGGAGCCAACTTTTTCAAGAATTGGAACCAGGTCGCGAATGTTGCTGATCTTCTTTTCAAAAATCAGGATGCGACAGTTTTCAAACTCGCAATTCATCTCAGCAGGATCGGTGATGAAATAAGGTGAGATGTAGCCTTTGTCAAACTGCATGCCATCGACGTATTCAACCGTCGTTTCGCTGGTTTTGCCTTCTTCGACCGTAATCACGCCGTCTTTGCCAACACGATGAAGGGCTTCCGCAATTTGTTCACCAATGACCATGTCATTGTTGGCACTGATTGCGCCAACGTTGGCGATTTGCTCCTGATTGGAGACTTTTTTCGACATGCTGTGCAGGTGCTCGACAACAGCGTTAACCGCCAATTCGATGCCCCGACGAACCGCCGTCGGATTGCAGCCTGCAACAATATTGCGAAGACCCTGTTTGAAAATCGCACGAGCCAAAACGGTTGCCGTTGTCGTTCCGTCACCGGCCAGATCCGATGTCTTTTGAGCAACTTCAACGACGAGCTTCGCACCCATGTTTTCGAAGCGGTCTTCAAGTTCGATTTCTTTAGCGACGGTGACACCGTCTTTGGTTACCGTTGGGCCACCAAACGATTTGTTGATGATTACGTTGCGACCGGTTGGACCCATCGTCATTGCAACGGCATCAGCCAATTTATCGACGCCGGCCAGCATACGGGCTCGGGCGTGATCTTCGAAAAGCAGTTGTTTTGCCACTTTAGTTTTCCTTTGTGATATGAGATCGCTCTCACGAGACCAAACTCTCGTGAAAACTATTTGATTGGATTAAACGACTTTTGCGAGAATGTCTGATTCACGTAGAATTTTGACGTCCGTTCCATCGATCTCGATTTCAGTTCCGCCGTACTTACCGAAGATAACTTCGTCGCCGACCACCACCGCAAGTTCGCCGCGGGCACCCGAATCGAGAAGTTTGCCCGGTCCGACTGCGACGACTGTTCCACGTTGTGGTTTTTCCTGGGCTGTATCGGGGAGCACGATTCCACCCGCTGTTTTTTCTTCAGCGTCCATCGGTTGTACAACGACTCGGTCGTCCAGAGGTCGAATTTTGATTTTGGCCATGTTTATATTTCCTTGTTTATGTTTGTCGTTTTGTGTTTAGTTAACTTTTGGTTGGATCAAAGCTGATCCGGAATTGCGGCTGCCAAACGCGGCTTACATCATCCCGGGCATCATGCCTCCCATGCCTCCCATGCCTCCCATGCCTCCCATGCCTCCCATGCCTCCCATGCCGTGGTCATGGTCGTGATCGCCTCCGGCTTCTTCTTCGACGGGGATATCGGCAACGAGCGATTCTGTTGTCAGCAACAGCGACGCAACACTGGCGGCATTTTTCAAAGCAGTTACCACGACTTTTGTCGGGTCGATGACACCGGCTTCAATCAAGTTGCAGTATTCGCCTTTGTCGGCATCAAATCCTTCGGTTTTACCTTTCATCGAGCGAACCCGGTTGACGACAACACCGCCATCGTTACCAGCGTTTTCTGCAATCGCGCGAAGGGGATATTCGAGAACGTTGCGAATGATGCTGACGCCAGCTGCTTCGTCACCCATCAGGTTGTCGATTTTGTCGAGAGACTTCCCGGCTCGTAAGAGAGCGACACCCCCACCAGCGACGATGCCTTCCGCTAAAGCAGCGGCCGTTGCACTTTTGGCGTCTTCGAGAAGGTCTTTTCGCTCTTTCATTTCTGTTTCGGTTACGGCGCCGACGTTAATTTGAGCAACGCCACCAGCGAGCTTAGCCAATCGCTCTTGAAGTTTTTCACGATCATAGTCACTGGTCGTGGAATCGATTTCGCGTCGAATCTGAGCAACGCGTCCTTGGATTTCGGCTTTCTTGCCGCCGCCTTTGACGAAGATCGTTTCGTCCGAGGTCACGCGAACTTTCGAAACGGTACCAAGATCTGAAATCTGAATGCTTTCGAGGTCGATACCAAGGTCCTTGAAGATGACTTGACCACCGGTCAAAACGCCAAGGTCACCCATGATGGCTTTCCGGCGATCACCATAACCTGGAGCCTTGACGGCACAGACTTGAAGGATGCCGCGCATTTTGTTGACAACCAACGTCGCCAGCGCTTCGCCTTCAACGTCTTCGGCGATGATGAGCAGAGGTTTTTTGGCTTCGCTGATGGCTTCCAGTAGTGGAATCAGCGTTTTATTTGATGAGATTTTTTCTTCGTAGATCAGAACATAACAGTTTTCAAGTTCAACGCTAACATCTTCCTGATTGGTAACGAAGTGCGGTGAAAGAAAGCCGCGATCAAACTGCATTCCTTCGACCACCTCAACGCTGGTCTCAGCCCCACGGCCCTCTTCGACCGTGATCACGCCGTCTTTACCAACTTTCAGGAATGCTTCGGCCAAAACTGCCCCGATTGAAGGATCGTTGTTGCCTGCAATCGTGGCAACTTGTTGGATCTCTTTTTTGCTTTTGACGTCGATCGCCTGAGACTGCTTCTCAATCGCTTTGCAGATTGCGTCGGTTGCTTTTGAGATTCCTCGAGAGAGAGCCATCGGGTCGAAACCGGCGGCAATCATCTTCAGGCCTTCACGGAAGATGGCTTCGGCCAGAACTGTTGCCGTGGTTGTTCCGTCGCCGGCGACATCATTCGTCTTACTGGCGGCTTCTTTGACGAGTTGAACACCGAGGTTCTCAAAAGGGTCGTCAAGTTCGATATCTTCGGCGACGGTCACCCCGTCTTTCGTGATTTTTGGGCTACCCCAACCTTTATCCAGTATGGCGTTGCGACCACGTGGGCCGAGAGTGCTGCGAACCGCTTTTGCCAGCTTGGAAACACCTTCCAAAAGCGGCTTGCGAGCGGCGTCGTCAAATACCATTTGTTTTGCCACCGGATTCCTCCATCATTATTAAATTACGTGTCTTAGAAAGGGCAGTTTGCCCGGTTTGATCTATTTGAATCTGTCAAAAACGTTGCACCTCAAGCGCACTTGTCAGGCGCACGACAGAATTTGTCCCTCTTAAGCAATCAATGTGCCAAACATCCAGATGCTGCAAAACACTTGCAAAAACCGCGTTTTTGCCGTCCTTCGACCTTGTTTCTGGCCCGTCGGTCGAGAATGCCGAACAGAGATCCGAATTTGTTCGGACTGCAGATGACAAAGTGGCATTCCATGTCACGGAGTAGGATGATCGACTGTAGCGCGTTTGGTTTGAGTTTCGCGTCTTTTCGTCGGTTTCGCCCAGCAAGCAAAGCGCCACGACCTCTATTTCCTTTTATCTCGATCTTGTGAAAGAGCAACTTTTTGAGCTAGCAGTTGGGAATCTGGAGTAGCCAGAAAACCCCAAGTTAGGGTAAACCATCCCAACGTTTAGATCCCCCTAAGACACCAAATTCAGCTAACCCGCTTTTCCTAAATAACCATTTCTTGGGTTCATCCCATGCAACTCAGCGTTTTGTTAGCCCCGGCGGCATAACGTAATTAAGGCCAGAGTTCAGAATATTCCCGCATCATCTTTGCCAGTTACTTCCAAACTCCAGAAGACACAAATTGAAAGAAGAATATGTCTAGAAATCGAGTTAAATCGGCACCCAAGCAAGGTCATCATTCTAGCCGACGTAGAACGCGAATTTTTCGGTTCAACAAAAGTTTTAAGACATTCAATTTGTTCCCTGGCGTATTAAGCCAAATGCGGGAGAGCCTACGGGTTTTGACTTCGGACGCAGCGCCCGATTCGAACGAGTCTTGGGTGTTGAGCTTTCTTTCTTCGGTCAACCGCAGGTTAACAACTCGTCGCTCGGTATCTGGCAAGTTGCAGCGAATCAAAAACTGGTCTACCAACTATGTTGACTACCAAACTTTGGAAGCTCGTAATCTCTTAGCCGGCTCGCCCGCCATGCTTGAATTCGATTTCGATTCTGCGACGGCACTCGAAGATGGAACATTTACGCAAGCTCCAATGCTGGTCGTCATTGGAGACGTAGCTGGTACCATTCAAGATCGTACCATAACCTTTACGGCGCCTTCGGGTGTGGGGATCACGCCTAGCGACGCAACGGTGATGAGCTTTACTGTTCCGTCAGGAACATACGCGGGCGGTAACGACCCGAATAGTCGTTTTGATCTCTCAGATTCCTTCGCGATTCAAGATGATTCGTTGGTCGAAAGTGACGAACAATTTACGGTTTCATTTGATACCCTTGGCATGGCTTTCGCCTCAACCGGCGACGCCGATGGAGATTTAAGTATTCGAGACCAAGTCGCGGTGACGATCGGGGACAATGACACCGCCAATTGGTCAATTTCACAGGCGAATACAGTCATCAATGAAGGTGATTCAGCAGTATTCACATTGGATCTTTCGGGAACGATCCAAGAATCCGAGACGGTTACAATCGACGTCGACTGGAGTTTCTTTGCTCCGACGACGCTTGCCGATTACGCAGAAACGTTGTCGGATGCGATTACCGAGGCGGTGAATAACTACAATCCCATCGCCCCTGGCGAATCACTTGCCTGGAGCGGAACAACATTGACCTATACCGCTGGAGATGATGGCAGCGGGGGATCGGCCATGACGTCCTTGTTGATCGACATCGATACGTTCGACGATACAAACTCCAGTCAGGCCGGTCACTTGGCTAACCTGGTAGAGCCAGATGAACAGTTTGAGTTGACAATCTCCAATCCTGGCGGATCGCCGGCCTTGGTCGGCACATCCGGTGCGACAAACCTGAACACTGAAATCCAGGACGATGACTCAGCTGTCGTATCGATTTCCAGTTTCCAAGATGGTGATGAAGAATTTTCTACTGATGGCATACTCCAAGTTACGCTCAGCAATCCCAGCCAATCTGACACCGTTGTCAACTTTACCGACGGTGGGCTGACGATGGGTACGGCTATACCAGGCTTTGATTATACCGCGCTAGCGGGTAACACCCTGAACTTTTCTGCGGGCGAGATTTCGAAAACTTTGACCATCGATCCGATTAACGACGATCTCGTTGAAGGTCCGGAAACGGTAACGCTTAGGTTGACCAGTTTTACGGCCCGCGACCCGCAAATCACGATCGCAGCTTATCCGGACAGCACGGCATCCATCACGATTGTCGACGACGAGAAGGCAACGTGGTCACTGACTGGTACCGAAACAGTCGCCGAAGGCGCGATAGCCAGCTACACTCTGGCGTTGGACGGAAAGCTACAAGCCGGTGAAGACGCCAAGGTGAATCTTGCGATCAGCTTTCCCGCCGCCGCTACCAGCATGGACGCGGCCGAAGCGGCCGACTTTGTTAATGCGTTGTTAGTGGATGTTGCCACATCAATCGGTTTGTACAACAGCGGTGGTAACAGCGGCACGTTTGCCCTCGAGGGCAGCACGTTGACCTATACTCATGGAGTTACCGACAGTGTGGTTGACTCGTTGACCATCGATCTGGGGATCAGCGATGACAACCCCGCAACCAACAATCTGGTCGAAGGAGCGGAAGACTACGAACTGACAATTTCAACTCCCACCAGCAGTACAGGCGCGGCAGTGCTGCTTCATGAAACCGACGTTTCTGTCACGACTACGATTACCGATGGGGACACGGCGACTTGGTCGTTAACGGGTGTAGGAACGGTCGCCGAAAGTGCAACGGCGAATTACTCGTTGGCGCTGGGCGGTGTTTTACAAGCGGGCGAAACTGCCAAGGTGGATCTCGCGATCAGCTTCCCGACTGCCGGTATCAGTATGGATGCGGCCGAAACGGCCGATTTTGTCAACGATCTTTTGGTGGATGTGGCCACGTCAATCGCGGTGTACAACAGTGGTCAAAACAGTGGTATGTTTGCTCTCGCGGGCAGCACGCTGACTTACACTCACGGCCTGACTGACGGCGTTGTTGATTCACTAAATATCGGGCTGGGGATCGGCAGCGACGATCCGGCCGCCAACAATTTGGTTGAAGGTTCAGAAGACTACACGCTAGCCGTTTCGATGCCTGGCAGTACCACTGGTTCGACCGTCGTCGTCGATGGTATGAACGAGTCCGTCACGACAACAATTACCGATGGTGACACTGCGACTTGGTCGATCGTCGGTGGCGGTGAAGTATCGGAAGGCGGCAATACGTCGTACACAATTTCGCTTGATGGCGTATTTGCCGCTGGTGAAGATGCCTCGGTCGAAATTACTCTGACAGTTGGTGATACAACCAGTGGAGACTACGACGACTTCTTGACCGCCGTTGGTACCGCGGTTTCTGAATACGCAGCCGGAATGGGAGCCGGAACCGTCACTTTCGACGGTACGAACAAGCTTACGTTCTCGGCAGCCAGTCAGGGTGACACGATGGATAATCTCGTCATCACGTTGGGCGTAACTGATGATTCGTTGGTCGAGGGCGTTGAAGATTTTGGCATCTCAATCGCCGATACTTCCAGCGGTACTGGCGCGACTGTTGCAGTTGACGCTTCGAACCATAATGTCACGACCACGATCACCGACGACGACACTGCCACTTGGACTCTCACGGACAACAACACAGTTGCCGACACCGTCGGCGAGAACGCGACGGCATCTTACCTGTTGAGCCTGGAAGGAACCCTGCAAGCGGGCGAAACAGCTTCGGTCGACCTGGCAATCAGCTTCCCATCAGCCGGGGCCAGTATGGACGCTGCCGAAGGGGCCGACTTTACGAACACGTTTTTGAGCGATGTTGCTTCGGCCATCGATGCGTACAACATGGGAGGTTCAAATAGCGGCACGTTTATGCTTGTGGATAGCACGTTGACCTACACGCACGGGGAAACCGACGGTGCAGTTGATTCGCTGGCAATCGATCTGGATACCGGTACCGATTCGATGGTCGAAGGACCGGAAGACTTCACACAAACGATCAGCTCCGCTTCGAGTACTACCGGAGCCGATATCGAGGTCAGCAGCGTCAGTTACACCACGACGACAACGATCACCGACGCCGAATCTGCAACCTGGTCGTTAACAGATGACAACACGGTGATGAATCAAGTCAACGAAGGAGTTGCGGCTTCTTATCTGCTAAGTCTGGCGGGATTCCTGCAAGCGGGTGAAACCGCGTCGGTGAATCTGGCAATCAGTTTCCCAGCTACTGGTAGCAGCATGGACGCGGCCGAAATGGCCGACTTTGTGAATGGGGTTTTCGCAGATGTGGCCACGTCAATCGTGAGCTACAACATGGGTGAAAATAATGGCACGTTTATGCTTGTGGATAGCACGCTGACCTACACGCACGGGGAAACCGATGGTACGGTTAATTCGCTGTCGATCAATCTCACGACCGATGACGATGCGTTGGTGGAAGGCCCGGAAGACCATGCTTTGACGATCAGCATGGGCGGGAGCACGACGGGCGCGGATGTCCTGATCAGCGCGACCGAGTTCACGACTACGACCACGATCATCGATAATGACGTGGCGACCTGGTCACTTGCGGATAACAACACGATGGCCAACGAGGTCGACGAAGGGGCGATCGCCTCTTACTTGTTGAGCCTGGCCGGAACGCTGCAAGCGGGTGAGACGGCAACGGTTGACCTGGCGATCAGTTATCTGGCTGGCGGGGCCAGCATGGATGCTGCCGAAGCGGCCGATTTTACCAACGCGTTGTTGGCAGATGTTGCCACAGCAATCGGTGTCTACAACGGCGGTGCCAACAGCGGCTCCTATTCTCTGACCGGTAGCACGTTAACGTACACCCACGGCGCGACCGATGACACCGTCGACGATCTGCAAATCGCTCTTGGCATCAGCGAAGACAATGCGGCTACCAACAATTTGGTCGAAGGCAGCGAAGACTTCGCGCTGACAATCAGCTCGGGTACGAGTACCACCGGAGCCAGTATCGAAGTAAGCCAGTCAGCGTTTACCACCACGACCACAATCAACGATACCGACACTGCCACTTGGGCTCTCGCAGACAACAACATAGTGGCCGACACGGTTGCCGAAGGCACAACAGCATCCTACCTGTTGAGCCTGGAAGGAACCCTGCAAGCGGGCGAAACAGCTTCGGTCGACCTGGCAATCAGCTTCCCGTCAGCCGGGACCAGTATGGACGCTGCCGAAGGGGCCGACTTTACGAACACGTTTTTGACTGAGGTTGCCACCGCAGTCACAACCTACAATATGGGTGGTCACAGCGGGACATTTGCCCTGGCCGGTAATACTTTGACGTACACACACGGCGCGACCGATGGCACCGTCGATGATCTGCAGATCGCTCTTGGCATTAGCGATGACAATGCCGCAACCAACAATCTTGTCGAAGGCGGCGAAGACTTCAAACTAACGATCAGCTCCGCTTCGAGTTCGACCGGAGCGAATGTTGAGGTTAGTACAGTCGCTGACACAACCACTACTACGATTACCGATAAAGACTTCGCCACATGGTCAATTACCGATTTCAATACTGTGGCCAACGAGATTAACGAAGGCGATGTGGCATCCTACCAACTGAGTCTGGACGGTTTCTTTCAAGCGGGTGAAACGGCATCAATGGACCTGGCAATCAGTTTCCCCGCCACTGGTCCCAACGGTTCCACAGCCGATTTTGTAAACTCGATGTTGGTTGATGTTGCTACGGCAATCGTGAGCTACAACATGGGAGGTAATAACGGCACGTTTGCTCTTTCGGGTAACACGTTGACCTACACGCATGGAGAGACCGACGGCACGGTGGACAACATGCAATTCAGTCTGGTGAGTAACAACGACGCTTTGGTCGAAAGTTTCGAAGACTTCACTCTGACAATCTCGGCTGGCGGCAGCTCCACCGGCGCGGATGTAAGGATCGACCCTATTGAAAACACCGTTACTACGACAATCAACGATAACGACAATACTGACTGGTCAATTACACAATTCGCATCGCTCGTCAACGAGGGAGATTCGGCAGTTTACACGCTGACATTGGCGGGACTGATCCAAGATGGCGAGACGGTGACCGTTGATTTTGATCGGACACTGCTCGGTATTGCGTCACTGGCCGATTTTTCAGAGACATTGTCCGAAGCGATTGCGGCCGCGGTCAGTGATTACAATACAGCCGCCGTCGATGGAGACACGCTGGCGTGGGACGGAACAACTCTGACATATACTGGCGGCAACGATGGCAACGGCGGAACCGTGATGATACCGCTGACGATAGACCTCAATACATTTGAAGACACCAACACGAGTCAACCTGATCACTTGGCAAATCTGGTAGAACCAGATGAAGATTTTGAAGTCACGATTTCGAATCAGGGTGGATCGGTCGCATCGCAATTTACATCAACAGATCCAATTACGTTGGTGGCGACGATCCAAGACGACGATTCCGCGATCGTAACGATCACGAATATTCAAGTTGCTGAGGAAGATCCAACTGGTTTCGGAACCGATGGACTGTTTGAATTCACACTTAGCAATCCCAGTCAGACAGATACGTTTGTTAACTTCACCGACGGCGGTCCCACCGCAGGTACCGCCGATCCAGGATTCGATTATGTGGGCATCCTAAGTTCCGGATTGAATTTCGGTGCCGGCGAAACATCGAAAATCTTGAGTGTCGATCCAATTGACGACCAGGTCGTCGAAGGTCCCGAAACGGTAACAATCAGGTTGACTGGATTTACTACCCGTGACCCGCAAATCACCATTGCCAGCTCACCTGACAATATGGCAACTACCGAGATTATCGACAACGATAACACGGTCCTGACCGTTGGCGATGCGATCATAAACGAAGCTGAAGGTACCGCAACGATTTCGGTGACATTAGGCAAAGCAGTTCAAAACGGATTCACGGTGCCGTACATGTTCGGAGACGGTGCCGATTCGGCAGTTGGTGGCATAGATTACGACGACGCTGGCGGGACCGTGGCGTTTGCAGGTACGGCTGGCGAAGTTCAAATGATCACGATTCCCATCAACAACGAAGGCGACGTCGAAGTCAATGAATTGTTCACCGTAAAACTCGGTGAGGCAGTTCCAAATACCGACACGTTGCCAGCGAACTTGATTGACACGTCTGATTCTGGTTCGGTCACGATTAACAACGACGACATCGACGTGGATCTGGGAGCGGCGACAACGGCCAGCCAGGTGGAAGGCAACACCGGCACAACCGATTACACGTTTGAAGTGACCCGTACGGGACTGACGACAGGTACAACCACTGTCAACTGGGCAGTCACCGGCAGCGGTACCAATCCGGCCGATGCAGCAGACTTTGGCGGTACCTTCCCCACAGGTACGGTGACCTTTAATCCGGGTGAAACGACTCAGACGATTACGGTCAGCGTCAGTGGCGACTCGACCGTTGAAGCCAACGAAGATTTTAAGGTAACGCTGAGCACGCCCGCGGACGACGATCCGAATACTGACACGGTAGAAATCGTGACGGCGGCGCAATCCGCGACGGTTGAAAACGAAGACAGCGCCGTCTTGACGGTGGAGGATGTTTCGGTCAACGAAGCCGCGGGCTTGGCCACGGTAACGATCTCGGTGGACCACGCCGTTCAAGGTGGATTCTCGGTTGATTATTTGACCAGCAACGGGAGTGCGGGAAGCACGAGTGATTATGATCCCGCCGCTGGAACGTTGACCTTCTCGGGTGACGCAGGTGAAATGAAAACGTTCACGATCACGATCAACAACGAAGCGGATGTCGAATCCGATGAGACGATCAATGTCGACTTGGGAGCCATCAGCGGAACCATGCCAGCTTCGATCGCCGCAGACATTGATAACAGTGACAACGCGGTTGTCACGATTAACAACGACGACATCGACGTGGATCTGGGAGCGGCGACAACGGCCAGCCAGGTGGAAGGCAACACCGGCACAACCGATTACACGTTTGAAGTGACCCGTACGGGACTGACGACAGGTACAACCACTGTCAACTGGGCAGTCACCGGCAGCGGTACCAATCCGGCCGATGCAGCAGACTTTGGCGGTACCTTCCCCACAGGTACGGTGACCTTTAATCCGGGTGAAACGACTCAGACGATTACGGTCAGCGTCAGTGGCGACTCGACCGTTGAAGCCAACGAAGATTTTAAGGTAACGCTGAGCACGCCCGCGGACGACGATCCGAATACTGACACGGTAGAAATCGTGACGGCGGCGCAATCCGCGACGGTTGAAAACGAAGACAGCGCCGTCTTGACGGTGGAGGATGTTTCGGTCAACGAAGCCGCGGGCTTGGCCACGGTAACGATCTCGGTGGACCACGCCGTTCAAGGTGGATTCTCGGTTGATTATTTGACCAGCAACGGGAGTGCGGGAAGCACGAGTGATTATGATCCCGCCGCTGGAACGTTGACCTTCTCGGGTGACGCAGGTGAAATGAAAACGTTCACGATCACGATCAACAACGACATGATTGTCGAAGGAAATGAGACAATCAACGTTGACCTTGGCATCGTCAGCGGAACCACGCCGGCCTCGATCGCTGCAGGCATTGACAACAGTGACGGCGCGGTTGTGACGGTTCTTAACGACGATTCAGCGTCGGTGAGCGTTGGAAGTCCCACGTTTAATGAAGCCGATGGTGTGGTGACGATTGACGTGCAACTGACGGGCGATGTGCAAGACGGCTTTACTGTTGATGCTGAACTGACCGACATTACGACGGCCTCCGGTGATATCATTGCCATGTTTACTCAGCCGTTGACGTTTCTCGGCAATAATGATGAAATCCGAACAGTTACGATTGAAATTTTCGACGACACCGTTGTCGAAGCCAATGAAACTTTGAACATCTCACTGGACAACTTGAGTCCAACCACTGCATCGGCTGCCTGGATCGATTCGACAAGCGTCGGAACGGTTACGATCGATAACAATGATATGGCATCCTTAAGTGTTGGTAGTCCGACGTTTGACGAAGCTGACGGTACCGTGACTATCGATGTGACGCTGAATGGCGATGTACAAGATGGCTTCATTGTCGACGGAAGACTCGCGAACATAACGACCGCATCGAATGACATCTCGGCAGCCGCGTCCCAGAATTTGACCTTCCTGGGTAACGACGCCGAAGTCCAAACGGTGACCATTGCGATTGTCAACGACAACGTTGTAGAAGCCGATGAGATTCTTGAGGTCTCGCTAGATAACCTGATTCCATCGACCGCTTCGGCTGCATCGATCAATTTTACCAGCATCGGTACAGTGACGATCGACAACAACGACACAGCTGACGTAACGATTGCTGACCTGGTGGTTCAGGAACCGGACACGGGTAATCCAAATGCGATCGCGACATTTACGATTTCCTTGAGTCGAATCGCTGATCAGGATATCACACTCGAAGTTGAAACCGCGGATGGAACAGCCACCGCTGGATCTGATTACCAGAGCAACACGCAAACCGTTACTATTCTTGCCGGGCAGACGACCGGAACATTTAGTGTTGATGTATTTGGCGACAACCTGGTTGAACTGGACGAGAGCATTCTCGTGGATCTTTCGGATCCAGCCTACAACGGGATTGGATTTAACGGCACGATGGGTGGTCCAAGCGCCGGGTCCGGCGTTGCACAAGTGCACATCATTGACGCCCAGGGCGTGGGAATCATTAATAACGAAGACGCCCTGGTCGAATTCAATGAGAACAGTTCGGAGCAAAATGAACTGGCGGCGACAGGCGCCGGTCCGGTTATTGTCGTTTACGGCGATTTGACCGGAACCACTGACGTCGAACGAACGATCACGATGCAAGCTGTGTCAGGAACAGCGCTTGAGGGCACCGACTTCAATTTTACCAACAGCTTTACGGTCCCCGAGGCCGATTACTCAGGGACTCTGGGGATGTTCGACCTTACAAAATACGATCAGTTTGGTGAACTTTCCGCGAGCAGTGGTCTGCCTGCCGTGCTTGACATCGTCAATGACAACCTGATCGAGGGAGCCGAAAATACAACAATTCTGATTCTGGGATTTGGCGTAGCACTCCAGCAGGGTGACGCGAATATGAACTCGGTCAACCAGTTCAATGCCAACCATGTGATCGGAGACAATGACACCGCGACAATTACCATCGCCCCAATGCAAACGCTTAACGAAGAAGCTGGAACACAGAATATCGAAGTAATTTTGAATACTGATGATGGCGATGGCGGAAACGCAATTTTGGCTCCGGGAGTCTCTTTGTCAGTCGACATCGTCGATGACGGAACGGGTACTGCTGGATCGTCCAGCGATTATTCCTTCAGCGCTCAAACGATCACCTTTAACGCGGGAGATGGCGATGGCGCGACAACAACAGCCCAAATCACTGTAACATCCGACTCAACTGTTGAAGCCGATGAAACGATAGATCTCGACGTCACAAATCTTGCGTCGACAACTGGTTCGTCTCAGGTCACGGAACTCACGGGAGATGCGGTCACGATTACGAACGATGAGATTGCAACGCTGACTGTGGTCGATGTGACGCGAAATGAAGCCGATGGCACGGCAACGGTAACGGTCTCCGTGGACAACGCAGTTCAAGCCGGTTTCATGATTGACTACGAAACGGATGACGGAACTGCCACTGTTTCTAGCGACTATGTTTATGCCAGCGGAACCTTTACGTTTGACGGAACTGCTGGCGAAATGAAGACATTTATCATTTCGATCATCGAGGACGGCACGGTTGAAGGCAACGAAACGATTGACGTGTTGCTCTCGAATGTTGTCGGCGTGTCTGTGCCAGCCACTTCCTTTGACGATTCCGATATTGGTGTCGTCACGATCGAGAACAACGACACCGCGACTTTGACGGTTACAGACGTCACGATTAACGAATCCGATTTGACCGCGTTGGTAACTGTAACGGTCGACAACGAAGTACAGGGCGGATTCAGCGTTGATTTCGCCGCACTTGATGGTACGGCTAATGCAGGAATCGATTATACATCTGCTAATGCAACCTTGACTTTTGCGGGAACGGCGGGTGAAACAGAATCCTTTACCGTAGCGATAACCAACGACATGACTGTCGAAACCGACGAAACAGTTAGCATTCAGCTTTTCAATGTCGATCCGACTGAAGCCCTCGAGTCAGCATTTGATTCGAGCGACACCGCCACGGTTACTATTAATAACGATGACTTGGCAGTGCTTTCGGTCGCCGACGTTTCAATTACCGAACACAATAGTACGGCGACGGTTACGGTGATGTTAGACAACGGCGTGCAAAGTGGATTCAGTGTCGACTTCGCGACGTCTGACAGCACAGCCAACCATCTGATCGATTATCTAGCCACCAGTGGAACACTAATTTTTGCGGGAATGGCTGGCGAGACTCAATCGTTTGAGGTCACCATCAAAGAAGACTCGGCCATCGAAACAAACGAGACGTTCATTGCTATTTTGTCCGACATTGTTGCATTTGAAGTTGACGAAGCCAACATTGACGGCACCGATACGGCCGTTGTCACAATTGTTGATGACGAGTCGCTGACGCAAATTGGTGAATCCGGACACCTCACAGGCATCAACCATGAATGGACAAGAGTCAGTCTCAATCGGACCTACGAAAACCCAGTCGTCATCGCCGGTCCAGCCTCCACCGTCGGTTCGAATCCATTGGTCGTTAGAGTTCGCAAAGTCCAATCAAACAGCTTTGAGATTCGCATTGACGAATGGGACTACCAGGACGAATTCCACGCCAATGAAAGCGTCGACTACATGGTAATCGAAGCAGGTACGCATCTGCTGGGCGATGGTACCGTAATCACTGCCGGCAATCAATTCATCGACACGAGTTGGACGCACGTCGATTCTGGCAACGAAGGAGGCATCGTATTGACAACCGTTGTTACTGACAACGACGACGCAAGTATAACAACTCGGGTCCGCAACCTCGGATCAAGCTTTTCAGTGCAGTTGCAGGAAGAACAAGCGGCTGATGGCGTGCACGGATATGAAAAAGTCAGTTGGATTCAATTCGGGTCCGGAGCGGGTAACTTAAATGGTTTGCAGTATATTGCCAGCGAAACTTCAACCGTCGTTTCCCATGACGAATATGCCATCGAGTTTGGAGACGATTTTGGTGCCGCCCCTGTTTTCCTGGCCGGAATGCAAACGACTTTAGGACCTGATCCTGCAACAGTCCGACGGACGACGATCAGTGGTACCGAGGCCGTAGTATTCCTCGAAGAAGAACAGTCAGCCGATACCGAGGTTTTCCACTTGGCTGAAAACGTCGGTTTCCTCGCGATCTCGTCCGGCGTCATTGAGGCTGTGACGGCCAATGAAGGAAAAGTTGGCGAAACGGGCGTCGTGAGTCTTGGGCATACTTGGGCTCAAGTCAATTTCTCACAACCTTATGAGAATCCGGTCGTCATCATGGGTTCTCTTTCTACAGTCGGTCACCAGGGAGCAACTCCTCGTGTCCGCAATGTAACGGCAACAGGATTTGAAGTCCGCGTACAGGAATGGGACTATCTGGACGGCTTACACGCCGCTGAGTCCGTTGGCTATATGGTGATGGAAGCTGGACTTCATATTTTGGAGGACGGCACAACGATCACGGTCGGAACGACTGCTGGCGTAGTTGAGAATTTCCAACGGATCAACTTCCCCAATGCCTTCGACAGTACGCCTTTAGTCTTGTCGCAAGTTGTTTCCGAAAACGATGCCTCGGCAGTCGTTACACGTCACCGGCAAGTTGCACGACACGGTTTTAACGTTCGGTTGCAGTCGGAAGAAGCCGGTTCTGCACACGGGGCTGAGCAAGTGAATTGGATCGCAATTGATCAAACAACGGGAGTAAACAACTCTCTGCTATTTGAATCCGGTACGACAGGTAACGTTGTCGACCACACAGACTTTGATTTAACGTTTGGTCAAACTTACAACAGCACACCCGCGTTGTTCGCTCAAATGCAGACATTTAATGGCAGTGACACAAGTGTAATTCGCTATCGAAATCTCGATCAGGATAGTTCATTGATCTTCCTTCAAGAGGAACAGTCTCAAGATACGGAATTGACACACGGGCAGGAAAATGTTGGATTCCTGGCATTTGAAGTGGGTTCAATCTTCTCGATAAATCGAACTTGGACACTACCTGCTCCGCCGGATCAAGGTCTCTTCTCGAACGGGCAGATATTCGAGGAATTTGCCCAACATTTCGTCAGTGTGTTGCCCGATTACGGTAGCAATTGGGCAACTGAGTCAGTCATACCCGACATTCAAAAGCGGCAAACATCCAACCAATCTGAGCTTGCTGGTGCAGTACGGCTGATCGACGCGGACACCGATGCGGCGTTTGCCGATTTCAGTGAATTCGATGTCGC
Source organism: Planctomycetaceae bacterium (assembly GCA_024638965.1). GTDB lineage: Bacteria > Planctomycetota > Planctomycetia > Pirellulales > Pirellulaceae > Mariniblastus. Next base: position 39,159 of record JAHEJI010000008.1, read on the forward strand.
CACTGAGAACGATTTTTTCGAGTCGCTGAAGCAGGAAAGTGTTCGTCAAAAAATATGATGCATATCAGGCTGTCCAAATTTGCATGTAAAGGCACAGGCTTTCCCCAGATCCGATCCACTTCTTGACCACAGGTTTCCCAGCCCTTTTGCCGAACACCAACACTGGAGACCTTCGGTCGAGAGGGTGGGATGGTCGGGAGACCAACCCACAACCAAGCGCACCGTTATGAGCGGGTCTCCTGACCGGTTCAACCCGCGTTTTCCGTCAGGCGGTCTTACCGTTTTTGCTCTCGATTGGTGAGTTTCCAGGCATCCAGCCAGTATTGACCGCCGCGCTGCATTTGGAATTCGCTCATCAGCCGGCGTTGCATATCTGGAAGATGGCCGGCCCCGTAAAAGATGGCGAGTTTCTTTTTCCCCGAGGCGATTTCCCGACGAAGGATCTCCATTACCTTGGCATTTCGATGGTCGATAATGGTTGAACCTTCTTTGCCTTCGAACATAATCATGCCGCCTTCCATGTTCTTCATCTGGTCGGCCATGACTCGTCGAAGTCGTAACGTCTTGTTTTTGGAAAACATCGCCAGCAACAGACCCGCCTCTCCGCCTCCGCGACCGCGGCTTTGCATCGCCATGCTTTGTCCCATGGCACGGAACATTATTCTGGCAACGCTTTCTTCATTGGCCTTCATGCTCTGACCAAACTCTTCGGGGGACATGTCGGCGTGCACGAAATTGGACTTGGTGTAATCGATATGCTCCAGCTGAAATTCCAAGCCGAGTCCTTCTTGCATCGTTTTTTGGATTGCGGCCAACGGGTTGGCGATACTCACCTCGGTGCGGCCTCCTTTGGGGATCACCGTGCCCTCGGGAGCAACCAACTCGTACAGTAATCCATCGTAGTCTTCAAAACGTTTGTTGAATTGTTCGTAGTATTCCTTCTCACCGATATGAACAACACCCGCCAAATCGACTGTGACTTGGTCGCCCTGGTCATTTGTCATCATGTAACGGGTTACCGATGTTTGCAACGCGACCGGCCGCCCTTTCTTGTCATGGCTGACACGGAGAAAGTGCGAGAGCTCATCAATCTTTTTCTTGCTTTGCTTCTCGACTTTCGCGTCCGACGTTTGGTCGACTTTTTTGTCGGTTGTTTCGTCCGAGGCGTCTTGAACTGCCGAATCGGCCGATGTTTCTGGCTCGGCGGTTGCAACCTGCATCGGTGGTGCAGAAACGCCTACCAGGCTTACGATCAAACATGCGACGAGGGCGAACCAAAACGGGTTAACAGAATTCATAACGATCTCGATTATTAAGCGGTTTGCCAAAATTGGCTTTGTTAGAAGATGAGCTTTAATGATATTGAAATGCGAACATGAATCAAATCGGCCTGATCCTACTTCAAATTAACGTACGTCAGTTTTCCCACCCGGGATGGGCATCACTGCTGCGATCACGATCCAAAAACGTCGAACAGATCCGGAGGAAATTGATTAACTCAAAATATTGGGCCGATAAACCACCACTTCACTTCCATTGGCAACAAAAACCGAAGCTGGCCGTTTCGCGAGCGGTTTGACAAATTCAGGTCCAAAAAGTCGTTCGACATCGCACGTAAAGTTCGCTTGGCCGGCATTCCAGATGGACCAGGCTGGACGAGTGACCGGATACTCAAGTGTCTTGTTGCCGCGTTTACTGTAAATAAACGAATGATTCAAAATAAAACCGACTTTGGTATCCCGTCCGGTCTTGGCGACGCGTTCGCGAGCCAGGACACGAATTCGGTTCCAGCGATCGCCATCGACTTGCCAGCGATAATCTGCGCTGGGAGGACGACCCTCTTCATCACCGTCAAATCTGGCGTGAGCCCATTTCATTCGGATTCGTCCGAATTCAGCCTTAAATAGTTTTTCGAGCGCCCACGATGCGGCCCAACTGGACACATAATCCTTGATAAAACAGCTGCCGTTTTTGTATTCGTTTTCACCAACCTTGCGGCGGACATAAAAGCGGAGGTTAAACTCGCCAACCATTTTGGCAATTGTAATCGGAACATTATAAACGCGAACGTTGCGGAGCATCATTGCCACAAGGCTGACATAAGTTTCGTTCCCGTAGAAGTGCAGTTCGACGCCTTTGGGCAATCGTGGCTCCAGGATCGACGGATCGACACTGAAATTGAGCGCAACCAACTCCGTAAACTTGGCCTTCATCAGGGGCTTCGATTTGGGCATCGGTTTGATACCGACTTGCGTCGGACGATCGCTATTTGCATTTTTGACAGTCATTAAAATTGAGTTTCATTTTGAACACCTTAGCTCGATCATTTGAGTCATCGATGATCGATTGTCATTCGGTTGGGCTAAGATGTTCTTGGTGAAATTGAGTCCATTTTCCAAACGCTGCTTTTCTCTTTTGCTGCGTAGCGAAACCTGCTTGCGAAATTGAAATAAAACGATCGTCTTGATCCGGGGTATTTGCGAAGCCGTATTCTTCAAGTGATTGCTTGCTCAAAAATACGCTTGCCGCCAAGGCAATGTCCCGAAGCTGAACCTCAAGCTTGACACCCCGTGATTCACGATCGGTATATTCATTTTCAAAATGTCCGACAACCTGTTTATTGGAAAGCAAAAGCTGTAGCGATTTTACGTTGGATTCGTTTCCGACCTTGGCCACGATCACGATCGCTTTGGCTTTCGAGTAAATCGTTTCGTGGTCGTCATTGAAAATTTCAACGATCATCGGAAGCAGTTCCACTAGCTTGAATTTCTCTACGATAACGAGTCTGGAAGCTCTCAACGTTTGGTTGTCCGTCGGCAGATGTAGAAGCCAATGAGTCAAAATGGCCTTGAATTCAGTTTGGAATCCACCCGACGTTGCAAAACTGACCACATTAGAACTTTTTAGGTACGAACTCGTTCTGACAAGTTCCCGTGACTGAGTCCATATTCGTTGCGACCCATCGTGAGGTCTGGAATTGTCATCGCTTGGCGGTTCAAATCCATAGGTGTCCGCGAACAGGATCGAACAAACAAGCGCCAATGACATTTGTACTCGACCGAATTCAGTTAATAGTTTTTTGTAATGAATTCTTGACAGCTGTAGATCATGGTTCTCCAGCGCCAGGAACAATTCAGGAGAATTCGCGTACATGGATGCGAAAAGTTCTTTTGCGGTTTGTTGTGTCCCCGCGATTTGAGAGAACGCTTTCCAAGCTGGAAGCGAAACGGTATTCGAATCGTCTTGCAGGAAATCATGGAGCTGTCTTTGGAAATCGTTTCGCAACAGCTTCGTCAACAAACGTCGAACGCGAAGCCGGATTTCATTGTCTTTGGCGAACCGGGAATCCCGAACGGGCTCAATCGCGGGCCGACCGATACTTAGCAGCTCTTTCTCGGCGTTCTCTCGTTCATAGAAATCCGGAGCACCCAGCTGTTTGATCAACGAGTCGATTTTTGTTGCCAATTCCACTTGGTGAGTTTGACCCACGTCGTCCTGATTTGGGATTGAGATCTCGTGGCCCCAAGAAGTTACCCCCCACAGGCTCGTCAGGGCAAACGACGACCCCACTACGAACCAGCAAATCAAGCTGGTGAATCCTTTTAGCAAATATGGTTCTTGACCATAGTTTCGGTTCACAAAGGTCACCGTCGAGGCCAGTTACAGAAACCGTGGAAATGCGCAGACCTGCACAAAAAGCTTATTATTCAATCTTATCAGCAAACCACTTACGGATACAGCAAGATTTGTAAAGATAAAGCGCGCAAAACAAGAAAACAGGCGTGAATATTCCCATAAGACCTGGGGATTACCCGCTTTTGAATTGTCTGCCTATCGAACACGTTTCGATTCGAGCGCGCGGTCACTTGGAAGTTTGACATTCCATGCCAAGCCACATTTTTTCATCGCACTGATCACTAACCAGCTGAGGTCAAACTGCCACCATTTGAGTCCGTGTCGAGCAGAAGATGGGAAGGCATGATGATTGTTGTGCCAGCCTTCTCCCATTGCTAACACGCCGCAAATCGGGTTGTTGGTTGAGTGATCGTTCGACTTGTAATCACGACTTCCAAACACGTGACAAACCGAATTAATTGACCAGGTGACGTGGTGAGCCAAAAAGATGCGCACAAAACCGCCCCACAGGAGTCCCAACATTGCTCCTTGAAATCCTTCAATCATATATCCAATTGCTGTCGGAATTACAAAACTGAGAAGCACGAAAATTCCGTACCATTGGCTCAACTTGACAAGCAACTTGTCTTTCATCAGATCCGGAATGTACTTCTGGACGTTTGGCTCAGACCAGTAACCCGCAAATAACCAGCCAATTTGAGCATAACAAAGTCCTTTGACCATGTTCCAATAGCCACCCTCGTGAAGGTGAGGCGAATGCGGGTCACCTTCGCGGTCACTGCAACTGTGATGGCGTCGATGAACAGCACACCACACCAGAGGTGCGCCTTCTACCGACATCGCCCCGATGCACATCCACACAGCGCGCACCCAACGATAGGTTTCGAAAGCCTTATGCGACATCAAACGATGAAATCCGATGGTGATGCCGAGGCTCGTCACGATCCAACCAACCAGGATCATTGCCAGATAGGGCCAGCCCATGAAACCGGTTTGCCAAGTGGCGACGGCACCAATGATGACACCGATGAAGGGGAGCAGGACCGCCAAGAGCATCATCACTTTCTGACTCATCAGTGCTTCGGGATGCAGGTTTTCGTCCAGCTCAAATTCGCACTTTTCTACGATTTCATCAAATGATTCGCGTCTGTCAGTGATGGAAACATCCGTCTGTGAAGACGTAGCTTTCTTCTCTTTTGAATCAAAATGAGGTCCCTGTTGTGAGCCAGGTGAAGGCGAAACGACCACGGGAGTGGATTCGGATTCAATCGTTGAAGGTTCGTATGACATGACGTTTCTCTGATCAGTTTAAGGTTCCGTTTTTGCGACTGGATTCGTTTGGAATCCTGAAAACAGGCGTCGACGCTAACGCAATCAAAATGTAGAACGATGATGCGGCATTTCACGGCGCATTGATTTTGAGGTTTTATACTCATCCAATGCAAGCTTGGAAACGCAGATGCCCGACTTTAGCGGGCAAAGACAACGAGAAATGGGCCTCGTTCTCGCTTAGACCAGCGGTTTTTTTGGGAAACATCGTTGTTTTTGGAAGATGTAAGAGTTCTGTAAGAATTGTGTTTCCGCTCTATACTCCCTTGTTCAAGTCTTCCTCGTTTACCTAAATCAAAAAGTGCTTGCGTTTGCCCAAACAGCAAGCATCGATGGTGAGCCCGTTTTTTGCTTGTGATGAGTTGACAAGATGATAATCGCGTATCTGGGAAACACCGCTCAACGTGTGCATTGATTGAGGCCAAGGTTGACAAAAGCGCATGTTTAACCGTGTGGGCAACGCCCAATGGCAGTTACTTTGAATGTGTTACGTTAGCTCCAAAAACGGAGCGATCCTATGTCAGCCCAAGCCGACGGCGCCAACGGCCTGGGAAACCGAATTGCTATCACCACGTCAAGGCCCAACGGGTCGTTCCTAGGCGCTGTTTAGGGCCGCCCCGTTCGGGTCTTGATGTCGTTATTCGAACAATTCCCTGGGCGATGCCGGCGATGCCCTGGGCTGGCATGGGGCCGACCCTTCGGGCCTAAAAGTATTGCGCATCTACCAGGCCCCGAGGATCGAATTCTGACATTCGGCTCTGACAGCAGATATGGCTGGTTGACGGCAACTGGCGATTGCGAAGAAAGTAGAAGATTGCAAAGACCCTTTTTGAGATCCTGGATTTATGTGGACGCTATTTTTTGACATCGATGGCACGCTTATCAAAACCGGTGGTGCCGGGATGTCGGCAATTGCAATGGCGATGATGGAACTTTTCGGAATCGAAGAATTGCCGAATGTTCGCGTGCAAGGTCGGACAGATTACGCCATCATCGAAGATCTGTTTCGACCATTCTCGATCGACGTTGACGAGAATATTTACGAGTTTAAGCGAGCCTATTGGGCACTCCTGCCGGCTTCTTTAGACGAATGTGGGGGGGCCGTACTGCCCGGTGTTTTCGAGCTGCTTGAACTCCTGTTAACCAGGAACGATGTCGCAGTTGGAATTGTCACTGGCAATACGTCTCGATCCGCGGCGATCAAGCTTTCACATTTTGGCTTGGACTCTTACTTTCGTTTCGGCGGGTATGGGGATCATGACGCTGATCGAAACAAGGTTGCCAGTCTGGCGAAACAGTCAGCTTTCGAATGCCTGGGCGAGCAGTTTAATCCAGAAAAGATGTGGGTCATTGGTGACACGCCTAACGACATTTGTTGCGCTCGATCAATCGGATCGAAAGTCGTTGCACTTGAAACAGGCGGTTGCGAATCGGAGGAACTTCGCGAGGCCAACCCGGATTTGTTGCTGTCTTCGCTCGCCGAAAATGAAGCATTCGTTAAGCACGTATTTGGGTCACCGACCTGATCCTCTCATGTCGCATTACGGTGATCATGCCGCTTTTAGGGGCGGTTAGTGGTGAATTGGGTTCCGAGATCAAAGACGATCAAAAGGCATTTTGGACAGCCAAAGGTTGCAAAAAACATCCGTTGAAATCGGGCTTTTGGTTTTGGACAACGACCCGTAACGGTTGAAAACTACCTGAGTTGGTTTATACTAAAGTTCGCTTTTTTCAACGATTCCAAGTAAAAGCGTAGGCAACAGGTCTCACACGGGTTTTTGAAGTTCTGCATAACCATGATGCATCATCATGGGTGGCGAATGGCCTTAAGTTCTTGTTAGCACCCTAGATTTACCTCCTCAGTAATAATGATCATTCGTTCACAGCAAGAAAATGAATCGCTTGTACAGCGGATGCTGCGCCGCACATTCCCGAAAACAAAAACGGGTGGCTCGACGATTTATTCGCCAGAAGCCTTTTTGCTGGAGATCGCAAAAGAATCTGCCCGCTCGAATCGGCGTAGTCTCAATCAAGAATTTGTATTGATTTTGGTTAGGTTTGATGTTTCAAAAACAGCGTCCGACTTAACCAACAAATTTGTTACCGACCTCAGGCAACGACTTCGAGTCTACGATGTCGTCGGGTGGTTCGATGAACAGCTGGGTGTGCTGTTGCCCGAAACGGATCGGCAAAACGGTCACCTGGTCGCGAACGAGATTATCCGTATTGGTTTGTCAGTCGACTTGGTTTTTGATACGGAAGTTCACGTTTACCCTTGGGACGACGAAATGGCTGCCGTTTCTGAAAGTATGGGAACCGAATTTGACAACGACGACTCCTCTAACGGAGGGATTGGCCAGGAGGTTGTCGACCAGGCACATTCCGAACTGGTTTCGGCACAACTGGCGTCAGGGATGGATGGTTCCTCGACCCAGCAATTTTCGGCGATTGACCAGCGAAGCTGCATGATCGCTTTTTCGAAGTCGTTGCCGACTCCGTGGTGGAAGCGAACCGTCGATCTCGTGGGTGCCAGCATTGGTCTATTGTTACTTTCACCAGTTTTTCTGGCTGCGGCGGTCGCGATCAAATTGAATTCCGACGGGCCTGTCTTGTTTAAGCAGCTGCGTGAAGGAAAAGACGGGAGGCAATTTGGGATTTGGAAGTTTCGTACGATGCGGGTCGATGCCGAGGCCGAGAAAAATCAACTGCTTCATCAAAGTGAACAAGACGGACCTGCTTTCAAAATCAAAGACGATCCGCGGCTGACGACGGTCGGCCGTTACCTGAGAAAATCCTGTATCGACGAATTACCACAACTGTTTAACGTCTTGCGCGGCGAAATGTCCCTGGTGGGGCCGCGTCCCTTGCCCGTCGATGAGTCGTTTGCCTGTCACCCCTGGCAGCGACATCGGTTGACCGTATTGCCGGGTTTGACTTGCGTTTGGCAAGTGAAGGGTGGGCGTGATACGAAATTCGATGATTGGATGCGGATGGATCTGGAATACATTCGGTGCAGAAGTTTTTTTTATGACCTCAAACTGATTTTTCGAACCGTGTTTTATGCATTGATGTTCCGAGGTTCGGTTTGAGAGCGTCGCTGTTTGCATGGAGATTGCGTAATGGATTGAGATCGGTGCAACTCGCCATTCTCACTCGATCCCGTGCTTGCCTCGGAGAGAATCGCCACCGAAAACCATGAGCCTTTTCGAGAAACAAGTCGCGATCGGTTCCGGAGCAGGAACCGACCAAATCTGGACGCTTGACGGGGCGGCTTGCGATGAAACGCTGAGGGCTGAATCCGAAGGTGCTGCCAAGCCACGCGAATTTCGTCACTTGTGCACGACGTTTCTCACCACGCTTTCCTGTTTTGGCGTGTTTTTTGTTCAAGGCATGATCATTGCCCGGATTCTGGGCCCGATGGGTCGCGGCGAATTTGGTTCAGCGATTTATTTTCCCAGAGATATATTGCTTTATGCCGGTTTGCTTGGCGGATTTGAGATTGTCAATTCCTACGCAAAAAAAAAGACGTCCGATGCAGTCGCGTTGAAATATTCAGCAGCCAGGTTGGGAATCTTCAGCGGTGCCGTGACCGCGATCGTCGCGGCGATTCTGGCGATCGTTGTGTTCACTCTGGTTCCGGGAAAGACGTATTTAATTCCGGTCTGCTTGCTGTGTTGCGTTTTTCTGCCTTTTGAGCATATTCAATTGAACGTTTCGGCTGTTGATCGAGGAAAAGAATCCTATTCTCGTTACAACTTCAACCGATTCATATTCGCGCTTGCGTTTCCAGTTCTTGTCATCATTGCATTTGGGTTTAACGAACTCTTCCAAACGACGGAACAAGACTCGCTCTACAAAGGATTCGACGGTCGGCTGGGCATATCCGCACTTTCGTTAATGTGTGTGATATTCGTATTGTCAAGGGTAATCGGACTGTTACCGACGCTGCGCGGAATGAACTTGATTACCACCTTCAAGTCCTGGCTGGCAGGCCGCATCCAGGAAAAATCTCGCACCGACGAGTTGGACGTTCCAAACGTGGGCCGATTGCTAACCGAGGGACGTCCTTACGCGCTGTCGATGTTTGCGACCGAGTTGTTTGAACGACTGGACATCTTTTTGATTCTGGCGTTGGGTACGATTCAGGAATCTGGCTACTATTTTGTTGCGGTTCCGGCTGCTGCCCTGCTTACGGTAGCCCCCAATGCGTTGGGAGTTTTTACGTTTAACGCAGGAGCTGATCCAACTCGGAAAGTGACGCTCAAAGAGGGTGTTTCAGTCATGCTGGGCCTCACCACGATTCAGATTTTGGGGACCGCTGTCTTCATGTTTATCATCCCTTATCTGATCGTGCTGTTTTATACCGACGCCTATCTTGAGGCGATTCCGTTCGCATTGTGGTTGCTGCCGGCTTGTGCAATGAAGGGTTATTTGCAGGCTGTTGATGGGTATCTGAAGGGGCGCGGCAAACCCCTGATTGGCGTGTGGGCGCGCGTGCTTAGCATCTTTGTTATGTGCGCGTTTGTCTGGCTCGTCTTTCCGAAGTATCAGCTAATAAGCATTCCCATGGCGGCTTGCGTCGGTCAGGCACTCAGCATGCTCATCATTACGGTCGCCGTCGTACGCGATATCATCGAACCGCGAGGCGGAAATATCGCATTTACGGCTGGGGGGAGCACCTAATGCCGGCAACTCCTGCTAGACGTGAACCGATTCAGACCGTAATTGCCGTCTTCGCCTGGAGTTCAGAGAGAGCTCCGGCGGTCAATGTCCTGAATACGGGGGCTTGGCTCGCATGAACGATTTTAAGTCCAAAAATCTGCCAGTTTCTGATGCTCACGTCGTGATCTTGATCAATTATGTACGACGGCATCACGTGATTGCGTATAAAGAGCTGGCCAAACGAGTTAAACGGCTGACCATCCTGGTGTCGACTCCCATGGAATCTGATCGTTCCTGGACGGCTGAATGGGATGAACTCGATGTGCGTATTCAGAGGAACTGGATGTTCACGTCGAAATGGAAACACCCTTTCGGATTTGAAGAGCCCAATTTTATTCACATCCCCATCGATACGCCGTCTCAACTGAAAAAGCTGAAACCGGACATTGTATTTTCCTACGAATTTGGGATGCGAACTCTTTTCAGTGCGTGGTATCGCCGCTGGAATCGAAATGTCCCGCTGGTGATGGTTGGCAACATGTCGGACCATATCGAGCGCGCACGGGGAATCGGACGGCGGTTGCTAAGAAGACTGTTGCGGGCCAATATCGACTATTTCACCTACAACGGACCCAGCTGCAAACGATATTTGCAGCGCGTCGGGATCGCTGAGGATAGACTATTTCACGTTCCATACTGTTTTGATCGTGACAAATCATATGCAGGTGACAAGCAGTTCAGTACCGATGGTAACAAGCGACTCGTTTACTGTGGAGCGATCAGTCAGCGTAAAGGCATATTGCAATTTGCCGAAGCAATGAAGAACTGGTCAAAGAAATATCCTGATCAAGACGTGCACTTGTCAATTTGCGGTGCAGGGCCGTTGAAAGATCAGGTGGCCGCCTGCCAAATCAATAAGTTCCAAATCAACTTTCTCGGCAATTGTGATCCGGATCGGCTCAAATCAGCCTATCGAGGCGCAGATATTTGCGTATTTCCAACTCTTGCGGACGAATGGGGACTTGTTCCCGTTGAGGCGATGGCATCCGGCTTGCCGGTACTTGGCAGTCGTTATGCGCAGTCCGTTGAGGACCTCTTGTTGGAAGGACAAAATGGTTGGTCCTTTGCACCGAAAGATCGTCTGGAAACCGAGGCAGCGATTGATGGGGCATTGCGAACAGGTATGGCCGAACTTCAGGCAATGAGTCGATTTGCTCGCAAATCGGTGGAAATGATCACGCCCGAACGTACCGCCAACAAATTCTTCAAAGTGATCGAGTCCGTGACGAAATCGCCGGTTCAGCACAACAACAGCGTCGCAACACCAGCCAAGAGTGCAATTCTATAGATGGCTGAAACTAAAACTAATTCGATTCGGCAAGATTCACGGGTAAGTCTATCGACGAAGACGCACGCAACGGTTGTGATTCCCTGCTTTAACGAAGGGCCAGGAATCGAAAGCCTTGCAAATACGCTGAAGGAACTTGTCGATAAACATGAGGAACGATTTGCGTTTGAGATTATACTCGTCGACGACGGAAGTAAGGACGATACCTGGGAGTTGCTGGCCGATCATTTTGGGGATTGGGACAACTGTCAGCTGTTGCAGCACGAGCGAAACACGGGATTGATGGCTGCGATTATGACCGGAGCCAAGGCTGCCCAGACCGAGGTTGTGTGTTCGATGGATTCGGATTGTACTTATCATCCGAACGAGCTTCCGAATTTGATCGAGGGGCTAACCGAGGGCATCGCCATGGTAACGGGTTCGCCATATCATCCGGATGGACAGGTAGAGAACATGGTGGCGTGGCGGCTTGTGCTTTCGCGTTTCGCGTCGTTCCTTTACCGATTATTGTTGTCCAACAAACTATATTGTTACACCAGTTGTTTTCGAGCATTTAGAAAAAGCGTCGTGGAGAATATTGGGCTGGAAAACACTGGATTTGTCGGTACCGCGGAACTAGTGTGGAGAATCGAGCAGCAAGGCGAATGGCGGATCCTGGAAGTACCGACTACGCTCCATGTTCGCCAGATCGGACAATCCAAATGCCGCGTCGCCAGGGTCACTTGGCGTCATCTGATGCTCATGGCAAAGATCGTCTTGTCAAAGTTAAAAAATTCTCCGACAACACCCATGGCACGTCAAAGCTAACATCTGAATACACAACCTTGATAACGGGCACGATTGAATAATGATCCATAAAACGGAGGACATGATTTCGCTTCCTTCTGACCAGAACTCTTCTGGTCGAATGCTTGGTGATGAAGAAATAAAGTTGTTGGGAGAAGCAATCGAAAGCGGTACGCTAACGAGTACCAAAGGCACATTCGTAAAGGACTTTGAAGCCAGATTTGCTGAAATGCTGGGCGTGAAACGCGCTCTTTGCGCATCCCATGGAACCGCCGCATTGCATACTGCTTACGCGGCAATTGACCCGGAACCGGGCGACGAGTTTGTAACGACATCGATTACCGACATGGGCGCATTGACGCCCATCCTCTATCAGAGCGCGGTTCCGGTGTTTGCAGACGTTGATGCGGATACGCTCAACGTCACCGCGGATTCGATCGAGAAAGTCATCAGCGAACGAACCAAAGCGATCATCGTAACTCACCTGTTTGGTAATCCATGTGAAATGGGTGAAATCATGGAGTTGGCCCGTTCGAAGAATATTCCTGTCATCGAAGATTGCGCTCAGGCATTCCTGGCAAAGCAAAACGGACAGTGGATCGGCACCATCGGTGACATCGGTTGCTTCAGTCTGCAGCAAGGCAAACACATCACAACTGGAGAAGGTGGAATTGTCGTCTCCAACAACGAAGATCTTGCTCGCCGCATGTTTCTTTTCATCAATAAGGCTTGGGGATACGGTGATCCCAATCCAGATCACTATTTCCTAGCGCCCAACTACCGGATGAACGAACTAACCGGGGCAGTCGCGCTCGCTCAATTGGAAAAACTGGCTGATTCGGTAAACACCCGCATTAAATTGGCCGACGCCTTGTCAGATCAACTACAAGGCCTCCGCGGCGTCAAAACTCCACGAGTTTCAGAAAATTCAATTCACACTTATTGGAGATACTGCTTGAATATTGACGGGGCCGTAGTTGAGGAAGGCGCCATTGGTCTGGCGAAGACGTTGCGAGAGGAGTTCGGTATCTTTTCCGCTCCTCGATACATTCAAAAACCCGCATTTCAGTGCGAAGTTTTGAGAGACCAACGCACATTCGGAAACAGCCGCTTCCCGTTTACACATGCTCGCCCCGAAGCATGCGACTATTCGCCCGAACTCTATCCGGGTACCTTTGCGGGACTTGAGTCGATCCTGGTATTGCCCTGGAACGAGATGTATACCGAACCGCACGTTGACGATATTGCTTCAGCGATTTCGGATTCGGTTAGAAAATTGAGTTAACTTTCCTGACGGCGAGTTCGTAGATTCACAACAATGAGAATTCATCATGATAAACGATCGAACAATCCGGTTTGGCCTAATCGGTGCCGGCGGAATTGCGCAAGCTTATTCAGCTGCGTTTAAAGAAATCCCGACTTCAAAACTCGTCGCGGTGGCGGACTGTAATATCGATGCTGCCCGAAAGATGGCCGGCGAGCATGGCGCAACTCCTTTCGACAGCCACGAAGCCATGCAGGCGGCCGACATGGTCGACGCCGTCATTGTTTCCACTCCTCCGCTGTACCATCCCGAACAGAGTATTTGCTTTTTGAGTAACGGTATTCACGTCCTTTGTGAAAAACCGTTGGCCATTGACTCGGCGAGCGCCGTGGCGATGGCAAAGGCAGCCAGGGAAGGTGGAGCGATCTTTACCATGGCTTCCAAGTTTCGGTTTGTCGACGATGTTAACAAGGCGAAACAAATGGTCGACGAAGGTAAACTCGGCGAAATCGTGCTCTACGAAAATTGTTTTACGGGCGAGGTCGACATGTCGACTCGCTGGAATTCGAATCCAGAAGTTTCTGGTGGCGGAGTTTTAATCGACAACGGAACCCATTCACTTGACATCATGCGATACTTCTTGGGCAGCCTTGCCGAGATTCGCGTTGTGGAAGGAAAAAGGATTCAGAACCTCCCTGTCGAAGATACGGTTCACGTTTTTGTCCGCTCGGAACATGGAACTCTTGGCTGTATCGATCTTTCCTGGAGCCTTCACAAGGACGTTCCGTATTTCATCAGTTTGTATGGCAGTGAAGGAACCATTGAAGTTGGCTGGCGCGGTTCACGGTTGAAAATGAAAGGTGAAAAGCAATGGACCGAGTTCGGCACCGGATACAACAAAATGGAATCGTTCCGCAAGCAACTTGAAAACTTTTGCGGTGCGATTGTGACCAATGAAGCTCTCGTTATTACGCCAGAAGACGGAATTGCTTCGGTCTGTATTGTTGAAGCCGCTTACCAGGCGATGCACGCGAGCAATTGGCAACAAGTCGATTATGTGGCGGAAATAGAAGCATAAAAATTCAAAAACCAACAACCGACGCATCAGCCTGATCACCAGTTGAACTTCTGGTGATGTTTGATTCGTTCCCGAGTCACAAACGATGATTCACAAAAACGTAAGAATTCACGATACCGCGATGATTGAGGAAGGAGTCGAAATCGGTTCCGGTTCCAGCATTTGGGACCATGTCCACGTTCGCCATCACGCCAAGATTGGTGACGAGTGCATCATTGGCGGCAAGTCGATCGTCGCTTATGAAGTGCAAATTGGAAACCGCGTAAAAATCAACTCCAACGTCTACATTTGCTACGGCGTTACGATTGAAGACGGAGTCATGGTCAGCGCTGGAACCATCTTTACCAACGACCGATTTCCCAGAGCGACAACGCCAGACCTGTTGCATCTGAAGGATTCAACTCCAAACGAAGAGACCTGTTTCACGACGGTCAAAGCCGGAGCTACCATCGGGGCGGGCTGTATTATCGGTTGTAATTTGACGATCGGCCGGTTCGCCATGATCGGAATGGGGAGTGTCATCACTCGTGATGTTCCAGATTTTCATCTGGTAATTGGAAGTCCAGGACGAAGTATCGGCTTCGTTTGTCGCTGTGGACAACTCGTCAAACGATTCGCCGATATTGAAAACAGTTCACCGGAAGAAGATCGTTCTTGTCCCTCTTGTGGTCGCACGTACTCCGTCGACATCGAACTCAACGTCAGAGAACTTCGAGATTCATGGGATGGAACAGTACCAAACTAAACCACTGGCGAGCTTGTCGCTCGATCTTGACAACAAGTGGACCTATTTGAAAACGCATGGAGATCCAGATTGGGATTCCTTTCCCAGCTACCTGGATCTCGTCGTGCCCAGAGTACTTGAATTTCTTTCTGATCGAAAGCTCCACATTACCGTGTTTGTCGTGGGACAGGACGCGGTGATTGAAAAAAACAAGGAACCACTTTTATGGATTGCCGAAGCGGGGCACGAGATTGGTAACCACTCTTTTCATCATGAGCCATGGTTGCATTTGTACACACCCGAAGAGCTTGATGAGGAACTCGAGCATAGCGAAAACGCAATTTTTGAAGCGACGGGACAACGAACGGTTGGTTTTCGGGGCCCTGGTTTCAGTTTGTCGGACCAGGTATTGAAGGCGTTGATTCGCCGCGGTTACGAATACGACTGCACAACATTTCCAACTTTTTTGGGCCCTCTGGCGCGGGCGTATTACTTGACCACATCTAAACTGTCGCCGGAACAGAAAAAAGAACGAAAGTCTTTGTTCGGAACCTGGCGAAACGGATTGCAATCCAATCAACCTTACTCCTGGAGCACGGGTGCGGAGCGGTTGATTGAAATTCCGGTTACGACGATGCCGATTTTCAAGATTCCGATCCATGCGAGCTATTTGTTATACCTGGGGAAATTTTCGAAAACGCTTGCGAAAATGTATTTTTGGAAGACTTTGAAAATGTGCTGGGCTTTTCGTGTTCAGCCTTCATTCTTGTTGCACCCGTTGGATTTTCTTGGCGCTGAAGACGATCGGGATTTGTCGTTTTTTCCGGCAATGGACCAACCGGCTGAAAAGAAAATTCAGCTGCTTTCAGAGATAGTTGGAATGTTCTGTGAGCATTTTAAAGTCGTTACACTGCGTGAGCACGCCAAGAGTCTATCTGATTCTTCGATTGCCGATCGCTCGGTCTCGACCGCGACAATTGGAATTTCAGGCAGTCTGGCAGAAGCCAACTAATCCCGACAACGATTGCCGCAGCTAAATTCGTGATCGTAGCTGGATTCGTGAGAATTCAGATGGGTGCAACTCGCCTGCCTCGTGAGACGTCCCCGCGTTTACGCGGTGGGAACTTCACTATCAACCTAAATTAGGCCGAAGTTGAATCTCCCACCACGTGAACGCGGGTTTTTTGCCAATTCTATAGAGATAAGCTTGTTGCACCCAATTCAGATTATGATTGTAGCTGGATTGGTGAGACTCAGAGACTGATCTTGAAAATAGATTTCTAACGCTAACATAATTGACCCAACTCGAATTAGTTTGATCCATTGAATCTTAAGGAACGACAATCCGATGCGAGCGCAAAAGTCTGGTTCTTGAACTTGATCGGTTTCCTGGTTCTTGCGTCTGTGATTGGGGGCGTTTGTGCACGTGCTTACTATCAGCACAGTCTTCCGGGTGAAATTGTTGACGCTCGATTTGATTCAAATCAGGGCTTCCGCGATTTTCATAACGCCGTCTATTATCCGGTAAGGGCGTTTTTGACGGGTGTAAATCCTTACTCCGCCGAGTATCAGAGTTTTCATCCAGATGGTCGTGGATTCCCGTTGTTTGCGCCAACGACTCTTTTGATCCACGCGCCGTTCGGATTCCTGCAGCTGAAGTACTCGGAAATTGCATTCGCCGCATCCAATTTTGCCTTGGTAATTTGGATCTGCGTGTTGATTTTTCGATTTTCCAGGGTTTCCAATTCGTTTCGTTTTGGTTCGGTTGCCATCCTCGCTGCCCTGATTATTTTTTGCCGGCCGGGCTTGCTGAATTTTTACGGGATGCAGATTACGTTGCTGCATGTGCTTGGTTGTTTATGGGCGTTGGAATACGCGGACGAATATCCATTTCTGTCGGGCGTCGGGCTGATGTTGGCCAGTTGCAAACCGACGTATGCGATTCCGCTGGCGATCCTGATGTTCTTCCGCGGCGATTTTCGGGCCGTCGTGTGGGGAGTGATTTTGTCGGGGCTGGCAAGTTGTATCGTGGTGGTGAGCATTGCGGCGAACTGTGGCGGCCTGGAGTCGTTCGTGGAACAAATTCATGCACAATATTTCGCAGCAGCCGAACATCCTGAGATACCGAAGGTGGCCACGAGTTGGACGCGTCTCGACGCGTATTCGGTGATTCCCAGATGGACGGAAGTCCCGGCGGAATGGAATTTGAATGTGTGGATACCTGTGCTAACGATCCTTTTTGGCGCCATCTGTATGCTGTTTGAGCGGAACAAGTCTCAACGCGTCGGCGCGATCAGCCGGAGCGGGATGTTGGCGATGCTGATCATTTTGACTTCAATTTATCATCAGGCTTATGACGCGCTTCTGCTTTGGGTGCCGATCGCCGCGATTGCAATTAACGCGCCCAAGCTTGGTCGTGCATTTTCGTGGGGAACGCAAATGCTGCTGGCCGTGTTGATGCTCATACCGATGTACAACTTCTTCGGCACGCAGATACTGATCAATAAGACAGGAATTGAACCGTCGAGCGTTCAATGGAAGATCGTTGTTACGGTGAACGCGATCGCCGTCCTGATTGCGGCCTTGCTGGTCGGATTGCGAATCATGTACAGCTCATTCAGCGAAGTTGATCGTAACGAGGAATAAAATTCTTCTTGTCGGGCGATCGCGATTCAGGTGGTGATGGATATCCAATTCGATTGAGATCCCCGAGCACATCGACTTTAGCAATTTGGGGTTCGATTTTGAACGATGACTCACTTGCTGCTTTGCCGTTGCGCTAACAGGTTTCGGAACCTTCGAGCCGATCTGTACCTAACAACACCGGGACTGGCGTCACTGGTTTATATTTGTTTTCGCCCCGAACGGGGCAACAAGCTATCAGCCCAATGCAGAGTGAAGTTCGCCGGAGGCGGATGGAACGACGCCTTGGGTAACGAAGCAAAACAGTTCAAGCCCGGAAAGACCTGAAAGCGCGAAACAAATCGGAGGTCGGAAATGGGACAATCGTTGGTTAAAAATCTGGTTCATTTTTTAATCGACAGCAGCAAACACCGTGCTCCATGGATGATATGACATCGAAGCCACAAGCCGATCCAAATTATCGGTCGAAAGAGGAAGTTCATTCTATCGTCAAGACAATTGAGAAAGTCTACATGCTAGACCGACCGATCAGCGGCGATTCCGATCGGCGAGAAATTGAACGAAGGAACGTAACGATGCCGGTAGGGATTACTCCTCAGCAAAAGGATGCTCAAGAGTTGAATTATCTGCATCACGGCATCACCCGCGACATTTCCAATAAGGGTATTGGTCTGATCACGACAGCCCCAATTAGGCCGGGGGTTGTGATGTTGACCATTGAACCCTGTCACGGCAAAGCCTTCGACGTCATCGCCAGAGTCATTTTTGCAATGAACTCGGATTTTATTTCCAAATCGGATGCGAATTATTGAGTTCATCGAGTTTCATCGTCTGGCGGTTCTGCCGTTAGGTACGAACCAATCCTCTTCAGAAACGGCGAGTAACAAGACTGTCCTGGCTCAGATCAGTTAACTGCCTTCGGCGCATAACAGGCTGTTGAAGAATACTCTCATTCTTAAATCGGTCGATTATTCTAACCATGTAAAACACGGTCGAAGATTCGAAATTATCCGCAAGATTTGCAGAATCAGTTGCCTTCAACGCTTGAAATGGCAATTTGCCCATAGCTATGGATTATTGCGGTTGAATTCAACGTTGTAACGGCCTAGTTTTTCACGGCGTGGGCGCCGAACGTCGATCATTGTTGCTTCGTAAATGTTTATGAGATTTATGTTCAAATGACAGCTGCGGATTTATCCGAATCCAAACTGCACGAATCCGTCCGCCATCTCATACTGTCGGGACAGAACGGTGCGAAATGGGAACGCCGTCAGCACGTCCGCTATCCATTCAACCGAGAGGTCACAATCAATTACGGTCGTGACAATTTGAGCGTACCAGCGATGACACTCGAGTTTTCTCGGAACGGTGTCGGGCTACTGCACAAGAGACCATTTCGCACAGAAGAAACAATCAGCATGGCAATTCAGTATCGTTGTGGCTTTGCCGTGACCCTTCCAATGTCGTGCACCTGGTGCCGGCCCTGTGGAATGCACTGGTACATCAGTGGCTCATGTTTTCAATATGTGGACAATGATCATCAACTTGGCGGTTCCCACACTTGGGATCCCGGAAACTCGTTTGCGCATAC
Organism: Planctomycetaceae bacterium; assembly: GCA_024638965.1. GTDB lineage: Bacteria > Planctomycetota > Planctomycetia > Pirellulales > Pirellulaceae > Mariniblastus. The sequence continues at coordinate 58,220 of JAHEJI010000008.1, forward strand.
AACGATTTTGGATCTCCTGGGCCAGAACATCGAAGGGATGTCCGAAAGCCGCAAGTACGATCCAAACCTAGATGGACGATGTGAAGAGCGTTATCCGGTTAGTTTGCCCGTGACCGTCACGCCCGTAGGCGACGACATGAAACCTGTCGACGAGACCTTCGACGCGATCACTCGCGACATGTCCAGCCGTGGTCTGGCATTATTCGTTGCCAAGAAATTGGACAGCAGATGCAAATACCTGATTGTGCAGGTAATGGATTTCGATGGCCAAACAAAGCTGGACGCGACGATGGAAGTTTTGCGATTCCAGCCTAATGGCCACCTAAATACCGTGGGCGGCCGATTCGTCTTTAGTAAGTATATTGATCACCGATAATCAACGCATTGATTTTGCGTAGGTGTTTACAAATCGGTCGTTTGATTGAATCGCCAGGAATCGTTCCAGTTTTTGAAGTGCACGGGGTTTTCGCTTGTGCCTACATCGTTGCACTTCAGATTTGAATTCACCCGTCTGACCGGGAGCGAACGCTCGATGCAGGACAGGGGTTGGAATTCATATCAGT